>NZ_JBKEVI010000005.1:0-156664 GCF_056357035.1 Bifidobacterium sp. LH_417
TTTTTGGCTGTGTTTTTCTTGGTCGTTAAACATCCTACCCAAAAAGCGCTCTTCTCTTACTCCCACAACGGCTCAACAACGAACCCACACCCACGAAAACAGCAATAGCGCCTTAAAAGATGTGCCCACCGAACTCTATGAGGCTGCCTCGTTGGATGGCGCCAACGGTTGGCAGAAGTTCTGCCATGTGACCATTCCGGGCATTGCCCCGATGATGCTGTTCAACGTGGTCAGCTGCACCGTGAACTCCTTTAACGGAGCCTTCACTTTGCTGTACCCGTTGACCGGCGGCGGTCCCGGCGATGCTACCAAAGTGCTTGGCTTGCTCATCTACGACAAGGCGTTCAAGAGCTTCAACATGGGCCAGGCATCCGCGCTCGCCGTCGTGCTGTTCATCATCGTTGCCATCGTCGGCGCTCTGCAGTTCAAGCTTATGGACCGCAAGTAACTCCACGTTTGTAAAGACGAAAAGAGATAATCATGTTCAAAGCTCCTAAATGGTTCACCGTACTGCAGTACGTGGTGATGATCATCGTCGCACTGTTCATGTTCTTCCCGATTTACTGGATTTTCTGCAATTCGCTGAAAACGCTGACCGGCATCTCCACCTTCCCGCCGCAATTGTTCCCCAGTGATCCGCAATGGAGCAATTACGCTACGGTGCTGAGCAATCCATCCACATTGTTGTACCTGCGCAACACGCTGATTCTGTGCATCGGCAATACTGTCGGTACTTTGCTGTCCAGCTCGATTGTGGCCTATCCGTTGGCCCGTATGCACTTTAAGGGCCGCGGTGTGGTGTTTGCCGTCATCATCGCCACGATGATGGTGCCGACCGCCACGTTGGTCATCCCCCAGTATTTGCTGTTCCGCGCTTTCGGCATGCTGGATTCGTTCTGGCCATTGATTCTGCCGGCGTTCTTCGCCCAGCCGTACAACGTGTTCCTGTTCCGCCAGTTCTTCGTTTCCATTCCGGATTCCATCGATGAGGCTGCCATGCTTGACGGATGCAACCGCTGGCAGGCGTTCTGGAAGGTGATCGTTCCGCTTGGCAAGCCGATTTTCATCACTGTGGGCATCATGTCCGCAAGCTTCTGGTGGAATGAGCTGTTCACTCCGTTGATTTTCATCGATTCCGACAATCTCAAGCCATTGACCGTAGGTGCACTGACCTCGTTCCAGCTCGCCGGTGGCGGCAACCAGACCAATTGGCCGTTGCAAATGGCGTTCTCAATGCTGATGATTGTTCCTCCGGCGATTCTGTACATCTTCTGCTCGAAGTACATCACCGAAGGCATCAAAACCAGTGGCATGAAGGATTGATATTCCGCCTTGTTGTGGAAGGAAGGAAAACGTATGACTGGCAACGTATCGAAGTCCGCAAGTGATGATGCTGACGTTTGCAAGCCGGCCGAGCCTCAGGTGTCCATCACGTCCAAATTCTGGGGGCGCTACCGTTCAATGGCGCTGAACAATGCGCTGCCCTACCAGTGGCGTGCATTGAACGATGAAGTGCCCGTCGATGTACCGGAAGGTGCGGCATGGGGTGAAAATGGAAGCAACTTCAGCCATTCCATGCGTAACCTGCGCATTGCCGCGGGACGGGAGCTAGGCTCATTCAGTGGCCAGCCATTCCAGGACACTGATGTGTCCAAGTGGCTGGAAGCGGCAAGTTATGCGCTCGGTTTCGCCGGCGACGACCCGAACGTGAATCTCGATGAGCTTGAACGTCAGGTTGACGAAGTCGTGGGTCTTTTCGAGGATGCTCAGGATAAAGATGGGTATATCGACACCAAGTTTGAGATTGATTTGCCCGCCGATCAACGATTCCGTGGTTTGCGATGGAGCCATGAGCTGTACACAATGGGACATTTCATCGAAGCCGCTGTTGCCAACTGGGAGTCCACTGGCAGTCAGAAAGCCTTGAACGTGGCCCGTCGCGCAGCAGACTGCATCGACCAGTATTTTGGTGATGGCGAAGGCAAGGTCCATGGTCCGGATGGCCATCCTGAAATCGAGCTTGCCTTGGCGCGCCTGTATAAGGCAACCGGTGAAAAGCGTTGGCTGAATCTGGCTGCTTGGTTCATTCGTGTGCGTGGCATGGATCCGGAATTCTTCGATGAACAGGATTATGCGGGCGGGCCGCAGTTCTATAAGGATCTGCACATGCCGCTGAGTTATTTCATCATGGAAAAGCCGGTGCTCGACCTCGACAAAGCAGAGGGCCATGCGGTCCGTCTGCTCTATATGGCCACTGCCATCGCCGAAGTCGGATACTTGCTTGACGATGCACGTATGCTGGCCGCCGCCGAACGGTTGTGGACGAATATCGTGTGTCACCGTATGTATGTGACTGGTAATGTCGGTTCCTGCCAGATTGGCGAATCGTTCAGTTATGACGATGATCTTCCGAATGATTCGGGCTACGGCGAGACCTGTGCATCTGTAGCCATGCTGTTCTTCGGCAAAGCGTTAATGGAGAGCCACCCCACCGGTGCCATCGCCGATGTTATGGAACTGGAACTGTTCAATGGCATGCTTGCAGGCATCCAGTTGGATGGTACGCGATACTTCTACGTGAATCCTTTGGAAGCGGATCCCGCCGCATCCAAAGGCAATCCGACTAAGGCTCATGTGCTGACTCGTCGTGCCGGATGGTTCGATTGCGCATGCTGCCCAGCCAACATCGTGCGATTGATTGCGTCACTGGATCGCTATCTATATACGGTGAAAGGCAATGTGATTTATGCACACCAATACGTTGCCAATACGGCTGCATTCGCCGATAATGTTGTCATTACCCAATCTCAACCGGGCGAAGGCTACCCATGGAGCGGAGACATCGAATTCGATGTCAGCAATCCGAAGGGTGTGCAGCGTAGCATCGCTTTGCGTATTCCTGCCTGGAGTACCAAGTGGACGTTGGATATCGATGGGCGCCGTACGTATGTAAAGCCGCGCGATGGTTTCATTGCTGTGGATGTCTCCAAGAAGAAGACTCATATCAAACTGGTGCTTGATATGTCGGTTCGATGCCTACGCGCGTCGCTTAATGTCAAAGCTGATGCCGGCAAACTCGCCGTGGCTCGCGGACCTATCGTCTACTGCATGGAGCAGGCGGATAATCCACATGATTTATGGACATACAGCATGCCTGTGAATGCGCAAATGCATGAGCGTTATGACAGCAAGTTGCTGGACGGTGTCGAGGTGCTGACATTCGGCGGAGTTCGCGATGTGCAGGAGAACACGAGCCTGTATGTTGCCGTCGATAAGCCGGTTGAACGTCAAGCGGCCGAGCTCACCATGATCCCGTATTACGCGTGGTGCAACCGCACGGAAGGCCAAATGCAGGTCTGGGTGCGTGAAACCGTGCTCTAGCGCCAGTCTTGTTCGGTTCGACCAGAGTACAGAGGATAAGAAAAAAAGGACCCTCCTTCGCGGCAGGCTCGAATGAAGGCTTGCATGCCGCGAAGGCATCCGTCTCCTGATGGTAATGGTGGCGGGCAACAACAAGGCATATGGCGTCGGTAAAGAAGCCGGTTTTCTGGCCATGCTTCCGCAACGACTGCGTATGCGTCTATCAATCAAAGGAGAAGTATGCAAATACGACGATTGTTGGCGTCACTGCTTGCAGTGACGACACTTGGTGCTGGCGCAGTAGTGGCATCAACCACAGTGGTGAATTCGGCAGTTGCCGATGAGTCTCAGGCGACGAATATTTCCGTCAACTTGGATCAATCGACTGGCGAGGTTATGCACGGGGCGACAGGCTTCCTGTATGGTATTGCCGATGATGGCGCTCCAACGGATACTACACTGAACGGATTGTCTTATCTGCATTCCATGGTGGGGCGGCCAATCGATGGCAAACAACATCCCAATGGTGATGTTATGACCACTGCGGAGCAGTGGAAGCGTAACGGTGGCGGCGATATCCAGATATATCTCAAGGATTTCTATCCCGTTCCTTGGCCTTATTCCGTATACAATCCAAGCATTGAAGAGGATTATTTCCCGCTGCTGAAGAAGCAGGTTGAGGCTGTACAACAGAGTCCCTATAAGGACTCGTACGTCTATGTGCCGCTGAATGAACCCGATTGTGGTGATGCCAACTATAAGCAGGGCGTATGCATCAGCCAAAACAAGAACGTGGACAAAAACTTCAACCCGGATAACCCTAACTGGGTGAAGATGAAGGAAGATTGGAAGAAGCTGTTCAATTACATCCGCAGCCTTGACCCCAATGCTCGGATTGCCGGACCGAACTTCTCCAGCTATTACTCCAATCATTACCGTGATTTTCTTCAGTTCGCCAAGGAAAACAACGTTATTCCAGACATTGTGACTTGGCATGAGTTGGGCACCCCGCAGAAGTTCACTACTGATTTTGATGATTGGAACAAGATCGTTGATGATGTGCTTGGTCCTGATGCGAATATTCCGGTAAGCATCAACGAATACGCTCCAAACAGTACGTCATATTTGCAGACCCCTGGTTCCATGGTGCAGTACGTGACTCGTTTTGAGAACGCCAAGGTCTCTGCCGATTTGCCGTACTGGCAGCCTGCCGGTGATCTTGATCAGCTGATTGTGCGCAATAATCAGGCCACTGGCTCATGGTGGCTATACAACTGGTATGGTCGCATGACCGGCAACACGGTAAACGTGCAATTGGCTGATAAAAACCAGACCACGCAGGCTGTGGCTTCCTATGATGCTTCCAAGCAGCAGGCTCGTATCCTGTTCGGAGGTTCTGATGCAGCGAACTATGCAGTTAATCTGAAGATTTCCGGTTCCAAATTCCCCGACGGAGCCCATGTGACCGTCTACGGTGTGGACAAGGGCGAGCCGTCCACTGGTGACTATGTCGTTGCAGAAAGTGATTACAGTGCAGCGCAACTGAACAGTGGCATGGTGCTTTCCGGGCTGAAAAAGGCTTCGGCATACTATGCAATTGTGACTCCGGCAACTTCCATTTCAGGAACCAAGACCGGTCAGTATGAGGCGGAGTATGCCCGTACTGCCGGTACGGCATCCATCGGTTACGGTGGATCGTCTGGATACTCTGGAACCGGCTACGTAACTGGATTCGATGGTAAGGATTCTGACGCGGCGTTCTTTGTGACCTCCGCCAAGGATGGATACTCCGACATTCATGTTCGTTATTCCGCGCCGGCGTCTAACGGTCTTCCCGCTAACCGCAAGCTCGAGCTGAAGCTCAACCGAGAACAGACGATTACGCTGACGTTGCCTCAGACTGCCGACGCAAATGCTTGGAATACGGCTACGGTTCGCGCGTATCTGCCGATTGGATTGAGCCAAATTGATGTGCTTGGTTTGGACAGTGGATCCACCGGAGTGAAGATTGATGCAATCTCTCTTGAAGATGATGCGACGTCGCCTGATGTGTATGAGGCCGAGTCCTCCGACAATACATTATCGGGTGCTGCCAGGGTCGAAGGGAACAAAATCGTGGCCTATGTGGGAGCAGGTGCCGGCAACACTCTGCAGTTCAACAAGGTGAACGCACCTGAAGATGGTGATTACACGTTGACGTTCACCTATGCACAGAACCAAGTCGCCGATAACAACAGTTTCCAGACCGAAAACCGTTGGGCTGACGTGACCGTAAACGGTGACAGTGCAACTGCTCAGCATGTGGTGTTCGCTAATACCAGGGGTTGGGCTAAGTACTGGACCACATCGATTCGTGTCAATCTGAAGAAGGGCGATAACACGCTGCTACTTGGGAATGCCGATGGATATGCGCCGAACATCGATAAAATTGCTGTCGGTCGTACCGCGGTGCAGACCTCGCCTGAGCCAGCTCCTGAGACGAAGCCGGTTACCGAAGTGACCGTATCCGGCAAGGATAAGCTGACCGTCGGCGAATCCGCCGTGCTCACCTCCGTCGTCAAGCCGGATGATGCATCGAACAAGACCGTCACTTGGTCCTCTTCCGATCCGAAGATTGCCGCTGTGGATGAGAAGACCGGAGCGGTAAGCGCAAAGTCTGTCGGCAAGGTGACGATTACCGCTACCGCTGCCGATGGCTCGAATATTTCTGGTTCTCTGGAAATTACGGTAGCTGCCAAGTCCGGTCAAGGAGATTCCGGTAACTCCTCCAAGCCGGGCAACAATGGCAAACCGGAAGAGAGCTCCTCCAGCGAGAAGCCGTCAGGCGGATTGTCCAACACTGGTGTGGGCGTGGCTATATTCGCCGCAATCGCGGTAATGCTGGTTGCTGCCGGAACAGCCGTTATGGCCATGCGTCGTGGTGGCACTCGCCATTCCGGCCACTGATTGTATGCCGTTGTTGTAACGGTTGATTACAGCAATTGCCTCCATAGGACATGCCGCCTGTGGAGGCAATTGCATATACGTATTCAATAGCCTGTGCTCCAGCGCCGATATTGTCGCAAATAATACTGCAATCATTGGGATCGCGGGAAGGATCGTATGCGTAGATCACCGGCAGTCCCATCGTGGTGCGTGGATCGAGCGGCGGGCGTGAATTCGTCGTATTGCCCACTACAATCAGACCATTCACGCCATGTGCGGCAAGCCGATCGATATGGCTTTTCTCCAGTGACGGGCGCCCATGCGAACTCATCAATAATGCTGCATGATTCGAGGCTCCCAATGTATTCTCCGCGCCGGTCAGCATCGGTAGTGCGAATCGGCCGTTGTAATCAGAAGTGATGAGTCCAATCAGCCCGGAGCGTTTGCTTCGCGTGTGGCCGTTTGTGGATTTACGATAGCCGAGTTGTTCGGCTGCGGCCATGACTGTGCCATGACTTCGTGCCGTGTGGCCGCGGAAATGCGGTCGGTGCCGTTCAATGCTCTGGATGCGGTGGCTACGGAAACATTGGAGAGGCGGGCGACGTCGGCAAGGGTAGGTTTGCGACTTATGTTGCCCAGATTATGCGAAAATTTTCGCATTCGCAAGACCTCGATTATTGCACGAATAACCGCGCATACCATCGTCAATGCAAGCGGTAAGAACATGAAAATCGGTCGGCATTGCAGCCTGTTTTCATGGTTATTCAAACGAAGATGAAGCAGTACTTACAGCGTCGAAAGGACGAATCATGAGCCAGCATGTCACGGTTACTTCGCCGTTCTGGAAACGATACCGTGAAAACGTCGCCAAGGAAGTAATTCCCTACCAGTGGGCGGTCATCAACGATGAACAGAAGATCGACATTCCGCGTGACCCCTCCGGTGCCAAGCAGGATATTGACTACCACTACAGCCGCGCCGTGCGTAACCTGCGCATCGCGGCCGGTGATGAAGAAGGCGAGTTCAAGGGCTTCGTCTTCCAGGATTCCGACGTGTACAAGTGGCTGGAAGAGGCCGCCTACTCTCTGGCTTATGAGCCGGACGAGCAGTTGCAGCAGCTGTGCGATAAGCTCGTGGACCTCATCGCCCGCGCCCAGCAGGAAGACGGCTACCTGGATACCCCGTACATCATCAAGTCCGGTGCTTTCGAGAACCGTGAGCGCTTCACCCAGATTCAGCAGTCCCACGAAATGTACGTGATGGGTCACTACATTGAGGCTGCCGTGGCATACTTCGAAGTCACCGGTAATCAGCAGGCGCTCGAAGTCGCTGAGAAAATGGCGGCTTGCCTGGATGCGAACTTTGGTGAAGAAGACGGCAAGATTCCAGGTGCCGACGGCCACCCGGAGATCGAACTGGCGCTCTCCCGCCTGTACGAGGTGACGCATGAGCAGAAGTATCTGGACCTCGCCAAGTTCTTCATCGACGTGCGCGGCAAGGATCCGAGCTTCTACGATAAGCAGAACGAAAAGATCGGCGACGGCTCCACCGATATCTTCCCGCAGATGCGCGGCTGGACCCACGAATACACCCAGACCGCCCGCCCGATTCGTCAGCAGCTCACTGCCGAAGGCCATGCCGTGCGCGTAGGCTACATGCTCACCGGCGTCGCCCACGTGGCGCGCCTGACCGGCGACAAGGAGCTCGAAGAAACCGCCAAGCGACTGTGGCACAACATCGTCACCAAGCGTATGTACATCACCGGCGGCGTCGGCTCCACTCATGTCGGCGAGGCGTTCACCTACGACTACGATCTGCCGAACGACACCATGTACGGCGAGACCTGCGCCTCCGTGGCCATGAGCTTCCTTGCCAAGCAGATGCTTGAGATCGAGACCAAGGGCGAATACGCGGACGTGCTCGAAAAGGAGCTGTTCAACGGCTCCATCGCCGGCATCGCGCTCGACGGCAAGCACTTCTACTACGTGAACGCGCTCGAGGCCGATCCGGAAGCCACCGAGCACAACCCTGACCGTTACCACGTGCTCATGCACCGCGCCGAATGGTTCGGTTGCGCTTGCTGCCCGGCCAACATCGCTCGTCTGATCGCCTCCGTAGATCGCTACCTCTACACCACCCACGAAGACAAGCGCGAGATTATCGCCCATCAGTTCATTGCGAACGATGCCGAGTTCTTCGACGGCGTGAAGGTCTCCCAGAAGTCCAACTTCCCGTGGGAGGGACATATCGAATTCACCGTGGACGTGCCGGAAGGCGCTGACCCGGTGAAGTTCCTGGTGCGTATTCCGTCGTGGTCCGCTTCCAAGCATGAGATGACCGTCAACGGCGAGGATGCCCGTCGTCTGCCGGTGGTCGATGGCTTCGTGACCATTGAGGTGACTCCGGGCACCACGACGATCACGCTCGACCTCGACATGGCCGTCAAGTTCATGCGCTCCAAGACCGTCGTGCGCCACGACATCGGCAAGATCGCCGTGATGCGCGGCCCGATCGTCTTCTGCGCCGAGGAAGCCGACAACTCCGCTCCGTTGTGGAACTACCACATCGGCAGTCACGATGCCTCCCGCGCCAAGGCCGAATACCACTTCGGCGAGCTCGATGGCGTGGAAGTCATTACGATTCCAGCCACCAAGCGCACCCACGACGACGAGTCCTTCCCGTTGTTCGCGGACGTCGAAGAGCATCCGGTCGGCGAGAAATCCTACGACCTGAAGCTCATCCCGTACTACGCGTGGGCCAACCGCGAAGTCGGCCAGATGCAGGTCTGGTTCGACTCGGACTTCTGATTCCCCGTGCCCCCTGACGAGGGGACACCCCCTCAGCCGGCCGCAGGCCGACAGCTCCCCCGGAACAGGGGGAGCAGAGGGAATCGAAAAGATTTTCAAACTAATCAACGAAGAAGGACAAGCAATGAGTGCTGCAACCAAGGACGCTTCCGCCGTGAAGCTGTCGGTCAAGGAGAAGATCGCATACTCCTTTACCGATATGGCAGGAAACCTGCTGTACGTGACGATCTCCTCGTACATCATGTACTTCTACACCAACGTGTTCCACATCCCGGCCGCCGGCGCGCTCGGCGCGGGCACGATCCTCCTGGTCGCCCGCTTTGCCGACGCCATCTCCGCCGTCGTGTGGGGCTCCATCGTCGACCACACCAACACCAAGTGGGGCCAGTCCCGCCCGTGGTTCCTGTGGCTGTGCATCCCGTTCGCCGTCACCGTGTGGATCGCCTTCACCGCCCCGTCCGTGCCGGACGGCGCCCCGAAGTTCTGGTACGCGCTGATCACCTACATCCTGGCCGCCGGCGCCGTGTACACCGGCATCCAGACCCCGATCACCGCCATCCTGCCGAACCTCACCTCCGATCCGGAGGAGCGCATGAACGCCAACAGCTTCCGCATGTGCGGCGGCTCCATCGGCTCCTTCATCACCTCGTCCTTCACCATCCCGCTGGTCGGCTTCTTCGGCACGCTCGTCGGCGGCGGCGACAAGACCGGCTTCATGATCGTCACCGCGATCTGGGGTCTCATCGCCATCGCGCTGCTCCTGTTCGCCTTCAAGAACCTCAACGAGCGCAACTACCATCCGGAACTCAACAAGCCGATTCCGATGAAGGACTCCCTCAAGGCCGCCAAGGGCAACTGGCCGTGGATCATCCTGGTCGTCGCCTTCGTGATCTACTGGGTCGCCCAGTCCACCCGTAACGGCGTGTCCACCTACTACGCGCAGTACATCCTGAACAACCGCAACCTGACCTCCCTGTTCAACGGCGTCCAGGTGCTCGGCATCCTCGCGACCATCGCCATGCCGATCATCGCGAACAAGACCAAGAACAAGACCCTCACCATGATCATCGGCCTCGTCACCGGCATGATCGGCCAGGCCCTGATGCCGCTCGCCGGCGATTCCGTCGCCCTCGCGGTCATCTTCTGGACCATCGGCGTCTTCGGTGCCGCCATCGCCTGCGGTATGCCGTTCGGCATGCTCGCCGACACCGTCGACTACGGCGAGTGGAAGACCGGCATCCACGCGGCCGGCTTCCTGACCGCCGTCGGCTCCGCCTTCTGCATCCAGGTCGGCTCCGGCTTCGGCGCCTTCCTGCCGCTGGAGATCATGGGTGCGGCCGGCTTCGACGCCAACCTGAAGACCCAGCCGCAGTCCGCGCTCGACGCGATCAGCTTCTGCTTCATCTGGCTGCCGGTGATCGTGTACGTGATCGTCGCCGTGATCATGTGCTTCTACCGCAGGTTCGAGAAGATGGAGCCGCAGATCAAGGCCGAGCTGGCCGCGCGCCACGAGGCTCAGCTCAAGGCCGAGGAGGCCAACGCCTGATCCGATCCGGGATGGATGGCGACCGGCATCGTCGGTTGCCATCCATCCCCCTTCGCCGGCTTCCGGGGCCATTGAGGCAAGCCGGTTTCAATCTCCTGATTCCCTTCCTTTCCACGCCGTGTCCCGGCGGGCTGATCCCAGTTGATCCGCCTGCCGGGACACGGTTCTTTCGGCTACGATGGGGATTCGGGCAACGATCCGTCATCGCGGACGTCGAACTCGCGCATCGATTTCGCGCATCGGCCTCGCGCCCAGACATCGCAGAAAGGACGCCATCCATGGGCAGGGACGCACGCATCACGGCGCGCCTGGAGGACGTGGCCGCCGCCGCCGGCGTATCGATCTCCACCGCATCCAAGGCGTTGCACAACAAGCCGCGCATCAGCGACGCCACGCGCGCCCGCGTGCTCGATGCCGCGCGGCGACTTGAATACTCGCCGAACAAGCAGGCGCAGTCCCTCGCGGGCGGCCGCACCAGCAGCATCGGCGTGCTCACCTACGAGCTCACCGCGCACTGCACGAGCCCGGTGCTCGTCGGCATCGAGCAGGAGATGAGCTCGCGCGGCATCAGCGTGCTGCTCGCCAACGCCCGGTCCGACGCCTCGCTGGAACCCGGCAGCGTCGAGCAGCTCATCTCGATGAACGTGGACGGCCTCATCGTCATCCACGACGAGACGAACCCGCATCCCTCGCTCGGCGACGGATGGGGCATTCCGATCGTCTACGCGTACGGGCCGTCCACCAACGTGATGGACTGTTCGGTCACCTGCGACAATCTCGAGGCGGGGCGTCTCGCCGTCAACCATCTGATCGACTGCGGCAGGCATCACATCGCCGTGATCGCCGGCGACCGACGGTTCGTCGCCGCCTCCGACCGTCTCAAAGGCACGTTGGAGGCGCTGTCCGAGTTCGGCATGGAACCTGTCGGGCAGGTGCGGTTCGGCGCGTGGACCGAGGACTGGGGGCGTGAATCCGTGCGTCGTCTGCTCGATGACGAACACGTGGACTTCGACGCGGTCATCTGCCAGAACGATCCGCTGGCCCGCGGCGCGCTCGACGAGCTGCAGCGCCGCGGCGTCCGGGTCCCCGAGGATGTCGCGGTCATCGGCCACGACAACCGTGCGGTGTTCGTCACCGCCACGCATCCGACGATCACCAGCATCGACAACAACGGCGAGGCGGTCGGCCGTCTCGCCTCCCGCTACCTGCTCGACGCGCTCAACGGCACGCGCCGCCACGGCACCGACTACGTGTCCTGCCGTCTCGTGCCGCGCGGGTCGACGCGTCTGATCGACGCGGATTCCGCTGCCTGAACGCTTTGACGGGAATGCGTGAGTTAACGCTCACAGACGTTGCGGGGTAGCATGGTCCCATGGCGACAGGGGCATCCGGAACAGCAGGGCGCAAGGTGACGCTCGCCGACGTGGCGCGGGAGGCGAACGTGTCGGTGTCCGCCGCGTCGAAGGCGCTGCGGCACGCCGACCGCATCTCCCCGCAGACGCAGCGCGCCGTCGCGGCGGCCGCGCAGCGTCTCGGCTACATGAGTCCCACGGAGCGCACGCACGTCGCCCGCCGGCGCCGGCGCTCGGGTCTCGTCGGACTCATCACCTCCGACTACAACGGGCGATTCTCACTGCCGCTGCTCACCGGAGCCGAAACGACGCTCGGCGCCTCCAACCACGCGGCGCTGCTCATGAGCTCGCATGGCCAACCGTCGCTGGAACGCAGCCACATCGACCGTCTCGCCGCCTACGGTGTGGACGGGCTGATCGTCGTAGGCAGCACGACGAACCCGCGTCCGCCGCTCGACGCGCGCACCACGATGGGACTGCCCGTCGTCTACACGTACGATCCGTCGCGCGATCCGGATGATTGCAGCATCATCTGCGACAACGTGGGCGCCGGCGCGCAGGCCATCGAATACCTGCTGAGCATCGGCCGCCGCTACATCGCGGTCATCGGTGGTGCCGAGGATTTCCAGGCGGCGCGCGACCGTGCGAAAGGCGCGCAACGCACGTTCACCCTCTACGACTTCCAGCCGATCGACATGCTGTTCGACACATGGGGCGAGGAATGGGGCGAACGCGCGGCGCGGATGCTCGCCGAACGCCACCCGCATCTCGACGCGATCTACTGCCTGAGCGACGAGATCGCGCGCGGCGCGGTACGCGGACTCACCGCCATCGGCAAGGATGTGCCGCGCGACGTCGCCGTGATCGGGCACGACAACTGGTTCGTGTTCGCCACGAACGTGCATCCGACGCTCACCACGTTCGACAACAACATCGCGATGATCGGCAGAATGGCGGCGAAATACCTGCTCGACGCAATCAACGGGCACCCGCATCACGGCGTGTTCGGCGTGGAATGCCCGATGGTCGTGCGCGAATCCACCGAGGTGGGGCGTCGCACGCCGCTTGAGGGCAGCGGTCGGATTTTCGAGCGGCAGGGTGGCTGAGTGCGTCCGTGCACGCGCGGCGCGGTGTGGCGTGACCGGGGGGCGCTGGCTGACCGACGGTGTTGCCGGAAAGATTCTTTGCATAACGGTGGATAACGCGTATCCGTCCACACGCTATCCACAACACGCCCGGGGTGAGGGGCTCTTTCCACATTGCTTTGTCGCTGTGGCGGTGGAGGCGCGCGATGGCGCACGCTGGATGCACCGGGGAGATCGGCGTCGCACGGGCTTCCCGGTACAGAACCGTAATCACCGCAACGATGCAACGCCGGCCGAGCGGCCGGACGGAAAGGACCTCACCATGGGCATCCAACAAGCGCTGGTGACCATCACCGGCAATCTCGGCGGACCTCCCGCCCCCTTCACCACGAATGCGGGCGTCCCCGCATGCTCGTTCCGCGTGGGTATCACCCCACGCTTCTTTGACCAGAACGCCGGACAGTGGCGCGATCGCGGCACGTCGTGGGTGGGCGTGTGCGCCTACCGCACGTTGGCGAAGAACATCCTCGGCTCGCTTGAGAAAGGTGATCCGGTCATCGTAACCGGCATGCTGCGCACCGAACGCTGGCAGAAGGAGGGCGTCGACCGCAGCACGCCGGTCATCGACGCCTCCGCCGTCGGTCCGGACCTGAGCCAGGGCATCGCCCGGCTCAACAAAATCAACAATCGGCGGCAGGCCGATGCACAGACGCCGGAAGGGGGTGAGAGTGCTGGTGCTGGTGCTGGTGCTGGCGGTGTCGGCGGTGCTGGTGGCGCGGGCGTCGGTGGGACCGCGGGGCCGCCCTCGAATCCGATGAATCCGGCGATTCCGCCGAATCCCGCAGCCAATGTCGGCTCAGCGCTTGGCGTCGTCATCGACACGAACGGCATCGGTGATGGTGCCGGTGGCGGTGGCAGTGATGCGGCTGCCGGTGCCGGTGCCGGTGCGGGCACGCCCGGCGAGTCCGGTGGTGTCGACGGTGCCATCGACCCCGTCACCGGCGAAGTGCGCGGAACGGGCGGTGGCGATGCTGTCACCTCCGGCGGCGCAGGTGCCGTCGGAGGTGATTCCTCCGACGACTTCGGCGATCCTGAAATGTGACGTCGGTCGGGCGGTGCGCGTCTTTCGTCGTGCACCGCCCGCAATACTCACGTTTGAGCAGAAGTGTGCATCGCATTCGCGACGCACACTTCTTACCAGATGCGAACGCGCTGTTCGGGGGCCAGATACATGGCGTCGCCCTCGTGCACGTCGAAGGCCTTGTAGAAGAGGTCGACGTTGCGGACGATGCCGTTCGTACGGCACTCGGCGGGGGAGTGCGGGTCGATCTGCAGGTACTGCTCGGCCAGCTCGTCACGGTTCTTCGTGCGCCAGATCGACGCGTAGCTGAGGAAGAACCGCTGCAGGCCGGTGAACCCGTCAAGCTCCGGCGCGGCATCGAGCGACGCCGCAATCGCCGCCATCGAACCGTCCTCCGGACGGCCCGCGGCCTTGTCCAACGCGAACGCGTACGCCTTCAACGCGATGTTCACACCGCCCAGATCGCCGATGTTCTCGCCGATCGTCAACGCGCCGTTCACATGCGGGGCCTTCTCCGGTTCGTCGGCGTACTTCTCGGCCAGCTGGCGCGGGACGAACGCGTTGTACTGTTCGATCAGCGCCTTCGTGCGCGCCTCGAAGTTCGCCTTGTCCTCTGCGGTCCACCAGTCGTTGAGCTTGCCGTCGCCGTCGTACTGCGCCCCCTGATCGTCGAAGCCGTGGCCGATCTCGTGGCCGATCACCGCGCCGATGCCGCCGTAGTTGGCCGCATCCTCCGCCTCCGGGTCGAAGAACGGAGGCTGCAGGATCGCCGCCGGGAACACGATCACGTTCATGGTCGGCTCATAGTAGGCGTTCACCGTCTGCGGGTTCATCAGCCACTCGTCCTTGTCGACCGCCTTGCCGACCTTCGCCAGCTGGTATCCGGTCTCGTACAGGGAGGCGGCCTTCATGTTGTCGGCGAGCGTCGCGTCCGCGTGCACGTCCAGTGCCGTGTAGTCGCGCCAATGGTTCGTGTAGCCGATCTTCGGCGTGAACTTGGAGAGCTTCTCCAACGCCTTCGCCTTCGTCGCCTCGCCCAGCCAATCCGAATTCGTGATCGACACGCGGTATGCGTCGATCAGGTTCGCGACCAGCTGCTCCATGCGCTGCTTCGAGCTTTCCGGGAAGTGGCGCTTCACATACTCGCGGCCCACATCCTCGCCGCAGATGCCGTTGACGAGACTCACGCCGCGCTTCCAGCGCACACGCTGCTTCTTCTGACCGGACAGCACCTTGCCGAAGAAATCGAAGTTCGTCACGTCGAACGCGCGCGACAGGTACGAGGCCGAACCGACGATCATGTGGACACGCGCCCACAGCTTCAGATCCTCCAGGTCAGCCGCCTCCCAGAACGCGTCAAGTCCCGTCAGGAAGCTCGGCTCGTGCACGATCACACGGTCGAACACCCCGCGGAAGTCGAGCGGCTGCACGGTCGCGGCAGGCGTCGCGTCATACGCGTGCTGCCACGCGTCGATCCACGCGTCCAGATCGAAATGCTTCAACGTGGCGGCCAAATCGGCGTAATCGGTGGGGTTGTACGTCTTCACCGAATCGCGCGTCGCCACATTGTCCCAATGGTTCGCGGCGATTCTCGTCTCCACGTCGAGGAAGCGACGGGCCAGGTCGAGCGCGGCCTCGCTCGGCGTCGGTATCGCGACATCCTCGCCGTCGCCGTCCGTGTTCTCGATGTCGTCGTCCACGTCGCCGCGCGTCGGCAGCTCGTCGTCGACGTTCGGATTGTCCTCGGCGGCAGGCGCGTAACCGGCGTTCACGAGCTGCGCGGCGACCATGTGCGCGTGCGCTTCGCGCACCGGCGCGTAATGATCCTCACGGTAGTACGCCTCGTCCGGCAGCATGATGCCGCCCTGCTCGACGTGCGCGATGTTGAATTCCGGGGCGCCCGGGTCGCCGTAGATCGCCAGACCGAACAGGTCGGCGCCGCCCTCCGGATTCAGAGCGCCGAGCACGCGGGTCAGCGCGGTCTTGTCCGCGGCGGAGTCGATTGCGTCGAGCGCGGGCCTGATCGGTGTGATGCCGGCCGCCTCGATCGCGTCCGTATCAAGGAACGAACGGTACAGGGCGCGCGACTTCGCGGCCGGCGTGACGGCCGCCTCGGCGGCGCTGGCGTTCGTGCTCTCACCCTCGTTCTCGTTCTCGTCTTCGAGGATATCGCGAATCTGATTCTCCGCATCCTCGGCGAGCTTGTCGAACGAGCCGTAGCGGGAACGGTCGTCGGGCAGACGATACGTGTCGATCCACGGACCGTTCACGTAACGGAACAGATCGTCGGAAGGCTTGACGACGCCGGAGAACGACGCCGGATCGATGCCGGACCTGAGCGGGCCGGCGGCAGTTGCAGATGTTTCACTCATGCTCACCACAGTAGTCGTTCCCGTCGCCGGGTCTTATGCGGGGCTCTCTGCCGTAGCTCTTCCTCCGGTGCTGCGCGTCGCTCACTCGTCGGGAAGGCAGGGGCCGACCCGACCATGATGCTGCGCGCGCTCGCAGTCGCCTCACTCGTCTGAAGAGGGCAAAGGCAAGGCGGGCGACAGCGTGCTGCCTCTTTTGGTTGAGGGGTTGGAGAGCTGCTGGATCGTCAGACGCTCGCTACCGGCTTGACGACGTCGGCTTGGCCGAGGCGGGCGGACGCGGCCTCGACGATCGCGTTCACGTTCTTCGTGTTCTTGCCGTAGTCGATGAGGCCGAAATTCAACTTGGATGTGACCATGACCCACGTGCGCCCATCCTGACCTTGCGTCACCTGCGCAACGGCCTTCTCGCCCCACGAAGTGAGACTGATCCCCTTGGCGAACGTGACCGTCCACGAGCTCGGATCCGCTGTGACCGTGAAGCCCTTCAGCGACTGGCCCAGCTGCGCGAGCGTGTCGAACACCTCCTTCGGCTGCTGCGTGAACGCCACCGTGGTCGACTTACCTGCTCCCCATCCCATGAGACACGCTCCTTCGTCGTTTGGTTGTCTCGTTGTCATCGCACCGGATTCCGTGCGTGTCTTCACTATCCCACGGACGGCCGTATCGGCGGGGAGGCGACGCGGTACGGCCGGTGAATAACGGGTGAACACTGGTTCGGGGGTATGCGGGCAGGGGTTGGTGTGGCTTCGGTGTGGCTTCGGTGTGGCTTCGGTGTGGCTTCGGTGTGGGAGGACCACCCTCAGTCTCGCTGCGCAAGACAGCTCCCGCCGGTGGGAGTGAGGAGTCCTTGACAGGGCGAGAGCTGTCGGCAGGCGGGTGCTGGAGTCTGCCGGGCGACTCCCGCCGGTGGGAGTGAGGAGTCCTTGACGGGGCGGGAGCTGCCGGCGGGTGCTGGGCAGGCGGGTGCTGGAGTCTGCCGGGCGACTCCAGCCGGCGGGAGTGAGGAGTCCTTGACAGGGCGGGAGCTGTCGGCGGGTGCTGGGCCTGACACGGGGTAACTCCTGCCGGCGGGTGCTGGGCGGGCGGGGGCTTACAGGAGGATGATCTGACGGTTGAGGATCGCGTCGTTGTTCTTCGCCGGCACCGTCCTCCAGTCGACCGCTCCGAAACCGCCGCGGCCTTCGTGACGGTCCACGTACTTGTGCATCCACTCGAAGCACTGCTGCGTCTGGATCGCATCGCTCAATGCGCGGTGCTCCTCGTTCTGCGCGATGTCGAAGCGCTGGATCAGGTCAAGCAGACGATGATGACGTTCACGCGCGAACAGCGTGCGGCTGATCTGCATCGTGTCGAAATCCACGCAGGAGAACGGGCCGTCCAGCACCTTGCGCGTGTTCCAATCGAGGAAGCTCAAGTCGAAACGGATGTTGTGCCCGATCAGCGGCTCGGCCAGGGCAATGCCGGATCCCGCAGCCGTGGTGTTTCCGTTGGTTTCGCCATCCTGCGCGCCCTGTGCGAGCCAAGCGACGAACTCGGGCAGCACCTGGTCAATCGGATCGAGACCGGCGACCATGTCATCCGTAATGCCGGTGAGCTTCACCACAGCCGCCGGAATCGGACGCAGCGGGTTCACCAGACGCTGGAAGCGGTCCACAATCTGCCGGTCGCGCACGCGCACCGCGCCGATCTCCGTGATCGCGCAGCTGTTCGGATAGAAGCCGGTCGTCTCCAAGTCGAGCGCCACATAATCGGACGGGAACCCCTCCAAGCGGGAGGAGACCGCGGCGACGGTCTCGAGATCGGACTGCTGGTCGGAAACGGTGGTGCCGGAAACGGTCACGGCTGCTCCTTACTTACGAAGTCATATTCCATATTCAAGTCATTGCGGCACGCCGCCGCGTGCATCCGCGTGCGAGCCATCCGTCAATCGACGGCCGTCGCGTGCACTCCATGGTAGACGAGCCACCGGGACACGGAACATCTATACCGGTTCCCGGCAGGATATGCATGGTTCAGGGGCGAATGTGTATGGTTTCGGGGCGAATGTGTAGTCCAGCGGCGGCAACCTGTGGGGTGTGGTGCTGAAGAGCGGTTCCATAGCGGCTGCAAGCGAGATGCTGGCCGGATGAGGATTGGCGGAATTCCGGGCTTTTTGCGTGGCGTGCCGCTGCTGCCGAGGCACCCGCCGCGCAGGTCTTCAGCACCACACTCCACACATTCGGGTCGAAACCATGCACGTTCGGGTCGAAACCATACACATTCGATCTCAGACCATGCACGTTCGCCGTCAAACCATACACATCCGTCGTTAAACCGGAACATGGCAACGGTCTCCTATAGTTGGACTGTCACGTTGCCGACAAACCGACGGGCGGCGACGATCGGAGACGGACACGACGGACAAGATGGATGGGCCAACCAAGCTAACCGGCCTGTCCGGGATGGTCGAAAACGGAAGGCAAAGCAATGAAACGAATCGTGGCGGGAATCGTGGCGCATGTGGACGCGGGCAAGACCACGCTCTCCGAAGCGTTGCTCTACCGCACCGGCGAAATCCGTAAACTCGGCCGCGTCGACCACGGTGACGCCTTCCTCGACACCGGCACGCTCGAAAAAGCGCGTGGCATCACCATCTCGGCCCATCAGGCGCTCGTGGAACACGGCGGCCTCCGACTCACTCTGCTCGATACCCCCGGTCACGTCGACTTCGCCGCCGAAACCGAACGCGTGCTGCGCGCCCTCGACTACGCGATCCTCGTCGTCTCCGGCACTGACGGCGTGCAAGGCCACACCGAAACGCTGTGGCGGCTCCTCGCCCGATACCATGTACCCACGTTCGTGTTCGTCAACAAATGCGATGCCGCCGGCTTCGACCGGGACATGGCGCTCACCGACCTGCGCCGTCGTCTGGGAGACGGTGTCTACCCGCTGCCGCTGCCAGCCGGTCCCGTCAGGGCCTCGGCCAGCACCGCGGCTGGCGACACCTCCGGCAGCACCTCCGTCAGCACTTCGGCCGGCACTTCGGCCGGCGACGCTTCCGGTGACGGCATTCCCGACGCCACGCCGATTGACCTGGGCGATGCCGCCGAGGACATCGCCACGCTTGACGAATCCGCGATGGACGAATACCTCGAAACCGGCACCTTGACCGCGGGCACGTTGCGCGGCATGGTCGCGAGGCGCGAGCTGTTCCCTGTGAGCTTCGGCTCGGCGTTGAAGCTCGACGGCGTGGAGGAGTTCCTCGACACGTTCGACGCCTATACGCGCGAGACCGCCTGGCCGGACGAGTTCGGCGCTCGCGTATTCAAGATTTCGCATGACGATAAGCACAACCGGCTCACTTGGCTGCGCGTGACCGGTGGCACGCTCAAGGCCAAGTCGATGGTCGCGCTCGGCGGGAATGCCGGTGGGGAGACCGGCGGCAATGCCGGTAGGGAGGCCAGCGGGAATGCCGGCGCAACTGGTGCCGGCGACGCTCCCGATTTCACCTCCGAGAAGATCGACCAGGTGCGCGTCTACAACGGCGCGCGATTCGAGATCGCCACCGAGCTGCCCGCCGGCGCGGTGTGCGCGGTCACCGGATTGGAACATACGTTCCCCGGCGCGGGACTCGGTGCCGAACCGGATGCCGGCAGCCCGGAGATGCAGCCGGTTCTTACCTACACGGTGCTGCCGTTCGACGCCCTCGGCAAGACGGGCGAGAAATCGAACGCCGGCACGGGTTTCGCCGGCTCTACCGGCTCCGACGAATCCGGCAAGGCCGTCGGCTCCACCGGTTCCACCGGTTCCTCCGCCTCCGCCGCCAGCCCTACTCCGACTCCGCGTTTTGACGACCTCACCTTGCACAAGGTGATCGCCGCGCTGCGCGAGCTCGAGGACGAGGATCCGCTGCTCCACGTCGTCTGGGTCGAGCGCCTGCAGGAACTCCACGTGCAGCTCATGGGCGCCGTGCAGCTCGAGATCATCCAACAGACACTCCACGATCGGTTCGGGCTTGACGTGGCGTTCGGCCCCGGTTCGATCCTCTACCGCGAGACCATCGACGCGCCTATCGAGGGCGTCGGCCATTTCGAGCCGTTGCGCCACTACGCGGAGGCACACATCCTCATCGAGCCGGTCGAGCCGGGTAGCGGCGTCACGGTGGCGTCCGCGTTGAGCGTCAACGAGCTCGATCGCAACTGGCAGCGGCTCATTCTCACGCATCTGACCGAGCGCGAGCATCTGGGCGTGCTCACCGGCTCGCCGCTCACGGACGTGAGGATGACGCTCGTCGCCGCCCGCGCGCATGTGAAGCACACGGAGGGGGGTGACTTCCGCCAGGCCACCTACCGTGCGATCCGTCAGGGGCTGATGGAGTCGCGGGCCGGCGTGACCGGCCGTCCGGTCATCGGCGTGGACACGGCGAGGCCGGCCTACGAGCCTCCGGAGGAGAACGAGGGAGACGGCGAGGGCGACGGCAAGTCGCGTGGGAACGGTGGCAAGTCGCGCGGTGATTCCGGTGTGCAGGGCGCGTCCGGCGACCGCGACGTCTCCGCGATGGTGAAGGCCGTCGCCGCCGATCCGGGGCATTGTGTGCTGTTGGAACCGTGGTACCGTTTCCGGCTCGAAGTGCCGTCCGACATGATCGGGCGTGCGATGGCCGACGTGCAGCGCATGTCTGGCACGTTCGACGCGCCGTCCGATATGGATAACGGTGACTATGCGGTCGTCGAGGGCGAGGCGCCGGTGAGCGAGATGCGTGATTATGCGATGGACGTGAATGCGTACACGCATGGGCGTGGACGGTTCTCCGCGACGTTCGGCGGGTACCGGCCGTGCCATGATGCGGCGCGCGTGATCGAGGAGACCATGTACGACCCGGAATCCGACTTGGAGAACACACCCGATTCGGTGTTCTGCGCGCATGGCGCCGGCTATCCGGTCAAGTGGTACAAGGTGCCGGAGTTCGCGCACGTCGACTACGCGACCGCGCTGTAGACCCCTATCGGGCCCTTCACCAGATCTGCGGCCGCACGAACCCGTGCTTCTCAAGGAAGCGCTGCACGTCGCGCAGCTCGTCCATGTTGATGGAGTGCGCCATGCCCGGGTAGACGTGTTCGTCGAGCGTGCCGTGCTCACGCCAGAACTCGCCCATTGCCGCCACATCTGACTTGGGGAAGATGTCGTCGATTGCGCCGTGGCCGTAGAAGACCGGCGGCCGCTCGCCCTCGGGGGTCGAGGCCAACGTCGCGTCGCCGGGCAGGTCGCCGGGGGCGAGCCAGCCGGAGAAGCTCACGGCCGCCGCGTAGCGCTGCGGGTCGAAGCGGAGCATGTGCGCGGCGAGCAGACCGCCCTGCGAGAAGCCCATCGTGACGACCGTGCGGTCGGCGGGGATGTTCGCGCGCACCCAGTCGTCGATCGCCTCGGCGGCGGCCTTCGCCTGACGGGTCAGGGATTCGCCTTCCGGCACGCCTTCGTGCGCCCAGTCGCCGAACCAGGTGCCGCCCATGCCGTAGGGGATCGGGGCCCTGAGACTTGCGTAGTCGGCGGAGGATGCGCCGCAGTAGCGCAGCAGGTCGGGCAGGTCGTATTCGTTGGAGCCCCAGCCGTGCAGCAGCACGAACACCGGGGATGTGGGGGAGCCGGTCAGACGCGTCAAAGCCTTGGTGATCTTCATGCCTCCCAGTGTAGGCCTGCTGGGTGCGGGCTCCGTCGGGCAGGTGGGCCGGTCCGTCGTACCGTCATGCCGTGGCGCCACCTCCAGTCGGCTTCGCCGACAGCCCCCGCCAGCGGGGGCAGGGTGAGAGGAGCCGGTGGGACGGAGATGTAGGCCGGCTGGGAGCGACGGATAACAGTTCATAAGGAAGGCGTATAGCAACGCCGTTCCGTTCGCGCGGATCATCGATTATCTTCGATAGCAGCCGCGCGGGGAACGGCCCCGAGCAATGCCACGCGAACACGATAGGGGGTGCGCAATGACCAGGTTCAACACTCAGCTCGTCCACGGCCTTCCGGTCGGCGATAACGCCACCGGCGCCGTGAACCCGCCGATCTACAACTCCACGACATATGCCTTCGAGAAGGTCGGGTCCATGCCCCGCTACGATTACGCGCGCAGCGGCAATCCGACCCGCGAGTTCCTTGAGAACCAGATCGCGCAGCTCGAACACGGCGCGCGCGGATTTGCGTTCGCATCCGGTCTCGCCGCCATCCATGCCGTGCTGAGCGTGTTCAAGCCGGGCGACCGTATCGTCGTCGGCAAGAACATCTACGGCGGCACCTACTCGCTGTTCCACGAATACTTCGCCGATCGTGGGCTCGAGTTCGACGCGGTCGACACGCATGATGCCGAAGCGTTGGAGGCCGCCGTCGCCGGCGACCGCGCGAGCGGCCAGGCTCCGGCGAAAGCCGTCTACTTCGAAGTGCTTACCAATCCGTTGCTCGACGTGAACGACGTGCGCGCCATCGCGAACATCGCGCACCGTCACGGTGCGATCGCCATCGTCGACAACACGTTCGTCACCCCGTACCTGCAGCGTCCGCTCGATTTGGGCGCCGACGTGGTCCTCCATTCGGCGACCAAATACCTTGCCGGCCATTCCGACGTGAACGCTGGACTCGTGGTCACGCTCGGCGAGAAGATCGGCCAGCAGATCTACTTCGCGCAGAACCGTTTCGGCGGCGTGCTCGCGCCGGCCGAATGCGACGCGGTGCGCCGCGGCATCCAGACGCTCGCCCTGCGCATGGACCGTCAGCAGGCGAACGCGAAGGCCGTCGCCCAGTATCTGCTCGCGCATCCGCTCGTGAAGACCGTCAACTACCCGGGGCTGCCCGGACGTGAGCAGGAGCTTGCCTCCAAGGGGCTCAAGGGGGCGGGCGGCGTGCTGAGCTTCGAGGTCGTGCCCGGCGTCGACCCTGCCGACGTGCTCGACAACCTGCATATCTTCCGTCTGGCCGTGTCGCTCGGCGCGGTGGAGAGCCTCGCCGAACTTCCGTGTCGCATGACGCATTTCGAACTGCCGCGCGAGGAGCGTCTCAAGGTCGGCATCACTGACGAACTGGTGCGGCTGTCCATCGGCATCGAGGATGCGTCCGATTTGATTGAGGATCTCGGCCAGGCGTTCGACATCGCCTACGAGCAGTACATCAAGCGTCACGCCGACGTCGATGTGTTCGAGGAGCTTACGGCCGGCGTGCTCGCGTAGGAGGTGCGCCCTGCGTGGGACCACCCCCAGTCGGCTGCGCCGACAGCCCCCGCCAGCGGGGGCGGAGGTGGCGTGACGGATTGTTGCCGACAGCCTCCACTGGCGGGCAAGGATGAGCGTATCGGGTTTGCCGACAGCCTCCACTGGCGGGGCGGCGTTCGGTTTGCCGACAGACCCTGCACGCGGGGTGGGATGGTTGGCAGGTTTGCTGACAGCCTCCGCCAGCGGAGCGGGGGCTGTCAGCAGGCGATTGTTAGAGCAGGCCATCGGCCTTGAGGGCGGCAGCCATGCGGTCGAACGCCTCGCGGAGGATCGGGCGCGGCATCGCGGTGTTGAACCGCACGCATCCGCGGCCCGCCTCGCCGCATTCACGGCCGTCGGTGAGTGCCACATGCGCGCGCTCCAGGAAATACCCCGCCGGATCGTCCAGTCCGAGCGGCGAGAAATCAAGCCACGCGATGTACGTGCCCTGCGGCCGCGCGTAGCGCACCGCGGCGAACCGTCCGCGCATCTCGTCGTCGACCACGTCGAAGTTACCCTTCAGATACCCGAGCACGCCGTCCAGCCACGCGGAGCCGCCGTCATAGGCGGCGACCGCAGCCACCGCGCCGATCGTGGCGGTCTGGTGCTCGGACATCTCCGCGTCGCGGATCCACATGTCCATGTCCGCCGGATTCGTGAGGATCACCTGCGCGCATTTCGTGCCCGCGATGTTGAACGCCTTCGACGCGCTCGTCGCCGTGAACGCCTGCATCGCCGTGCGTTCGTCGATCGAGGCGAACGGCACGTGACGGGCGTCGCCGTAGACGAACGGCGCGTGGATCTCGTCGGAGAAGATGCGCACGTCATACCGGTCCGCGAGTTCGGACAGGCGCAGCATCTCGTCGCGCGTCAGCACCTTGCCGATCGGGTTGTGTGGGTTGCACAGCACGAACGCGTGGCATCCGCCCGCGAACGCGCGCTCGATCGCGTCGAAATCGAACAGCCATCCCGCGTCGATGCCCTCGCCGTCGCGCAGCATCGGCACCTCGATCACATCGACGCCGCACAGTCCCGGCACGCTCAGGAACGGCATGTACGCGGGCGTCGGCACGACGATTGAATGACCTTCGCCGACGATTTCGCCGAGGAACACCTCATACGCTTCCATCACATCCGGCACGGTGCGGATGATGGCCGGATCCACGGTCCAGTCGTAGCGCAGCTGCCATGCGGCGCACGCGCGCGCCACCTCGCGCTTCAACGGGTCGGACAGATAGCCGGTCGCGCCGCGGGCCGCCGCATCGGCGATCGCGCGTGCGATGCACGGTGCCAGGCCGAAGTCCATTTCCGCGATGAACGCGCCGATTGTGCCAGGGAAGCGCGTCCACTTGTCCGAGCCGATGCGCACGAGGTCGTCGGCCGTCAACGCGTCGATCGCCGCCGGATCGAAGTCCGGGGCGGCGGCGCAGGTGACGGTGGTGTCGTTGTTGTCAAGCATGGTGCCGTTCATAGTCATGGCACTCATTGTCCGCGGGTCGCGCGCGCCGTTCAACGCCGCGGTGCCACGAAATCGTGATGGCGCTCGCGTTTTTGCTTATCGCGCGCGATGGGATGCGGGATGCGGGGACGCGCAACGACGGGACGCGGGAGGTGGGGACGCGCAACGACGGGACGCGGGAGGTGGGGACGCGCAACGACGGGACGCGGGAGACGGGGACGCGTAACGACGGGACGCGTCTCGCGACGGGACGCGTGACAGTAACGTGATATCCCCGGATATTCGGGCGACGTACATGCGCAACGATGGGATGCACACGTGTCATGTGTCACGTATCACGTGTCACGCGGCGTCGCCGTCGCGCGCGGTCAGATACGTGACCGCCGTGCGCTTCATCTCGCGCACCAGCGCGTCCACCGCCGGGCGGTGGTCGCCGGTGCGCGTCACCACTCCCACCTCGCGCGTCGCATAGTCGTCGGCGATCGGGCAGGCGACCAGGTCCGCGCCCAGATTGATGTGCGTGTCCAGTTCCGGCACGAGCGAGACGCCCATGCCCACCTCCACCAGATTCTGCGTCGCCCAATAGTCGTCCGTCGCGTGGACGACGTCCGGCGTGAACCCGGCACGCGACGCGAGCTTGACGAGATTCGCGCGGCAGGTCGGGCATCCCGCGATCCACGATTCGTCCTTCGCCACGGCCAGCGAGACCGGCTTGTGATCGTCCGCATACCGGCGCGCCACGTCGCTCGACCGGCGCACCAGCAGGCGCAACGGGTCCGAACCGAGCGAATGGAACGTGAGATCGTCGCCCAACGGGAGGAACGACGGGATGGAACTGTAACGGAACACGGCCGCCGCGTCCGCCTTGCCGCGCGCCACCTGCACGATCGCCTCCGGTGGCTCCATCTGCGTCAGACTCAGCTTCACGTCGGTGAACATGCCCAGCTTGACCACCGTGCGCGCCGCAATCGTCGAACAGATCGACGGCGGCGCGATCAGCGACAGATGCGAGTACCGGCGCTCGCGATAATCCTCCAACTCGCGCGAGGCGTGCTCGAGTCGCTCCGCGATCGACTCGCCGTGACGGGCGAGCATCGCGCCCGTGGCCGTCAGGCGCACGCCGTGCGACGTGCGCTCCACGAGCGTCGTGCCGCACTGCGCCTCCAACTTCTTGACCTGCTGACTGATCGCCGGCTGCGACCAGCCGAGCGCCTTCGCCGTGGCCGAGAACGAGCCGTAGCGTTCGATCTGCCACAGGGTGACCAGCGACTGCGGGTTCAGTTCCGTCATATGCGACTCGATTCGTGAGATGGGCGGTTTTTCGGGGAGGGCTGACGCGGTACGGCGTGTGCCGCGATTCCCGTACGGTTTCGATGATAGTCACCAGGGCTGGTGAGGTCGGACGTATCGGGTGCATAACGGTTCATCAGCCGGGCTGATAACGGGGATAGCCGTTCATAAGGAGGCCGTATAGCCACGCCGTGTTTTCGACCGTTTCGCCATGGTACCTTCAAGGTACACGCGGCAAACGCGTAGGAAACATAAGGATTCCGGCCGGCGGGGGAACGTCCGGGCGGAATCGGGGAACAGGGGGTCGTCATGAAAGGCACGAACCGGATCGGCATACTCGCCATACCGCGGCGCATCACACGAATGTGATGGCCTGCGGCCAGCTACAGGCGGCCGCGGGCGGTAAACCAGTCAGTCTTCACGCGTGAGGCAGGCTCCGGCAATAGGGGAGCCGGAACCGACAATCTCCGCCCCGCGCACTCATTCCAGCCGTGTACGCTGCAAGGCCCTGCGCGAGCCATGCCATATGGCAGGTCCGCCAGGGCCGGCAAGCGGAAAACGCAGTGCGAAACGCACGGTGACACGGACAGACGACACAAACGATACGGGACAATACAGGGGAAACGAACACTCATGGCACAGAACCAACTCTTCGATCTGACCGGACAGGTCGCGCTGGTCACCGGCGCGGGATCCGGGCTCGGCCGCGACGCGGCACGCGCCTATGCCGCTTCCGGCGCCGCGGTGGCGCTGCTCGACGTCAACACGGATGGCATCACAGCCTTGGAGAAGGAACTGACGGACGCGGGATACCGTGCACTCGCCATCACCACCGACGTGGCGTCCGAAGAACAGGTGCGCGACGCCATCGACACCGTGAAGGAAACGCTCGGCGACATCGACATCGTGCTCAACGACGCAGGTATCTTCGCCCGCGACAGCGCGGAGACCTTCACCGATGACGAGTGGGATCGCGTCTTCGCCGTCAATCTCAAGAGCATCCTGCTCACTACACGCTACGTGATCGACGGATTCAAGGCCCGTGGCTACGGCAAGATCGTCAACGTCTCCTCCGTGAACGCCCGATATGTGGAGGCCGACGATACCTACGTGCGTGACTCCTACTACTCGTCCAAGGCGGCGGTTCTCGGACTCACGCGTGCGCTGGCGGCCCGTTATGCGAAGCATGGGGTGACCGTCAACGCCATCGGTCCGGGACTGTTCAAGACCGGCATCACCGCGAACAACTTCGAGGTGGAGGGCTTCGCCGAGGCGTATGAGAAAGTCAACCCGTCCGGCCGTTACGGGCAGGACGGCGAACTGAATGGCACGGTGCTGTTCCTCTCCTCACACGCTTCGGACTACGTGCAGGGACAGTTCATCATCGTCGACGGCGGATACTCGCTCATCTGACCGGTGCATCCATCGATCATCAACACATACGATTCACGCAAGAAGAAGAACAGGACAACATCCATCATGGCGATTCTCAACTGGAACCTCAAGAAGACCGCGGCCGCGGCCCTCGCGGCGCTGCTGGTCGTCGGCGGTCTCAGCGGCTGCGGCACCTCCGCCAATGCGGAGGAAAGCAACGCGCAGACCATCCGCGTCGGCGTCGGCAACGCGTGGGCTCCCTACGATTACGTGGATGAGAACGGCGACCCCGCGGGTTATGAGGTCGAGGTGCTCAAGAAGATCGACGAGAAGCTTCCCGAATACAAGTTCGACATCCAGCCGGCCGCCTTCGAGACCCTGCTCGTCTCGCTCGATGCCGGCAAGCTGGATCTCATCGCGCACACGTGGCGACTCAACGACCAGCGCGAGAAGAAGTACAACTGGACCAAGCAGTCCGATCTGCGCAGTGTGGTGCGCATCATCACCTCGAAGAAGAACAAGACGCAGTTCAACAGCATCGAAGACTTCGCCGGACACTCCGTGTACGCGGCGGTGGGCGAATCCACGTCGCAGCAGATGGAGGAATACAACAAGCAGCATCCGGACAACCCAATCAAGATCGTCTACGCCAACGCGAACGTTACCGCCGAACAGCGATACACCGCGCTCGCGCAAGGCAAGGTGGACGCCTGGTACTGCCCCGAACCGGTGCTCAACGATATGAACAAGAACTTCGGCGGCGGACTCAAGGCGGTCGGTAAGCCCCTTGAGCAGAAGAACACCACGTTCCTCACCCAGAAGGGTGAGAAGCAGACCAAGCTCACCAACGCCATCGACGGGGCTTTGAAGGAACTGCGCGCCGACGGCACGCTCAAGAAGCTCGGCGAACAGTATCTTGGCGGAGACTTCTCCCAGCAGCTGAGCGCGTCCGAGGAGTACTGATCGCAATGGGATCCGGCGAAGTGCAATTGTTCTCGCTCGACCGCTTCGAGAGCGTGTTCCCGAAGGTGTTTGGAGCCCTTCCGGTCACCCTGCTCATCGTGGTGGCGGCGCTCGCCATCGGTGGACTGCTCGGCATGCTCATCGCCTTCGTGAGAGTGCATCACATCCCCGTGCTGGATCAGATCGCGGTCGTATATATCTCGTTCGTGCGCAGCACTCCGGAGATCGTGCAGCTGTTCATCGTCTACTATGGCGTGCCGCTCATCGCGCAGGCTCTGACCGGCGTGGATCTGAGTTCGGTCGAGGCATTGTACTTCGTACTCATCGCTTTCGGCGTCAACCAGTCCGCTTATCTCGCGGAACTGTTCCGCGGCGGTTTCGAGGCGGTGCCCACCGGCCAATACGAGGCGGGCGACGCGGTAGGTCTGACTCGATTCCAGACGTTCCGCCGTGTAATCATTCCTCAGGCCGTGCAACTCATCATTCCCGGTCTCGGCATCACCGTCATCGCGCTGTTCCGTAACACGTCGATTGCCGCCACGCTGGGCGTGGCAGACATGATGGGTAAGGCGGGGCTCATCGGCGCCGCCACCTACCACTATCTCGAACCGTATGTGGCGGCCACGGCGATATTCCTCGTCGTCAGCGTCGCGTTGGAACTGTTGTTCCGTCAGCTCAACAAGCGCGTGGTCTTCGGAAGGAGGCAGGCGGTATGAGACCGTTCTCCAGCCAGCAGTTCGCCGACAGTCTCGTCGCGGCGAGTCATTTCATCCCGCAGACGCTGTTGCTCGTCGCGGTGCCGTTCGTCGTCAGTATCACCATCGGATTCGTCGTCGCGGTGATTCGTGTCTGGCGGGTGCCGGTGGTCGCGCCGGTCCTGCAGGTGCTCACCACCATCATCCGTGGTATTCCCGTCTACCTGCTGCTCGTCATCGCCAACCTGCTGTACGACCTGTATTTCGATGCGATCGCCGAGCATTTCGGCTGGGCCGCCCGCAAATCGGATTCGGGACTGCTGAACCTATCCATTGTCATTCTGAGCGTCGCCTTCGTTCCGGTCGCGGCGGAGTTCCTCCGAGGGGCGTTGCTGGCGGTGCCGGACAGCCAGTATGAGGCGGGATACGCTTCAGGGCTTACGAAATCGCAGATCCTGCGCAGAATCGTGGTTCCGCAGATGATTCCCGAGGCGATTCCCAGCATCTCCAATATGCTGATTTCCCTCGTCAAGGCTTCGGCGCTCACCAGCGCCATCGGTGTGATGGACATCCTCAACGAGTCTATCCGGTCGGCCAGCTACAACTACAACCTGCTTGAAGCATATCTCGCGGCGGCGGTGCTGTATTGGGCCATCGCCGTGGGCATCGAGCTGTTGATGAAGGCGGCCGCGCTGCGCGCCGGCAGATTCAAAAAGGCGCTGGCTGCCTGAACGTGGCTTAAGTGCCGTCGGAGCCTCGTCCGCGTCTTGTCCGAACGGTTCGTGATCGCATGTATCGCAACCATCTCATCACTCATCCACCTTCATCCCCACACATCGCGGTCGGCCTTCCCGATCGATTACGGAAAGCGAAACGGAACATCATGATCGAAATCCAGCATGTCGGCAAATCCTTCGGCGGCAATCAGGTATTGAAGGACGTGAATCTGAGTCTTGAGCACGGGCAGGTGGTGGCGATCCTCGGGCCGTCCGGTTCGGGCAAGACCACGTTCCTCAGGAGCCTCAACTTCCTGGAACGCGCGGACAGTGGAACCCTGAGGTTCGGCGACGACGTCTACGACCTGCATGCCGCTTCCAAGAAGCAGGTGCTGGAGGTCCGTCGCAAAACGGGGTTCGTGTTCCAGCATTACAACCTGTTCGCGAACATGACCGCGTTGGGCAATGTCATGGAGGGGTTGGTCACCGCACGCAAGGTGCCGAAGAAGCAGGCCGAACGCATCGCGCGCGAGGCGCTTGACAAGGTCGGGCTCGCGGATCGCGTTGACTACTATCCGGCGCAGCTGTCCGGAGGCCAGCAGCAGCGGGTCAGCATCGCCCGCGCCATCGCCACGAACCCCGAGGTGATTCTGTTCGACGAGCCCACGTCCGCATTGGATCCGGAACTCATCGGCGAAGTGCTCGCCGTCATGCAGGACCTCGCGCAGTCCGGCACCACGATGATCGTCGTCACGCATGAGATGGCCTTCGCCCGGAACGTGGCCGACAAGGTGCTGTTCATGGAGGGAGGCGTCGTGGTGGAGGAAGGCACTCCCGATGAGATCTTCAACCATCCGGCGCAGGAGCGCACTCGCCAGTTCCTGCAGCGCGTGAGCGGAACGACGATACCGGCCACCGCCAAAGCCGCCTGAACCGTGAGTCATCCGGGAGGGTGACGGAACACGGCGGCGAGGCAAGACGCCACAGTACGACGAACCATGACATATGAAGGGGCAAACATGACCATCGCCAATAATCCGGTCGCGGTGAAGAATGAGACCGCGGTCACGACGCATGCGGAAAATCCCGCGGGGAACGCTGCGGTGGATGCCGCGCTGAACGAACTGTACGGGACGGTTCCCGAACGCATCATCTCCGTGTGGGGTGACGACATCGCCGCCCACGCGCAGGATTGCTCGATCTTCGCACCGCACAAGACCTCCGCGCTGATTACGCCGGAAACGATCGAACAGGTGAGCCAGGTGCTGACCATTGCGAACCGGTATCACGTGCCGGTGTTCACGTGGGGGCGAGGAACCGGCATGGCCGGCAGCGCGACGCCCACGCGGGACGGGTTCATCCTGTCCACCGAACGCCTCGACCATATTCTCGATATCAACCCGGTCGACCAGACCGTCACCGTCGAAGCGGGCGTCATCACCGCGGACATCAACAAGGCGGTCGAACGGTATGGTCTGTTCTATGCTCCCGATCCTGCCAGTGCGGCGATCTCCAGCATCGGCGGCAACATCGCGACCAATGCGGGCGGCTTCCACTGCGTCAAATACGGCGTGACCAAGGATTCCGTGCTGTCGCTCACCGTCGTGCTCGCCGACGGCAGCATCATCACCACCGGCCGCCACACCATCAAGAACGTGTCCGGATTGGATGTGACCTCGTTGTTCGTCGGTTCGGAAGGTCTGCTCGGTGTCGTCGTGAAGGCCACGCTGCGGCTTCGCCCGCGTCCGACCACCACCGCGACCGTCGTGGGGTTCGTGCCGCGCATCGAAGATACCGGCAAAGGCGTGGAAGCCGTGGTCGGCAGCCGCGTGCAACCGTCGGTGTGCGAGATGCTCGAAGTACTGCCCCAGATTCGTGAATCCGAACGATTCGGAACGATCGTCGGGGACGCGCGGTGGATGCTGCTCATTCAGACCGACGGCGAAGGCGCGGACGCGGACGCCGCCAAACTCAAGACGGCCTTGGAATCGGTCGGAGCCGTCGCCGTGCAGGTCACCGATCAGGCGGAGGTCGACTGGCTGTTCGAGCTTCGCCGCTCCGGCAAACCCTATCCGAAGGATGCATGGCTCGCAGGCGGCGACGTGGCCGTGCCGCTGTCGAAGCTCGCCGGATTCCTCGCCACGGTGACCGGCATCGCCGAACGTCACGGATTCACCTACCAGATCGTGGCGCACGTAGGAGATGGCAATCTTCATTCCGCGTTCTTCGCGCCGAAAAGCGAATACGACACCTATCCGGAGGAACTCAACGAAGCCCATCGTGAGATGGTGGGGGAGGCGCTCGCCGTCGGTGGGTCGCTCACCGGCGAGCACGGCATCGGTTTGGAACTCAAGGCGTATCTGGGGGACCAGATCGGAGAGCGCAATCTCGAACTGCAACGCGCCATCAAACGCGTGTACGACCCGAACGGCATCCTCAATCCCGGAAAGTGGCTGTGATCATGACCGCATACTCCGAACTGTTCCAGCGGCTCGACACCGCGTCGCCGTTCTCCTCCGGCAATGACATCGACCCCATCGAAACGCGGCTGCTGCCGTTCGACATCGGCATCCCCGATTTCTCCCTGTTGCCGCGCGACGATTACGCGAAGGCGGCATCCGAAGTGTTCGGCGGCGCATCGTTCGCCGAAGCCGTTTCGTACTCCTCGTATTCCGGCATCGATCGTCTCCGCGAGCAGGTGGCACGCCGCCGCCATACGAACGTGGAGAATGTGTTCATCACCACCGGTGCCACGCAGGGCATCTTCCTCGCCGTGGCGGCGTTCGTCAATCCGGGCGACGTGGTGGTGGTCGAGAATCCGACATTCCCGTTCGCGTTGAAAACGCTGCGTCTCGCCGGCGCGGACATCCGCACCGTGCCCACTGGACCGCGGGGGTTGGATGTGGGCGCGTTGGAAGAGCTACTTGAATCCGGCGTGCGTGTCTCCCTCGTCTACACGGTCTCCGACTTCCAGAATCCGACCGGCGTGACGTTGTCCGCGGCCGCCAAAGCCCGATTGCTGGAACTGGCGGAACGCTATGATTTCGTCATCGCCGCGGACAGTCCCTACCGTGACCTCTGGTTCGACGAGCCTCCCGCGGAATTCCCGCAGCGTGCGCGCGAAGGCCGGAATGGCGGCCATCTTATCGAAATCGGTTCGTTCTCCAAGACGCTTGGACCCGGTTGGCGCGTCGGGTGGAACATCGCCGACGCCGCAACCGTGGAACGGTTCGCCGCCTACCGCACCAGTTCCGAAGTACATCCCTCGGGAGTCGCCCAGAACATCGTCTCCACGCTGCTCGGTTGGGACGGCTGGTATGACGGACTCGTCGCGCATCAGCGCGAAGTCTACCGCCGCAAGGCGTACGCGTTGTACGACACGCTTACCGGCATCTTCGGCGCGGACATCGTCGTGCGCCGGCCGGAAGGCGGGTACTTTCTGTGGGCCACGTTCCCGGAATCCCTGGATCCCTCGACCGACGTGAGGCGGTATGAACTCGCGCGGCGCAATGTGCGGGTGGTGCAGGGCGATTCCTTCTATCCGTTCGACACCGGTTCGCGGGCCCTCCGACTCGCGTTCTCGTTCCTCCCGGAAGACGATCTCGTCGAAGGCTCCCGCAGGATCGGGCGTTCGCTGCTCGGCTGATCGTGCCGTTTCGCGTCGGTGCTCTCAGACGCGTACCAGCACGTGCCGATCCATATCCGCATTCACATTCAACCGATCTCTATTCATTTTCATCCACATCCGACACCACGACGACATAGGAGTTCAGCCATGGCGGACACCATCATCGACAACACCCATCCCTTCGACTACCTGAACGATTTCCTCACGCTCGCCCGCTCGGGCGCGGCATGGTTGGAACGTCACGCCAAGCATGACGAGGACGGCATCTACTGGGACTACGAGCCGGAGGACGGCACTCCCGGAGGCCACTCCCTGTTCAGCGGTGACGGCGGCGTGGCGCTCGCCTTCCTGCAGCTGTGGCAGGAGACCGGCGAACGACATTATCTCGACGTGGCCATCGAACAAGCCGAAGCCCACGTGAACCGGTGGAAGCACGGCACACTGTCGCCGGAACGCGCGCAGCGCGGCCTTGCCGGGTTGGAGCTGATTCCCGGCAACGAGTGGAGCTACTATCTCGGCATCACCGGCCCTGCGTATGTGCTGCTCGAAGTCGGGCGGAACGCGAAACGTCAGGATCTGGTGGACGCGGGATTTGCGATTCTCGACGACGTCATCGCGCATGCGAAGCCCGTCGCGGCGAATGATGGCGATGGTGGTGACGGCGTGCAGTGGTCCGGTGAACCGGGAATCCTGCTCGACGGCGGCATCATCGTCGTGCTCGCGTGGGCGTATGAGACGTTCGGACGTAAGGATTACGCGCAAATCATCGAACATGCGGCCGAAGCCGTGCTCGCTAAGGCTATCCGCCACGATGGAGGCGATGATGGCGATAGCGGCGACGGTGCCACGCGTGGGGCGACCGGACTGTCGTGGCAAGGGCTCGACTCCACCGCATTGGGGGCTCCGGCGACTACCGAATGGCCGGGATTCGAATTCGGCACCGCGGGCGTCGGATTCCTGCTCACGCGTGCATGGCAGGTCACCGGCCGACAGGAATTCCTTGATGCGGCATTGCAGGGCAAGGCGTACCTTGAATCCATCGCCGTGCCGGTGGGGGATGGGCGTCTAGTGCCGTACCGCACCGATCGTGGCGATCTGTTCTACCTCGGCAACTGCCATGGGCCTGCGGGAACGTCCCGATTCGCGCAGGAACTGGCCGTGGCCACAGGAGACTCGCAGCATCTCGACTGGCGTGACGAACTGTACCGTGGCCTTGTGGCGACTGGGGCGCCGCAGACGCATTCCGCCGGATACTGGCATACGTCCACGCTGTGCTGCGGTACTGCCGCCATCACGCATTTCGGTATCGCCCTCTGGTCCGCCACAGGAAGCGACGAGTATCGCGGGTTCGCGTTGGCGGCCGCACGTCAGCTTGCCGGTGAATCCTTCCTGGAAGACGGGCCGGCGCATTGGCCGGACGCGTTCGTGCGCGTCGAACCGGACTATGTCTCCTCCCGCAGCTCGTACCTCGCCGGTGTGGCCGGCATCGTGGCCGTGCTGGTCGAGGCGGCTCGGCTTACGCGCGGCGTGAAGCCGTCGCTGCGACTGCCGGAGGACCCCTACCCGCGCGAAGCGTGACCGGACACGGGTGTATTGGCGGTGCCTCTGGTCATATGTGATTGACATGCGAAGGAACCATCCGGGGCAGTCGGTGGCCGACCAGTAGGATTCCGATTTCATGCCGCAGGATTTTCGCAAGGCGCACGAACCGCTCGATCGCGTCACAAATCCCGGAGAACAGTCCTATCGTCCGGGATTTGTGACGCTGGGAGCTGGTCAGCGTCACATATCCCGGACGAAGCCATCGATTCCCGGGATTTCTGACGCTGAGGAGACGTATCTCGCCACCAGTTCCTTAGCCTGGTTCGGTCCTATGGTCTGGTTCGGTCCTATGGTCTGGCTTTCCTTCGCTCCGTCGCCCTTCGTCCCCATCAGCCCATCCCGGCCTCGACCGGCAAACCCCCGGCCGGACGGCGAAGCGCGCCCAATACAGACAACCCGCCCCGCCAACACGACAAGCCACACCAAGGTTGACAACAACATAGGAACACCCTGCCCATAACCTGCCCTTATGGTCACGCCGCGGAAATCGCGATACCGACGCGACGATTCGCGAGTACGTTGTCTGATAGCGTTCGGAACAGCGTCATCGACACCGTTTTCCGACAGTGTCATCGTGGGTAATCGCCGCAATCCCACCGTTCCCGCATCTCCTGCGTCAGGAGGGTCGATCCGGTGTGGCCGGCAGCGGCGAACGAGTGAAGGGATCATCGTCATGTCGAGTTTCGCCACGCGCGCCGTCCACGCGGGATACGTCCCGACCGACAACGGACGTGCCGCCGTGCCGCCGATCTACGCGTCCGCCGCATTCGACCTCGGCGACGCGTTGCGCGGCGACGCGCTCGCGGCCGGCGAGCTCGACGGATTCGAATACTCGCGCGTCGCCAATCCCACGGTCGACGCGTTGGAACGCCGCATCGCCGCGCTCGAAGGCGGCATCGGCGCGGTCGCCGTCGGCTCCGGCATGGCGGCCGTCACGTACGCGCTCATGTGCGCGGGCGAGGGCGGAGGCCGCATCATCGCCCCCTCCAACCTGTACGGCGCGAGCGTCGACGCGCTCGGCGACTTCCTCCCGCAGTTCGGCATCCACACGGATTTCGTGAAGAACGTGAACGACCTCGACGAGGTCGCCTCGAAGATCGGCCCCGACACGCGCGCCATCTTCGCCGAGACCGTCGCCAACCCGTCCACCGAACTGCTCGACATCGAACCGTTGGCGCGTCTCGCGCACGAGCATGGCGTCGCGCTCATCGTCGACAACACGGTGCCCACGCCGTACCTGCTGCGTCCGATCGAATTCGGCGCCGACGTGGTCGTCCATTCGACCACGAAGGGCATCACCGGGCACGGCAACGCGATCGGCGGCGTCGTGGTCTCCGGCGGCACGTTCGACTGGGCGAACGGCCGGTTCCCGCAGTTCACCGCACGCCAGCAGGTCATCAGCGACGACCGCAACGGCGAATGGCACAGCTTCGCGGAGAAATACGGCAAGGCGGCGTTCATCAAACGCATCCGCATCAAGTACCTGCGCACGTTCGGCGCGGTCGCGAGCCCGTTCAACGCGTACCTGTCGCTCGTCGGATTGGAGACGCTGCCGCAGCGCGTCTCGCGTCAGGTCGAGTCCGCGCGACGCATCGCCGCGCATCTGACGCGCACGCCGCACGTCGTCAAGGTCAATTATTCCGGTCTCGGCAACACGCCCCAGTTCGATCTGGTCGGCAAGTACTTCCCGAACGGCGTCGGCCAGATCCTGTCGTTCCTCGTCGACGGCAGCGCCGACAACGTGCGCCGCATCATCGACGGCACGCGGCTGTTCTCCTACGTGCCGAACATCGGCGACGCGCGTTCGCTCATCGTCGACCCCGCGCACATCACGCATCGTGAAGTGCCTGCCGAGGCGCGCGTCGCCGCCGGCGTGACCGACAATCTCATCCGCCTGTCCATCGGCTTGGAGGACGCCTCCGACCTGATCGCCGATCTCGACCAGGCCATCGCCGCCGCCTACTGACGCGCGTTTCGTGCGCGTTTCGCGCGCGTCTCGCGCACGGCCGGCGTGACGCGTACAGTATGCGGGTAGCGAATGGATGAGCCGCGGCCTGCGCGCCGCGGGAACGAAACGGATACGAGGGGAGTGCGGCGGACATGACGGCGTATATGGATCACAAGGATTTGGCGAACGAGACGATCGACGAGACGCGCACGCACGAGATCGCGGACGGCGTCCGGCGTGTGCTCGACGGCATCGCCGCGGCGGAGCAGGCCGCCGGCCGCGATGCCGGTTCGGTCAGGCTGCTCGCCGCGACGAAGACGCGCGACGTGGGCGAGATCATGGCCGCCATCGACGCGGGCGTGCGCATGATCGGCGAGAACCGCCCGCAGGAGGTACAGGCGAAAGCCGAAGGATTGGCACGACAGTGCGCCGCACGCGGGTTGGAGCTCGGCCGCGACGTGCCGTTCCACCTGATCGGCCAGCTGCAATCCAACAAGATCGGCAAGGTGCTGCCCGTCGTCAACACCATCGAATCGGTGGACTCGATCGAGCTTGCGGAGAAGATCGCACGCCGCGCGGTCATGCGGAACATGACCGTCGGCGTGCTGCTTGAAGTCAACGAGTCGGGCGAGGCGTCGAAGTCCGGATGTGCGCCCAGCCACGCCATCGACCTCGCCAAGCGCATCGGCGCGATGGGCGGTCTGGAGCTTCAGGGGCTGATGACGATCGGCGCGCATGTGGACGACGAGGCGACGATCCGCGCCGGATTCGCCCACCTGCGTCGCACCCGCGACCAGATTCTCGCCTCCGGCGCGCAGGGCACCGAACACTGCAAGGAACTGTCGATGGGCATGACGCAGGACATGGCGATCGCCATCGAGGAGGGGTCGACGATCGTGCGCGTCGGCACCGCGATCTTCGGCCCCCGCGCCTTCATCTGATCATCTCGCCGATCATCTGAATCCTCATCTGATCAGCTGGGGACTCAGGCCTCCAGCGCCTCCTTGATGGCGCCGACGAAGTAGTCGAGGTCGGCGGGCTTGCGGGAAGTGATGAGCTTCCAGCCGTTCGCGTCGTCCACGTGCAGCTGCTCGTCGACGTAGTGGCCGCCCGCGTTCTCGATGTCGGCGGCGATGTAACGGCACGGCGCAGCGGTCTTGCCGGCCACGAGGCCCGCGTTCACCAGCAGCCACGCGCCGTGGCAGATCGCGGCGATCGGCTTGCCTTCGTGCGCGAACTCCTGCGCCAGCGTGATTGCGTCTTCGTTCACACGGATGCGGTCCACGTTGCAGGTGCCGCCGGGCACGACCAGCAGGTCGTAGTCGGCCGCCTGCACGTCGGAGAGCTTCGCGTCCGGGGTGAGCGTCTCGCCCTCGTAGCGGTCGTGCTGCACGGTCTCGCACGGTTCCAGCTCGGTCGCGGCGAGCGTTACCTGCGCGCCCGCGGCCTTCAAATCGCGCAGCGGGCGGGTGAGCTCCGTCTCCTCGATGCCCCAGTTGTTCACGATGATGAGCACCTTCTTGTCCGCGATGGCCATGATTCCTCCTTGGAATGCTTGGGAACGGACCGGCCGCGCCGAGCATGTCGGTGCTTGGGCGCGGCCGGCCGTGATGTGGTTGCTTGCCGTATCCCATTATGCCGTGCCGGGCGTCGTGCGTCGGGATTCCACGCGGTAAGCTGAGAGGGATACGTCGAGCCGTGCGTTCATCGCTCTCCGATGAGAGTGCTTCCCACGTGGCGGGTGGGGGAGAGGCCGTCATCCGGAATCGTTTCGGATGATTCGGCGAGGCATCCGACGGCTGGACGAGTCGACGCCATCGACGAGAAGGGGACGCAATGACCGAGCCAACCAACACGAATCCCAACGGGTACCCCGCTCCCAACGAATACCCCGCCTCGCCATACTCGCAGCCGTATGCGCAGCCATACTCACAGCCGTACCAGCAGTACTATCAGCCGGAACCCGGTTGGAACGCGATGGCCATCGCCGGATTCATCACGTCGTTCCTGTTCTCGATCGTCGGTCTGATTCTCAGCATCATCGGACTCAACCAGATCAACCGGACCGGCGAGAAGGGCAAGGGGCTCGCCATCGCCGGAATCATCATCAGCACGATATCCCTCATAGTGTCCGTGCTGCTCGTCGTCCTGCTCGTCGCGATCGTCTCCAGCGCACTGTCGTACGACCCCAACTACGACTATTCATACGATGACGGCGACGGCGGCTACTCCTACGACGACGGCGACGACGTGACGACCGCCGCCGACCGTCTCGCAGCCGCGCCGGACGATGCGACCGCGCGTCTCGACGCGGTCGTCGCCGCGGCGTACGCGACCGTCGCGTAAGCGCGGAAGCCGCGTCCGCGACGGTCGTGCGTTCCGGCGTGCGGCGCACACGCCGCCGGAACGCGCGACGGGACTAGACTGGGCGACATGAGAATCGCACGTTTTTCACTCAATGACACGCCGCGATACGCCTTCGTCCAGACGGACGAGGCCGACGGCAAGGATTATCTCGTCGAACTCGACGGCCACCCGCTGCTCGGCGGCAAGGTCGCCCCCGCCGGCAAGCGCTACGCGCTCGACGCGGACGGCATCCGTCTGCTCGCGCCGGTCCTGCCGAGCAAGGTGTACGGACTCGCCAAGAACTACGAGGCGCACGCCCAGTTCATGCACGAGGCCGGCCACTCCGAGATCTCGCACGCGCCGGAGGACATGGTCATCTTCACCAAGCCGTCCACCTCCGTGATCGGCCCGGACGACCCGATCGTGTACCCGGCCTGCTCGAAGGACATGAACTTCGAGCCGGAGCTCGCCGTCGTCATGGGCCGTGTCGCCAAGAACGTGCCGGTCGAGAAGGCCATGGACTACGTGCTCGGTTTCACTTGCGTCAACGACGTGACGCTGCGCGACCTGCAGGGCCTCGACCCGACGTGGACGCGCGCCAAGGGCTTCGACACGTCCTGCCCGCTCGGCCCGTGGATCGTCACGCGCGACGACGTGAACTGGAAGGACGCGAAGATCTCGTTCACGCTCAACGGCGAGGACGTGGCGATGGCGTCCGGCACGACCGCGAACCTCATCCACGGCATCCCCGAGCAGATCGCCGCGATCAGCTCGTTCTCGACGCTCCTGCCCGGCGACGTCATCATGACGGGCACGCCGAACGCCTCCGGACATCTGGAGCCGGGCGACGAGACCATCGTCCACGTCGAGGGCGTCGGCGATCTGCGCAACGTGATCGTGCGCGCGTGAGGTTGTGCCGTGCGGTCTCACATGCCTGCATGAGTGCTTGACCGCATGACCGCGCGGCGCATGCGCATCTATGCTCCCGATGCTTCCGCCAGCGGGAGCTGTCCCGTTCAAGCGGGACTGAGGGCGGCCGTCGACTTGCGTTACGGCCGCCCTCAATCGGTCTGTATCTCATCCGCGTGTCCCTAGGGGGGGGACTATGGGCGTGTAACCCACTGAGGGGTTCACCGGCGGAAGGGAGAGGACACGGTCATGCCGTTCAATTTCATCGATGTCGTTCGCTATGGCGGAGGAGACACCAAGGACGTGTTCGCATGGAGGCATCCGAGCACCGAACTCAAGGCGGGGACCAAACTCACGGTGATGCCGCACCAGCTTGCCGTGTTCGTCAAAAGCGGTCGTATCGCGCAGACGTTCCGCGAGGGGGCCAGCGTCATCGAAGGCAACAGTGCGCCGCTGCTGACCAGCATGACCAAGATGTTCACCGGCGGGGTCAATCCGAATGATGCGCGCGTATACTTCATCAATCTGACCGACAAAATCGGCGTGGGGTGGGGGACCCCTTCGCCCATTCTCATCCCGGTGCCGGGCAACGTCGGTCCGCGAGGCAGCGCATTGACCATTCCCGCTGGCGCCAATGGAATGTACTCGATCGCCCTCTCCTACATCGACCCCGACACGACTCCGGGGCCGCAGACCGATCAATCCAACGCCGCGCATCTTGATGCGTTCTTCCATCAGTTCGTCTCGGATCGTGAGGTCACGACCGTGGACGATGTGGTCGCGGCGTTGAGGCAGAAGATCAACGAGGGCATCCGTGACGTGTTGAGCAAAGTCCTCACGGAGGCTGGAATCCCCATCAACATGATTGACAGCAAAACATCCGAGATCGCCGACGAGCTGAGGTTGCGGCTGCGGGAGCCGTTCGCCCAGATGGAGCAGCAGTACGGCGTGAAGGTCTTCGATTTCACGCTCAACGCGGTCGTCATCGACAGATCGAGCAGGGATTATCTGCGATACGAGAAGCGTGCCCAGGAATTCGAGGACGAGGCCGCCAAAGCCGAGACCAGGCAATACACGCAGCGCATGGACGCGCAGACGAAGTACGTGCGGGAGCGTATGGATGCGTTGGGCGACATGGCCCACACCGATGCCAAGGCCTACGACCAGCGGCAGCGTGGCTACACCTTCCAACAGGAACACACGTTGGATGTGCTCAAGACGGCGGCGGCCAACACGGGAACCGGCTCCGATCTGATGAACGGCGGCATCGGTCTGGGCGTGGGTCTCGGCGTGGGCGGATCCATCGTCAAGGGACTGGGGGCGGCCGTCTCCTCGATGGGAGCCATGGACTTCACGCCCACGACCGCAATGCCGAGTCAGCATCAACCGTTGGCGTCCCAGCCGCTTGCGCCGACCCCGGTCGATTCGACGCAGACTCCGGTTGCCCCGACGCAGCCTGTGTCGCAGGCTCCGGGAGCTGCCGCGGTTCCGATGCCGCCTGCCCCACAGGCTCCTACAGGGCAGCCGGCATCAGGTCAGCAGGCGCCCGCGGCGCAACCGCAATCCGGGCAGCCGTCGAGCAATCCGATCGAGGCTCTGCAGACGCTGAAGAAGGCTCACGACATGGGCCTCATCAGCGATGACCAATTCGCCGCGAAACAGCAGGAGATTCTCGCGCGCATGTGACCCGCGCCGTCGGACCCCTGCGGCATGCAGCGCCGCCGACGGCGGATGCGGCAGCCCTCGGAACAACCTTTGAGAACAGAAGAAAGAGGATATCCCATGAAAGGCAAGCAATTCATCATCTTCGCCGTGCTGCTCACGGTCGTTGTCGACATCATCATGCTGGTCATTCCGCATGTCAACGTGTTGGCGTTCTGGCTGGCGTTCGTCATGCTCACCCTGAGTGGACTGGCGTTCCTCATCCCGGCGGTCGTGCGTCCCGCCACGGACTACACCACGCGTCTGCCGGTGTTCGCGGTGCTCGCCGTGAACTACGTGCTGCAGATCGTGCTCACCTTCTTCTCCAATACGGGCTGGTGGCGTGTCACGCTGATCGTTGAACTGCTCGCGTTGCTGGTCGTCTCCGGCATCGCATTGGCCGTCTCCTACACCGAGGGGCGCAATGACGCGGCCAACGCGCAGTACGCGCAGGATTCCGCCAACCGTTTCACCCCGAAGCAGGGTGGATTCTGATGAAGTTGCTGTTCGCCAAGCGACTGTTCGTGCGCCTCAGCATAGGCGTATGGACCGTGGTCGCCGTGTGTCTGATTCTCCTGTCGTTCAGCGGGCTGATGTTGCAGGGGTTCATGCTCGTGCTGGACAACCCGGATGCCGCCTCGCAGTTCGACCCGGACATGGTGGCGTCCTTCCGCGGCATGCTGGGGTTCCTCACCGGCGTGCTGCCGGTCTATGTGATACTGGCGGTCACCTCGCTACTCGGTATGGTCGCCACGATGACCATGTACCAGGATATCAGTGACACCTACAGTCACCATACGTATGTGCGGACCTCCGGCAAGATCGCCGACACCATGGGCTACGAGCCCACGATGGCTCGCACTCGCGGCGTCCTGGACGCCACCATGGCCGCCGCGGCCGCTCCGGGGGCTGGTGTGCCGGGTGGTGTCCCGGGCGATGTTCCGGGTGCCGGTGCATCGTTCGCCGCGGCCCCGTCGCCGGCGAATGGGCCGCGGCCCGTGCCGGGATCAGTGCCGCTGCCTATGCAGCCTATGCAGCCGCCACAGTCGTCACAACGTAGCGGGGAGGCATCATGAACGTATCCGGAGCGGTAATGGCCGTGATACTGATTGTGCTGCTGCTGATGACCATCATCGTGCCGATTGCAGGCATCGTCCTGATCGTCCGTCTGGTGAAAAGGTCGTCGAATCTCGCCGGGTTCCGCGGCAAAACGAAATACTTCCTGATTCCCGTCGCCGCCGTGTTTCTGCTGGCGTGGGGATACAGCTCGTTCAGGGACGGTGGAACCGCCGAAGTGGGCAAAGGCATCGCTGGTATGGCGGCTGGTGTCGTGTTGGTCGCATACTGCGTGTACGAGGAATGGCGTGACGCCGCCAGTATGCAGGCGCTCCGTCAGGAACTCGATCTCCGCGTGGACAGACGTGTAGCCGAAGAGACGCAGTATTCCACCGACATGCATCGAGCCGCCGGCGTCAACGCCTCGGGCGTGAGCAAGACGGTCGTATGCCCGTCATGCGGCTGCGAGGCCATCCTGCCGATGGGCCACGCCATCCTGTGCGCCGGCTGCGGCAATCCGGTCTCGTTCGCTGCACAGGCCACGGCCACCGCCACCAGCATCGTCGGCCACGATATCGCCTACGACGATGAGCTGTTGCAGGACGGCACCGGCGTGACCGAACGCGACCTCAACACATTGCGGCAGACGCATGCTGTGGACGGTCGTGCCATCTGGGGTGATACGGCCGCCGTGACGTTCCGCTGCCCCGACTGTGCTACGACCATCGCAGGGCACGTCGACCAGCCGCCGGTATGCCCGCGCTGCCGTCGCCAGCTGACGGCAGCCGACATCATGGCCGACCGTTACGGTGCCACCGCACACGTCGACTCCGGACAGGCCGCCACCGCCGCTTCCGGGCGCGAGGTGCCGATCACGTGTCCGTCCTGCGGAAGCCGTGGAACCGGCAGGCTTAACCGGACATACGTCTGCGCGATATGCGGTCATGCCGTCGCCGCGAGTGAGTTGGAACGGCATATTCCGCCGGGCATGCCGGTTCCGTCGCCCGTGCCCGTTCCTGCGCCGCCGGCTGGCGCGGCAGGAGTCCGATCTGATGCCATGAGAGGAGGGAACCGATGAGCGCGTTCAACAACGGGCCCGCGCGTCAGCCGAAGTTCGCCGCCGGTGCGCCGCCGACCATTCGCAAGGGGCGCCCCGAGGACGACGTGCAGCTGAGTGCCCGGCAGCGCGATCGTAAGTACATGCGCGCATATGGCACGCTGTCGGTGTTGTACGTCGCGCTGGCCGTCGTCGCCGCCATCGTGTTTCGCAAAGCCGTGTGGAGCGACTCCCTCAAGGAGGCGTTGCGATCCGTGGTGGGCAATGATGTGGACAGCGTCCGCGGGCAGGGCCTGATCCTCGGGGTTCAGTGGGTATTCACTTGGATGTTGATCGTACTGCTCGGCGTTCCGATGATCGCGATTCTCGCGGATTTCATCCGACGCGTGATCCGTCGCAACCGTTTCGTGTACATCGAATCGGACGATTATATGAGCCGCCTGCTCAAAGGCGAGGCGGACGACGCCACCAAGCAGACCTTGGACTACATCCGCAAAGAGTTGCTGTACGTCAACCGCACATGCCCCAACGGGCATGTGGTGCTGGTGCCGGCCGATCATCGGGTCCGATGCCCGTACTGCACCAACGCCGACGTAAAGGTGTAGGAACGGCGCGCGTTACTCAACGCCGCCCGTAGGCAACGCCTATGCCAATGCCTATACCAATGCCGATCAATGCCAATACCAATGCCAATATGTGAAAGGCCGATGATGAACATTCCTTCGGAATGGCCGCATGACATGAACATGCTGTTGCGCAAGGCGCAGCGGAACAACGCGTACGCGCAATGGCAGCTGAGTCGCGCATACCGTACCGGCGACGGCGTGTCGAAGAATATGGACGAGGCTCTCCAGTGGTGTCGTCTGGCGGCAAAGAACGGATTTTCGGACGCCATGGAGGATCTGAGCAGCGGCAAGGTCTTCGGCTATGCCGTTCCGTCGAGTGAAGCGGCGGAATGGGAAGCGAAGTGGCTTGAATCCCTGAAGCATGAAAAGACCACCGTCATCAGGAGCGTCGTTGTCGGCGAGGAGGTGGACGAGCCGTCGTTCGGAACGGATCCGACGCCGTATCTCAAAGACATCAGATCGGCCGAGCAGATGCTGAACGGAGGCACGCCGGACGGGTTCGTGGCTGCCATGCGTATCCTGCAGAACCCTGCGGAGCAGGGCGTGGCGCGGGCGGAATATGACTTCGGCATGGCCTGCCTGCAGGCCCAAGGGCAGGTGTTCAATGCCAGCCATCTCAAATCACTTGAATTGGCGGGCATCCATACGGGTGTCTATCAGGCTGCCCATTGGCTTTCCCTTGCAAGCAAGCATGGTCACGGAACCGCGGCCGTACTGCTCGGCGATTTGAACGCGCAGGGCACCCTGGATGATGGCGTTCCCAATATGCGTGCAGCGGCGGCTTTGTACGCCCGCGCCCAGCGTAACGGGTATCCGTTGGATCCAGAGCAGCAGGAAGTGATGCAGCGGTATTCCGCTTCCAAGGGTGATGCGGATTCCAGTGACTTCGCCCCTCCAAGCCGTTCCGTGCCATCGCAGGTTGGCGACTCCCCGGTTGCGACGCCCATGGGGGCGGCGGCTCCGAGGCCGGTTCCCGCGCCGCCGCTTCCGCATGCGTCGGCATCCCCGTCCCAGTCGGGGCAAGGAGGCGCGTCCGGCCAAGGCGACGCGTCCAAGGGGTCGGGCAAGACGTTCACGCGGCTTGCCATCATGTTGGCGGTCGTCTGGCTGGTGTTGTGGCCGCTGATCGGCAACAAGCCGTGGATACTGGTTCTCGCGGTCGTCGTCTTCGTGATCGGCAAGGTCGTCGCGGGGCGTAAAAGCAAGGAATGATGAGGCCGCTGATGCCGCGCAATCCTCGCTACCTCCTTACCTCCGCAGTCTTCGCTGTCCGAGTTTGAGTCCATGCAGGCGAGGATGCAAGGATGCGCCAAGGATGCGCCAAGGATGCACGGCTTCCATGCTGGCGCGTCTGGCCGATCCGGATTCGGGGTGCCATTCACCTGTTCGTCCGCGATCGGTTCGACTTGCAAACTTGAGTGATGCTGACTCAAGTTTTGGGAATAGAATGTCCTCCAGGTCGGTTGGACATGTCAGAACATGACATGGGTGATCCGGTCACGCGCGGCGACGTGCGCGGACGGACCGCCACGAGACTTGGAGGACAGACTTATGGAACAGAAGTTCACGACCATGGCCCAGGAGGCCATCGGCGACGCCATTCAGAGCGCCGCCGCCGCGGGCAACGCGCAGGTCGAGACCCTGCACGTGATGGACGCGCTGCTGCGTCAGGAGCAGGGCGTCGTACGCGGGCTCATCCAAGCGGCCGGCGGCGACCCGCAGGCCATCGGCGCGGCCGTGCGCAACGCGCTCGTCGCACTGCCGAGCGCGTCCGGCTCGACCACGTCGCAGCCGCAGGCCAGCCGTCAGCTGACCGCCGCTATCGCACAGGCCGAGAAGGAGATGCAGGCCATGGGGGACGAGTACGTCTCCACCGAACACCTGCTCATCGGCATCGCCGCCTCGGCCCCGAACCAATCGGCCGACATCCTGAAGAAGAACGGCGTCACGCCGGAGGCCCTGCGCAAGGCCGTGCCGGGCGTGCGCGGCGGCGCGAAGGTGACCAGCCCGGACGCGGAAGGCAGCTACAAGGCGCTGGAAAAGTACTCCACCGACCTGACCGCCGCCGCGAAGGAAGGCAAGCTCGACCCGGTAATCGGCCGCGATCAGGAAATCCGCCGCGTCATCCAGATCCTTTCCCGTCGTACCAAGAACAACCCGGTGCTGATCGGCGAGCCCGGCGTCGGCAAGACCGCCGTCGTCGAGGGCCTCGCGCAGCGCATCGTCGCCGGCGACGTGCCGACCACACTGCAAGGCAAGAAGCTCATCTCGCTCGACCTCGGCTCCATGGTGGCCGGATCGAAGTACCGTGGCGAGTTCGAGGAACGCCTCAAGAGCGTCCTCAACGAGATCAAGAACGCGGACGGCCAGATCATCACGTTCATCGACGAGATCCACACGATCGTCGGCGCCGGCGCGGCCGAAGGCTCGATGGACGCCGGCAACATGCTCAAGCCGATGCTCGCCCGCGGTGAACTGCGCCTCATCGGCGCGACCACGCTCGACGAGTACCGCGAGAACATCGAGAAGGACCCGGCGCTGGAGCGTCGTTTCCAGCAGGTGTTCGTCGGCGAGCCGAGCGTCGAGGACACGATCGCGATCCTGCGCGGTCTCAAGCAGCGTTACGAGGCGCACCATAAGGTGACGATCGGCGACGACGCGCTCGTGGCCGCCGCGACCCTGTCCAACCGGTACATCTCCGGCCGTCAGCTGCCCGACAAGGCCATCGACCTGGTCGACGAGGCGGCCGCGCACCTCAGGATGGAACTCGACTCCTCCCCGGAGGAGATCGACGAGCTCCAGCGCAAGGTGACCCGCTACGAGATGGAGGAGATGCAGCTCAAGAAGGCCGAGGATCCGGCCTCCAAGGAGCGTCTCGAGAAGCTGCAGGCCGAAATGGCCGACGCTCGCGAGAAGCTCGCGGGCCTCAAGGCTCGGTGGGACGCGGAGAAGGCCGGTCACAACAAGGTCGGCGATCTGCGCGCCAAGCTCGACGCGCTGCGCGTCCAAGCGGACAAGTTCACCCGTGAGGGCAACCTCGCGGAGGCGTCGCGCATCCTCTACGGCGAGATCCCGGCCATCCAGAAGGAGCTCGCCGCCGCCGAGAAGGCGGACGCCGAGTCGAAGGAAGGCGGTGACGGCATCGGCTCCGGCAAGCCCGAGCCGATGGTCCCGGACCACGTGGACGCCGACTCCGTGGCGGAGATCGTCTCCGACTGGACCGGCATCCCCGTCGGCCGCCTCATGCAGGGCGAGAACGAGAAGCTGCTCCACATGGAGGACTATCTTGGGCATCGCGTGATCGGCCAGAAGGAAGCTATTCAGGCCGTCTCCGACGCGGTGCGCCGTTCTCGTGCGGGCATCTCGGATCCGAACCGCCCGACCGGTTCGTTCCTGTTCCTCGGCCCCACCGGTGTCGGCAAGACCGAACTCGCGAAGGCCTTGGCGGACTTCCTGTTCGACGACGAGAAGGCCATGGTGCGCATCGACATGTCCGAGTACATGGAGAAGGCTTCCGTGTCCCGTCTGATCGGCGCCGCGCCGGGCTACGTCGGCTACGAGCAGGGCGGCCAGCTCACCGAGGCCGTGCGTCGTCGCCCGTACTCCGTCGTGCTGTTCGACGAGGTCGAGAAGGCGAATCCGGAGATCTTCGACGTGTTGCTGCAGGTGCTCGACGACGGTCGTCTGACCGACGGCCAGGGCAGGACCGTGGACTTCAAGAACACGATCCTCATCATGACCTCCAACCTCGGCTCCCAGTTCCTCGTCAACGAGGATATGGACGCCGACGCGAAGAAGAAGGCCGTGATGGACGCGGTGCACATGAACTTCAAGCCGGAGTTCCTCAACCGTCTGGACGACATCGTGATGTTCCATCCGCTCACCCGCGAGGAGCTCGGCGGTATCGTCGACATCCAGGTGAAGAGCGTGAGCGCGCGCCTCACCGACCGCCGCATCAAGCTCGACGTGACGGCCGCCGCACGCGAGTGGCTTGCCAACATGGGCTACGATCCGGCGTACGGCGCCCGTCCGCTGCGCCGCCTCGTGCAGACTGAGGTCGGCGACCAGCTGGCCCGCATGCTGCTCGCCGGCAAGGTGCACGACGGCGACACGGTGCTCGTCGACCAGACCGGCGGCGAACACCTGGAGCTCACCGCCATGCCCGAGGATCCGCTCGCTGGCGGTGCCGGCTCGTCCACGTCCGACGGCCCCGATGATCCCGATGTCAACGTCGAGGACGTCAGGACCGACGAGTGATTCGTGACTCAGTGAGTCCCGAACGGTGAGCCCCGAACGGTGAGCCCCGAACGGTGAGCCCCGAACGGTGAGCCCCGAACGGTGAGCCCCGAACGGTGAGCCCCGAACGGTGAGCCCCGAACGGTGAGCCCCGAACGGTGACGAGTAAGGCCGGTGCGCTCCCATCATTCGACGATGGAAGCGCACCGGCCTTACTCGTATTTGGTTCGTATTTGGTTCGTATTTGGTTCGTATTTGGCACAAGCCGTGCCGCTGCTCCTTCGGTTTCTGCTGCTCCCGCTGGCGGGAGCTGTCCCGCATAGCGGGACTGAGGGTGGTTTGTCGACGCACGCGTTGTGCCCGCGCTGACCGCCCCAGTTGGTCTTCGACCGACAGCCCCGCCAGCGGGCGAGAGAACGCCTCCTCGCCTCGCTCCGGATCAGGCCGGCGACGACCCGCATGAAACCGTCGTCGTAATGACTCCTGCGATTCCCGGACATGAGAAACCGCACCTCCAATCATCAGATCCGAATTACTTCAGTCCAACAATCGGGGTGCGGTTCAGCGGGGTAAGCCGAGTGGGGTCAGCGCTGCGGCGGAACGAAGTGAAGCCGGACACGCGTGCGGCGTCCAGGCGTGAACGATGAAGGTGCACGGGGGTGCATCGAATCGTTCACAACGACGACGACGCTCCGTGTTCCGGCGGAACGAAGGCCTCGAAGATGTGGTGGTCGAAGTACTGATCGCACTGCGCGAGCTCGTCGCTGGAACGTACCGTCCACGAGACGGCGATCGCGCCCATCGAACGGGCGAGACGCACCTGCGGCAGATGGCCGCCAGTCCAGTCATAGGCGACGAAATCGGGGCGGGACAACCAGTCGAAGGCGAGCAGTCCCGCGACGAACTCGGCCGGGCCGTCCTTCGCGAGCGAGGCGGGCCAGCTCAACTGGCCTCGGCACACCTCCGGATGATGCTCCTTGTACCAGTTCACCGCGCCCGGGTTGAACGATTCGATGACATACGGTCCCGCGTACGCCTCGAGCAGCGCATGACCCTTCTCCATCAGCTCGGTTTCGCGTTCGCCCCATGCGGCGTTGTCGTTGAACTTGTATTCGACGATGAGCGGTGCGCGGCCCGCCACCACCTTGAGCACGTCGGCGAACAGCGGCACATGCTGGTAGTAGCCGTCCGGTGCGGTGGCCGGCGTGACGACCAGCGGCGGATTCTCGTCCGCGCCCGGCAGTGGATGCGCCTTGAGATCACCCGGCTTCGAACCGCGCGACGCGGGGAACAGGGGGATACGCGTCAGCTCGTCGTAGGTGAGGTCTTCGATGCGGCGCGGATCGCCCGCCACGCGCAAAAGGTCCGCGTCGTGCACGACGACCACCTGACCGTCGAGCGTGAGCTGCAGGTCGAGTTCGATGCCATAGCCGGCCTCGCAGGCTGCTGCGAACGCCGCGAGCGAGTTCTCCGGCGCAATCGGACCGGTCTCGTCGGGAGTGCCGTAGCCGGCCTTCAGGGCCATACTGCGGGCGAGCGCCACATAGTCGGCGTTCTCGGCGATCGATGCGGCGGCCGTGTCCGCGTCGGCGCTGACCGGATTATCGCCGGTGTAGTCGGCGATGTCCTCTATGCCGACCAGACCGGAACCCGCGTCGTGCAGACCGCGATGCGCGTACCACACGTCGGGGATGACAGGCACATAGTTGCGGCGCTTGTCGCCGAACGAACGCGGCGCCATGGCCCATGCGGCCGCTCCGGCCAATACCGTTCCGCCGATAATGGCGTTCCTCAAGGCTTTCGACATGGCAATCCCTCCCATAAGTGTTGCCGATGATGCCTCCAAGCCTACACCGCGCAGGGTGTGCGGCTGCGCTTCCAGTCCGCGCTGGTGTGCGGGGTGTGCGGGGTTGACCCGCGGGGTGCGCGGCTAGGTCGAGCGGGTATGCGGGTGCTGGTGCGGGACGTGCAGCCGGTTTATGCGGGGATGCAGAGGTGTGTGGCTAGACCGAGCGGGGTGTGGCCCCGTGCGACCCAGTTCGCGCGGGATGCGGGTGCGGCCAAGCCGGGCGACTTCGTGGGGCCAAGCCGAGCGGGCGAGCGGCCCCGTGCGGATACGCGGGTGCTGATGCGGGGCGCCGCGCAGGGTGTGCGGCTAGGCCAAGCGGAGTGGGATGGCCCCGTGCGGATATGCGGGCACCGATGGTCGTCTCCCGGAACGGCCCGTATCCGTGGGATGGTCTCGTGAGGATATGCGGGCACCGATGGTCGTCTCCCGGAACAGCCCGTATCCGTGGGATGGCCCCGTGCGGATATGCGGGCACGCTGGCTTAGCCCGCACTGGGACGCCGTCGCCACTCCCAGCGAAGCGTCTGTGACAGGACATACCCATTCCGTTTCGCTGAGAGGTCGTCCTGCGAAGTATCTGTGGCCAGTCGTGTCCGTTCCGTTTCGCTGAGGCTGGTTCGTGAAACGCCTGTGACAGGTCGTGCCCATTCCGTTTCGCTGGGAGGCCGTCCGGTGAAGCGTCTGTGACGTGCCATACCCGTTTCGTTTCGCTGAGGCCATTGTGCAAAGCGCCTGTGGCAGGTTGTGCCCGTCTTGTTTCGCTGGGAGGTCGACCAGTGATGCGCCTGTGGCAGGACATACCCATTCCGTTTCGCTGACAGGTCGTGCCCATTCCGTTTCGTCGGTCAGCTGCTCCGCGAAACGTTCGTGGTAAGTCGTGGCCGTTGTGTTTCACTGGGCGGCTGCTCCGCGAAGCGTCTGTGGTAAGACATGCCCGTGTCGTTTCGCGGGGCTGCTGTTCCGCGAAACATCAGCGACATGCCGTACCCGTTGTGTTTCGCTGGGGCTGGTTAACGGGGCATCCGTGGTTGGGCGTGGCCGTTTCGTTTCGCTGGGTGGTTGCTCAGCGAAACATCGGCGGCGGGTCGTGCTCGCTCTGTTTCGCTGGGCTGTTAATTCGCGAAGCATGAGTGATGGGCAGTGCCCGTTGGTTTCGTTGGGCTGATTCGCGAAACGTCTGTGATGGGTCGTGTCCGTTGCATTTCGCCGGGAGACTGCTCAGTGAAACGCCTGTGGTAGGCGGTGCCCATTTTGTTTCGCCGGGGTTGACGGGCGTCCGTGATAAGTCGTGCCCGCTTTGTTTCACTGGGCTGGTTAGCGGAGCATCTGTGGTAGGCAGTGCCCGCTTTGTTTCGCTGGGAGGCTGGCCTGCGAAGCATTGGTGACATGCCGTGACCGTTTTGTTTCGCTGGGCTGGTCAGCGGGGTGTTCGTGACATGCCGTGCCCGCTTTGTTTCGCCGGGTTTGGTTGGCGAGGCGTCCGTGACATGCCGTGCCCGCTTTGTTTCGCTGGGGAACTCGGTCCGCGCTATGCCTGCGATGGGTCGCAGCGGTGCTATAACGCGGTGGCCAGCCAGTCCGGCATGTGCGGGTCGGCTGGGTCGAGCCGTCGGTCCGCGTGGTCCGCACGTAGCGGAGCCCAGCCGTTCGTGCGGAACATATCGAGCAGGTCGCGCGCCGCGCAAGGCTCGGGGTCGTCGACGAGTCGCAGCAGCCACGCGCACACGCCCGTCACCTGTTCCGCCGTGACGCCGCGTGCGCGCAGCGCACCCATGTCGAGCGAGCGTTCGCGTTTCGCGAGACGCTTCCCGGCCGCGTTGTCGATGAGCGGGATGTGCGCGTAAGTGGGGCGTGCAGGGGAGGGGATCTCGGCGGATTGCGGCGCGGATTGTGTGGACTGTGCGCGGGTGGTCTCTTCCCCGGTCGGTCCGCGGCTGACAGCCCCCTCGCCAGAGAAGGACGAAGACTTGTGTGCGGCGGCTCCCGTGTCGGAGAGCACCGCGATGTCGTGCGATGGGAATGCGGAGTCCCATCCGCCGGCGATGAGGCGCTCGCGGATGTAGGTTTGCAACGCGGTGGAGCGCAGCAGGTCACGTCCGCGCACGATCGAGTCGACGCCCATCGCGAGATCGTCCACGGTGACGACGAACTGGTATCCGAGCAGTCCGTCCGATCGGCGGATTACCGAATCGCCGATCTCACGCGCGAGATCGAACGATTGGGAGCCGAACACCGCATCATCGAACTCGACGGTGCCCGCGGAGGCGCCGGGCATCGCGATGCGCAGCGAGTGGCGGTCGCCGCGCGCGAGACGTTCCCGCACTTCGTGCGGGCGTTCGTGCGCGAGACGACGGCAGGTGCCGGGGTAGATCTGGAATCCGTCGCCTTCCTGAGGTGCGGATGCGGCGCGGATGTCCGCGCGCGAACAGAAGCATGGATACATGAGCGGGATGCGCGTGGCGTCCGTTTCGCGTGAAACGGACTCACGCGGCCCGTGTGGGGCGACGGTCTGCGATTCCAGCAGTCGCAGTGCCTGCTCGTACAGGTCGATACGCTGTGACTGGTAGATGGGATCGCCGTCCCAGTCGAGGCCGAGCCAGTCGAGATCGTCCATGATCCACCGGTCGGCGTCCGGCAGTACGCGTGGCGTATCGATGTCCTCGATACGCAGCAACATGCGTGCCCCGTGCGCCCGTGAGTCGAGCCATGCGGCCAGCATCGCCGTCATATTGCCGATGTGCATGCGCCCCGAGGGCGTAGGTGCGAAGCGTCCCGTCATGCGTACCAAGCCTACACGGGGAGGTGATGGAGGCTCGGCACACTCGCTGTCGGCAAGGGCGAGGCCAAGCCTACATGGGGAGGGGGCATCGCCGGGCAGGACCCACTTCCATCCGCTGATTGAGGAGCCTTTGCTGACGGGTATGGCGATGGCGGCGAGGGCGGCACGTCGACGGGACCCCGGGGTGCGGGCGGGGGCGCGGGCGGGAGCACGGGTGCGGTGAGGGTGCGGCGAGGGTGCGAGCGTGGCGATGGGGGTCGGGTGCGGCGAGGGTGCGGCGAGGACGAGGCCTACTTGTGGTAGGGCTCGCCGGCGTTGATCTTGTAGGCGCGGTAGATCTGCTCCAAGAGGATGACGCGCATGAGCTGATGCGGGAACGTCATCTTCGAGAAGCTGAGCTTGAAATCCGCGCGTCTGAGGATCGCGTCATCCAGACCGATGGAGCCGCCGATGACCAATTGGATGTGGCTGGTGCCGCGCAGTCCGAGGTCGTCGATCTTCGCGGCGAGTTCTTCGCTGGACAGCTGCTTGCCGTCGATCGCCAGGGCGATGACGAACGCGTTGTCGCGAAGATGTTTCGCGATGCGTTCGCCCTCCTTCGCTTTGATCTGCCGTTCCACGCCCGCCGAGGCGTGTTCCGGCGTCTTCTCGTCGGCGACTTCGATGATGTTGAGACGGCAATAGCGCGACAGTCGTTTCGAGTATTCGTCGATGGCGTCGCGCAGGTACCGTTCCTTCACGCGCCCCGGCGCGATGATGTCGATCTGCATATGTCCGCTTTCGTTCCTGGTCGTTCGGGGGAGTGGTGCTGTTCGATGGTGAGGTCCGGAAGCTGGCCGTCCGGCGGCGGGCTGGCATCCCGCGGCATCCGTGTCCCTGGTGCCTAAGTGCAGAAAACGTACGCCGGAACCTGTTCGGCGTACGTTTTCTGCGGATTCGTTCCCGTGTACGGGCTTCAGTCGATGACGCCGTACAGGCGGTCACCGGCGTCGCCGAGACCCGGCACGATGTAGCACTTGTCGTTGAGCTTCTCGTCGACGGCGCAGACCACGACCTTGAAGTCGATGGACGGGTCGATGTGCTCCTCGACGTACTTGATGCCCTCCGGCGCGGCGATGATGTTGATCGCGGTGACGTCCTTCGCGCCACGCTCGGCCAGATAGTGCGTGGCGGCGACGAGCGTGCCGCCGGTGGCGAGCATCGGGTCGATGAGGAAGCACTGGCGGCCGGACAGGTCGTCGGGCAGACGGTTCGCGTACGTGATCTGCTGGGTGGGGTGCTCCTCGTCGCGCTTCATGCCGAGGAAGCCGACTTCGGCGGTGGGCAGCAGACGGGTCATGCCGTCGAGCATGCCGAGTCCGGCGCGCAGCACGGGCACGATGATCGGGCGCGGTTCGGCCAGCTTCTTGCCGGTCATCGGCGCGACCGGGGTCTCGATCGGCGTCGCCACGACGGACAGGTCGCGCGTCGCCTCGTAGGCTTCGAGCATGACGAGTTCGGAGACGAGCTCGCGGAAGGTGGAGGACGGGGTCTTCTTGTCGCGGAGCACGGTCAGCTTGTGCTCGACGAGCGGGTGATTCAACACATGCAATTCCATAGTCTCCAAGAGTACCCGTTTCGCGCGTCCGTGTGGACGGTGCGCGTGTGCATGCGTGTGTGCATACACACGGCGAGACGGCTGAGATGATTGCCGGCCGGGCCGCCGCGCGGTACGGGGAGCCGGGGGACGCGGTAGGGTAGGAGTCATGTCGATTGCATCTCAGGAAGCGCGCAGGCAGCTCGATCGAATCGTGGCGTTGGGGTACCCGGATGTGGCGGATATGAGCGCCGCCGCGTTCCGCGCGCTCGCGAACCCGCTCATCGAGGCGTTGGAACATTCCGATCTCGGCACGAACATCCTGCTGGTGCCGACGCGCGAGCTGGTCTCGCCGGAGTCGCTGATCGCGCGAACCTCCATCTACCGCATGGCCGGCTTCACGACGATGCCGCCGCGCGACATCGCCAGCTTCCTGCCGCAGGACGGTTTCGAACCGCCGGAGGGTCCGTTTTACCTGGTCGTCGACCCGCATACCGGCACCTGCTACGTGAACCGCGAGCCGGACGTGGCGCGCAAGCTCATCGATTCGGACGAGCGTCTGCCGCTCACGTTGGAGGAGGGGCTTGCGATCGCCACGCAGCATCCGGAATGGCTGCTGGAGAAGAACGGCTTCAATCTGCTCGGATCGCGTTCCGCCGACGGCCGCGTGCCGAGCATCTGGATGAGTCAGAACGCGCCGCGACTGGGCGCGGTCTGGCCGAACTCCCGCCACACGTGGCTCGGCAACGCGTATTGCATCGCACGACGCGGCGTGAGCCTGTTCATCTGAGTGCGGCATCCGACGCGACACGCCGAAACGCCGTTCCGCCGCGTTTCCGGTACATATCTACCGGTGATATGCGCGGCGGGTAGACTGAGGGCAGTTCATCGTTCATGGAGAGTAAGGAACGAAGATGATCTGCACGAGATGTGGTGCCGCCAACGAGGGTGGCTACAGGTTCTGCGCCGAGTGCGGCGCTCCGTTGCCTCAGGGCGATGCGACGGTCACGGGTGGTGCGCCGGGTTCCGGCGTGCCGGGTCCGGTTCCGGCGGCTCCCGGCGCCGCCGTGCCGCCGGTCCCCGGCCCGTCGGGCGCGTCCATGCCGTCGCGCCCGGCCGTGCCGATGCCCGGTGCGCCGGTTCCGACGCCCGCGAATCCCGCCGATGCCGCGGCGACGACCACGCTGCCGCCGGTCGCGCCCGCCGGACCCGGCGGCGCGCTTCCCGGCGCCGGTTCGGGTGACGGCGGTTCGGGTGACGGCGGCGTGCAGGCCGTCGCGAAGAAGAACCGTCTGCCGTTGATTCTCGCGATCGTCGTGGCGGCTTTGGTCGTCGTCGGCGGCGTCGTCGCGTTCCTCACGTACCGCAGCGAGGTGTGGGGCGGCAAGTCGCTGCCCGATCCGGCGTCCGTCGCGACGAGTGTGACCGACGCGAAGGGCAAGAAGAAGTCGTCGGTCGTCAAGGCGAAGGACGTGACCGAGGCACTCAAGGCGAAGGGATTGAAGACGAAGACCGTGCAGGTCTTCTCCGGTTCCGACAAGGGCGTGTTCCTCGGCTATTCGGGCGCGAAGCAGGGCGACCGCGTGGACGCGGGTTCGACGGTGGTCGTGCAGGAGTCGGCCGGTCCGGGCGTGCCGAAGGACACGGTCGGCAAGAACGTGAACAAGGTGGTCGACCTGTTCGCGCAGATGGGCGTGCCGATCCACTACAAGCAGGTCGTGATCTCCTCCGACAGCAAGACGCCGGAGGGGCAGGTGAGCACCACCTACCCGGCGCCGGGCGTGGGATTGACCGATGACGAGATGGAGGACGGCATCTATATCGGCGTCGCCTCGAAGGGTGACGGCATCCCCGTCGACGTGATGGGCATGGACAAGGACAAGGCTGTCAGCGAGCTCGAATCGCAGGGCTACGACGTGGATTTGGAACCGCACTATTCATCAAAGCAGTATGTGGGCAAGATCTCCGGCTCCTATCCGGCGCCCGGCTCGTCGCTGGAATCCGGCGACAGCGTGACGTTGTATTACGGCGTCGACAAGTCCAGCAACATGGATCTGCTCACTCAGACCACCGGCTCCGGCGATTACGAGATGGATGTGACCAGGCACAACGCCACGCCGATGATCGGCATGTACTGCAAGTCCGATGTGAAAGACGCCTCCAAGGACTGCATCACCTTGGAGGAGGCGGAAGGCCCGTACGGCGATAGCGAAGGCGGCGGCTTCCTGCAGATCAAGGGGCATGAGCCGTCGAACGACTTCGACACGTTGGGGCTCAACAACTTCTCGCAAGGCGTGGATGGCGTGATGGTCTCCACGAAGGGCGCCGGGTCGATGAGCGCGAGCGATCTGCCGATGGCGAACCACCTGCTGCTCGGAAAGACCGGCGCGTTCGAACTGTACGCCGGCATGGGCCTGCCGAACTGCGGCGACACGGTGATGACCGGCGCCATGCTCGAATACTGCCAGTCCGGCACGTACGGGAAAGTCTCCGACATGGATGACTTCCCGAGCGGCGGCAACAGCGGCGAGACCTTCAATATGAAGGACTTCCTCGTGTACGTGCCGGTCGGCGCGGACGTGAAGTCGCTCGAGGATTCCGGCTACTTCGATTCGAAGGCCCTGGAATCCGCGAAGAAGCAGAAGGCGGTCGACACGTCGCGCCCGTTCATCGTCATGCGCGATCCCAGCCTGTACAGCGAGACCAAGGTTTCCGCGGATGGCACGAGCTATCTCAAGAACCCGTTCGTGCCGACCAACGACAAGGGCACGAACCATCTCGTCGGCATGAAGCCCGCGCCCAGCGACTCGACCGTGTACTATCTGGTCGAACAGAACGGCGACCTCGACTGGGATTCCCTGCCCGACGCGGACGTGAAGCAGTCCGGCGCGAAGCAGGATTCATCCGACGATTCCGGCAAGTCCTCGAAGATGGACAAGACCCTCGCCGAGGCGATGAAGGCCGGCGCCGCCGAATACGGGATGGGCTCCGGCGCGGGCGCGTGGGGCGCGAGCCTCACCATCAGCGAGGACGGCACGTTCAAGGGGTCGTACTACGACACGAATATGGGCGTCACGGGAGACGACCATCCGAACGGGTCGCGCGACGAGTCGAGCTATACCGGCAGGTTCAAGTCGGCGAAGAAGAACAGTGACGGCACGTACACGCTGCAATGCGATGCCAGCGCGTTCAAGATTGACGGCGAGGTCGGCACGTCCCGTATCGAGGACGGCGTGCAGGTGAACACCGTCAAGCCGGTCGGCATGGAACCGTGCGGCGAGTTCACGCTCTACCCGAAGGGCTACGACACGTCGAAGCTCAGCGACGACCAGCTCATGTTCTCCGGCGGCGCCTCCAGCACGGTGGCCAACTCTTCCGAACTGCCCGGTCCGGCGTTGTACAACACCGAATCCTCGGACATGGAATACACGTTCTTCGACTTGGGCAACTGAGTTCGGATACGGATGGCCCGGCGTCCTGATATCGGACCGGAAAGGAGCATGACCGATGTTCTGCGAACAATGCGGTACGCGCAACGATGACGGCGCGCGATTCTGCGGGCGCTGCGGCGCGCCATTGACGGGTCCCGTCAGCGGACACCCACCGGTACCGATGCCCGGCCCCGTGCCGTCTCCGGCCAATCCCGCGGCCAACGGGCCATCCGGCATGCCCGGCGGAGGTCCCGTCGCCGCGACGGCCGCCCCGCGCAACCGCAAGCCGTTCATCATCGCGATCGTCGCCGCGCTCGCCATCGTCGCGGCGGCGCTCATCGCCTTCCTCACCTACCGCGCCGAGGTATGGGGCGGCAAGACGCTGCCCGATCCGGCGTCGATTGCCAAGGAGGTGACCGACGCGAACGGAGGCAAGGCGTCCGCCGTGAAGGCGAAGGACGTGACCGACGCGCTGAAGGCCAAAGGTCTCACGACGAAAACCGTCAAAGTGTATTCCGGTCAGGACGTCGGCACGTTCGTCGGCTATTCCGGCGCGCAGCAGGGCCAACGCGTGAAGGCGGGCAGCACCGTCACCGTCGAGGAGTCCGCCGGCCCCGGCGTGCCCAAAGGCACCGTCGGCAAGAACGTCGACCAGATGACCGAACTGTTCGCGAGCATGGGCGTGCCCATCCACTACAAGAAGATCATCGTCACCGACACGAAGCGGATCCCCGAGAACCAGATCGTCGCCACGTACCCCGCCGACGGCCAGGGCGTGCCCGAAGACCGGCTTGACGACGGCATCGACATCGGCGTCGCCGTGAAGGGCGACGGCATCGGCGCGGACATCATCGGCACGGATACGGACAAGGCGCAATCCAATCTGGAATCGCAGGGATACGACGTGACCCTGCACCCGCGTCTCGCCTCCAAGGCGAACGTCGGCAAGATCGTCGGCTCCGACCCCGCCCCCGGCAGCGACGTGTCCAGCGGCGCCAGCGTCACGCTGTACTACGGCATCGACGCGAGCGGCGTGAAGGACGCGTACACGGACACCACCAGCGACAGCGTCTACGGTGACGGGCTGCTCGGTTCGTCCGCCGTGGCCGCCGGCACATGGTGCAACAACGCGGGCGACTGCATCACCTTCGACGCGAAGAACGAGGACTCCCAGTACGGCAACGGGCAGATCCCCTACGGGCAAGGACGGGACGGCATCGACTACGAGCGCAACGGCTACGACGACATGCTCATCGCCTGCGACGCCGTGCAGCAGGCATACTGCAGCAACAAGCAGGCCGACTATCTGATCGACGGCGACACCGGCGCGTTCGAACTGATGCCGCACCAGAGCCTCACCGGCTACTTCTGCGGCGACGACACGCCGAAGGGCGGCGACGGCTCGTTCCTCGGCGGATGCACCGGCGATTACGGGTACAGCGGAGGCACCTTCGACTTCGACAGCGTGATGCAGGGCGCGCAATACCGCATGCAGGACATGTACGTGGTCGTGCCGGTCGGCGCGAAACTCGACCAGCTGGAAGCGAACGGCTACTTCGACAAGACCGCGCTCGCGGACGCGAAGAAGGCCAAGGCCGTGGACACGACCCGCCCGTTCCTGCTGTACCGCGACCCGAAGCAGTACGACAAGACCACCGTCGACATCACGTCGATGGACATGCAGAACCCGTTCGTGCCGTACAACGGCTACAGCGGCGACGAGGCCAGTGTGACCAAGTTCAAGCCGGCTCCCACCGACGCGTCCGCCTACTATCTCGTCGGAACCGGCGCCTCCTACGACTGGTCGTCCCTCCCCGACGCCCAGGTGAAGCAGCCGAGCGCGAAGAAGTCCGGCAACGGGTCCAACGGTGCGACCGGCACCGCCTCGTTCAAAGGCGTGGCCGGCACATACCGTTGGGAGAACGGCGACGGATCGGATTACACCGAAATCGTCGTGAAAGCTGACGGCACGTTCTCCGGCAAGAACAGCGTGGCGAATCCCGGTCCCGGCCAGTCCAACGCGACCGCGGATCGCGTGGAATCCAAATTCCAAGGGAAGTTCAAGTCAGCGAAGAAGAACGATGCCGGCGGATACGACCTGCAATGCGACGCCGATGCACTGAAACTGGCCGATTCGACATCAGGCAAGAGTTCCAATCCCTATTGGGCCATCGATCCGTGTACCACATGGCACTGGTACCCGGCAGGCACTCCGTATGACGACATGGACACGAAGGTCGAAGTCAAATCATGGCTGGTCTCGGTTTCGGGAGAGGACGGCGATTCGTGGAAGACCCCGTTGCTCATCAACGACGGTGGCAAGGCCACATTCGAGAGTTACCGACAATAGGCGGATAGGCAAATCGACTCATGCCATCACGCACCCCGGTATAGGAGACCGGGGGAGAGAAGAAGAGAAAGGGAATCATCTGATGTTCTGCGAGCAATGCGGTACGCGCAATGATGACGGCGCGCGATTCTGCGTGACATGCGGGGCGGCATTGAATCCCGCGGGCGGTGCCGGCGCGGCTGCAGGTCGTCCGTCGGTGCCATTGCCCGGCTCGGTGCCATTGCCGGGTGCCGCGGGCACACGGCCGGTTCCGGCTCCGGCTCCCGTGCCGTCCGCGACGCAGACCGCCGCGAAGAAGAACCGTCTGCCGTTGATTCTCGCGATCGTCGTGGCGGCGTTGGTCGTCGTCGGCGGCATCGTCGCGTTCCTCACGTACCGCAGCGAGGTGTGGGGCGGCAAGTCGCTGCCCGATCCGTCGTCGCTCACCAGTGAGGTGAAGGACGCGGACGGCAAGAAGACGTCCGTCGTCAAGGCGAAGGACGTGACCGCGGCGCTCAAGGCGAAAGGCCTCAGCACGCGCACGGAGAAGGTGTTCTCCGGAGCGGACAGCGGCACGTTCGTCGGCTACGGAGACGGCGTGCAGCAAGGCGACCGCGTGAGCGCGGGCACGACCGTCGTCGTGCGGGAGTCCGCCGGCCCGGGCGTGCCGAAGGGCACGGTCGGCAAGAAGGCCACGAGCGTCGTCTCCACGTTCGCGAACATGGGCGTGCCCGTCCACTACAAGCAGATCATCGTCACCGACACGAAGAAGACGCCGGAGGGCACGATCATGGCGACCTACCCGAATCAGGGCCAGGCGGTCGCCAAGGACGAGATGGACGACGGCATCTACGTGGGCGTCGCCACGAAGGGCGACGGTCTCGGCGCCGACATCGTCGGCAAGGACGTGGACGACGTCGAATCCGACCTCGAATCGCAAGGCTACGACGTGACCGTCGAGAAGCGCTTCTCGTCGAAGAAGAACATCGGCAAGGTGACCGGCTCCGACCCGGCCCCCGGCTCCTCCCTCGACTCCGGCGACGACATCACCCTCTATGAGGGCATCGGCGCCGACGACGTGCAGGAGGCGTTCTCCTACGATTCGCCGGAGACCGGCACCCACATGATGCTCGGATCGTCGGCCATCGCCGCCGGCACATGGTGCCGGAACGACGGCGACTGCATCACGTTGGACGGTGAATCCGAGGATCTCGGGCCGGGGTCGCTGCCGTACGAGAAAGGCCGTGACGGCACGGACTACGGCGAATACGGCACGCTGACCGCCTGCGCCAACATGTCCGACCCGTATTGCGGGAGCGACGCGTTCCTGCTCAAGCAGAACGTCGGCGCGTTCGAGGAGATGCCCTACGAGAGCCTTACGAACTACTGGTGCGATGGCGCCAAACAGCGCGGCGGCAGCTCGTCGTCATGCTCCGGCAAGGCCGAATACCACATGCAGGACTACTTCCTGATCGTGCCGGCCGGGTCGAAGCTCGACAAGCTGGAAAGCGACGGCTACTTCGACAAGGCAGCGCTGGAGACCGCGAAGAAGGAGAAGAAGGTCGACACGGACCGTCCGTTCCTGCTGTACCGCGACCCGAAACTGTACGACAAGACCACTGCCTCCCGTTCCGGATCCAGCACGCCGAACCCGTTCGTGCCGTTCAACATGAGCGCGAACACGAAGAACGACATGGTCGGATTCAAGCCGGCGCCGAGCGACGCGAGCGCGTACTATCTCGTCGACTCCACCGGCGACTACGACTGGTCGTCGCTCGCCGACGCGAAGATCGACACCGGTTCCGATGGCACGAAATCCGGCAAGAAGACCGGCGACTCCGACACGAAGTCGAAGAAGTCCACCAAGTCCACGAAGGACATGTCCCTCTCCGAGATCCGCTCCACGCTCGACGATGGCGACTTCACGCCGATCGCCGGCAAATACTGCATGAAGGACAATTCGCTGTGCCTCACCATCGACAAGAAAGGCAAAGCCAAGGAATCCGGCACGCAGGGCTTCTCGCTGAGCCCCGACGATCCGAAATCGACGACGCTGCACGCCGTCACCTATGGCACGGACACCGATGGCTGGTGGGACGTGCCCGAGGACGTGGGCATCGAGCTCATGGGACCGGACAGCGATTATCGGTGCGGTAGCGAGAAAGGCGGCCAGACCTGCTACGGCAGTGGCTCGTCGTACGCGGAATACCAGATTCAGCGGCCTGCGGACATGGTCTATGTGCCGGCCGGAGTCAGCAGCGACAAGCTCGAAGGACTGGCCAAGTCGTCGTACGATGACCCGCAGGTCGCCGGTCAGGCCAAGCCGGACAGCTCCAAACCGTTCATCAAACTTCTGGCCTATCGCATGAACATTCCTCCCACCGACGAGAACGTGCTCTACCTCGTCGAATAAACGGTCCTCGAACAGGAAGGAACAAGAAATCATGACGTGTTGGCGGTGCGGCGCGGTCAACGACAAGGCCGCGCGATTCTGCACGGAATGTGGAGCGCCGTTGCCTGCGGACGGCACGGTGACGGGTGGTGTCCCGATGCCCGGGCGCGCGCCGGCACCATCCCCGACGGGCTCGTCGCGCCCGGTACCGTTGCCGCAGGAACCGTCTTATACGACGGCATCGTCGAACACCATTCCGTCATCGGCCGAATCGTCCGCCGCCGTCGCACCCGCCGTCCCGCATCGTCGCCGCGGCCGCACCGCGCTGATCGTCGCGTTGATCGCGGCGATCGCGCTGGTGGTGACCGGCGGCGGCCTGCTGGTCGGCTACCAGGCCGGTGTGTGGGGCGGCAGGACGTTGCCCGCTCCGGCGGACCTGCCATCCACCACGGTCACGGACGCCGACGGCAACAAGACATCCGTCGTCAAGGCGAAGGACGTGACCGCCGCGCTCAAGGCGAAGGGGCTCAGAACGCGCACGGAGAAGGTGTTCTCCGGTCAGGATGCGGGCACGTTCATCGGCTATGGCGACGGTGCGCAGCAGGGCGACCGCGTGAGCGCGGGCACGACCGTCGTCGTGCGGGAATCCGCCGGTCCCGGCGTGCCGAAGAACGCGATCGGCACGCAGAAGGACGACAGGAGCATGGCCGCCACGCTCGCGAACATGGGCGTGCCGCTCCACTACAAGCAGGTCATCGTCAGCACGGACGGCAAGATGAAGGAGAACGAGGTCGTCGCCACGGAACCGGCCGCCGGACAGCCGGTCGCGAAGGACGCGATGGACGACGGCATCACCATCGGCGTCGCGGCGAAGGGCGACGGCGTCCCCCTCGACATCGCCGGCATGGGCAAGGACGAGGCGAAAACCCTGCTCGAACGGCAAGGGTACGACGTCACGCTCGAACCGCATTTCGCCGCGAAACGGTACGTCGGCAAGATCTCCGGCTCCGATCCGGCTCCCGGTACGCCGCTCGCATCCGGCGAATCCGTCACGTTGTACTACGGGGTCGGCGCCTCCGACGTCAAAGCGTTGTTCAGCGAGCAGCAGGACGGCTACGAGATCGTGAAACAGGATTCCGGCCCCATGCTCGGCACCTACTGCAAGACGCAGGTCACGGACCGGAACAAGGACTGCATCACGCTGGAGCAAGGGCCGTCACCATACGGCGGTTATTCGGGGACGGACGCCGGGTACCTCCAGATCAAAGGCCGCGAGCCGGATGACAAATACGATGTGTTCGGCATGACCAACTACTCCCAGAATCCAAGTTCCAACATGTTCGGTCCATCCCAGTACATATCCGAGCAACAGATGCCGATGAGGAACCATCTGCTCATCAAGAACTGGGGCATGTTCGAACTCTACGCGGGGCAGGGATTGGCGAACTGCGGCGACGTGACGGACGTATTTGGCGTGGGACAACACTGCGAGGCGGGCAAATACAGTACCTATGATCCGAGTGACGGCTTCCCCTCAACCGGCAACTCCGGCCTCACGTACAGGATGAAGGACTTCCTCGTCTACGTGCCGGTAGGCTCCGACCTGAAGAAGCTCGAGGATTCCGGCTACTTCGACTCCGGCGCGCTGGCGGCTGCGAAGAAGCAGAAGGCCGTGGACACGTCGCGTCCGTTCATCATCATGCGCGACAAGAGCCAATACCAGAAGACCGAGGTTTCGGCCGACGGCATCAAAGTGCCGAACCCGTTCGTGCCGGGCAACCTCGACGGTGACGGCACGAACCATCTCGTCGCGATGAAACCCGCGCCGAGCGACGCCACCGTCTACTATCTCGACGATGCCGCCGGCATCGACTGGTCGAAGCTCGCCGACGCCCAGCCCCCGGCCCAATACGAAGCGGTCGACGGCGGTGTGGTCAACGATGGGAGGAACCAATGAACCGTAGAACGATGATGATCGCCGTGGTGTCGGTGGTGGCGGCGATCGCCATGCTCGGCGTAGGCATGCTGATCGGCTACAACGTGGAGGCGTGGAAAGCGTCCCATGCCTCCGCCGCCGGCGGGGAATCCGCGCAATCATCCGGGAACGCCGGGCAATCCGGCGACTCCGGTTCCAACAGTTCCGGCGGTTCCGGCGACTCCGGTTCCGGTGACTCCGATGGTTCCGGCGGTTCCGCATCGGAGGCGATGTTCAGGGAGGTCGCCGGCAACTATTCGTGGTCGAGTTCGGCGATCTCCCGCACCGATCTGACTCTGCGTTCCGACGGCACGTTCAACGCGGCCTACATGGTCGCCGACGACGAGAACGTCGCGCATCTCAACTACGACACGCCCTCCACCACGGTGAACGTCACCGGCCGGTTCTCCTCCATCAGGAAGACCGACACCGGCTACACGCTCAAATGCGATGCGGAATCCCTCAAGGTCGCGGACGGCGGCTCCGACACGGCCAAGAAGGACAGCGGCATGGCGCCATGCGGCACATGGCGATGGTATTCCGGCGACACCACGCTGGAGGAGGTACGCGACGCGACGGGCGCCTGGGGCGTGGGAGGCCTCGACCCCAGCCGCAAGGCCGTCGTCCTGGCCGCCGACCACGGTTCCGGCGCGCTGTTCCTCCGCATGTCATGACATGCCGCCGCGTCGTGCGGGCGGTTTGCGTGGTCGGTTTGCGTGGCCACGTCGCGTGATCGCGCGTCGTGCCGCGCATCACACTGCACGCCCACGCCGCACGACTAGACTGGGTGCCATGACACTGCGTTTTCGCAAGAACGGCACGTTCCGCGTGCTGCAGATGGCCGACATCCAGGACAAGCCGGAGGTCGACAAGGACACGATCCGTCTCATCGAGGAGGCGATCCACGTCGCCGATCCCGATCTCGTCGTCTTCACCGGCGACCAGATCCGCGGCTACGATCCCGCGTACATCGACACGTTCCTGCGCCGCCGGGGCGAGCATCCCGGCGCGCGCGTCCGCCTCATCACCGAGATCGAGGCGAAACTGCAGGGCGTGCGGCGGCGTATGGCGCAACGCCGCGACCCGAGCGTGCCGCCCGTCGACGACGTCGTCACGCTCGACGAGCTCATGGGCGACACGCGCGACAAGGTGCGCGCCACGTTCGCCGCGTTCCTCGCACCGGTGATGAACGCGGGCGTGCCGTTCGCCGCGACCTACGGCAACCATGACTTCCAGTGCGGCATCCTCGCCGACGAACAGGATGACATCTACCGCGAATTCCCCGGATGCATGAACCCGGATGCCTTCGCGCCGGACGCCGACGACCTCGCGTTCGAACCGGGCACGTTCGCGATGCCGGTCGAAGCGTCCGACGGGTCGGGGCGCATCGCGATGAGCGTCACGATGATCAACTCCGGCGACTACGCGGATCGGAACACGCCCGACGAACGCGACGCGCAATACCCGCTGTACGCGGCGAATCCGCGTCGTCTCGACCTCGCCGACTCCGACGGCTACGGCACGCCGTCGAACGACGCGATCAACTGGCTGGGCGACGCGCAGGCCGAACTGCGCGGCCGCAACGGCGACGGCAGACCGGTGCCGACGATCGCGTTCCAGCACATTCCGCCGCAGGAGTTCTACGACGTGCTCAAAGAGGTGCCCGCCTGGACGCCGAACGCGGTGGAGGGCGCACGCACGCACGCGGGACGCTGCTACGTGCTCGACGAATCCAAATGCCTGCCCGGCTCGCGGCTCGGCGAGGCCATCGGATGCGCCGATGAGAACGCGGGCGAGGTCGACGCGATGCGCGAGGCCGGCGGCTATTTCGCGCTGTTCTGCGGGCACGACCACAAGAACGTGTTCGTCGGGCACGCGGACGGCATCGACCTCGGCTATGCGCCGACCTGCGGATTCGAATGTTACGGGCCGAAGTCACGCTACCGCGGCATCCGCCTGTTCGAATTCCACGAGGAGAACCCGGCCGACTACGTGACGCACATGCTCACATGGGGCGATCTGGTCGGCCGCTACTCCGGCAACGAGCTGCGCGTCTGGTTCGAGGACCACTGCGTGACCGACGGCGCGACCGTGCGCAACGAGCTGCGCCGCCCCGAAGTGTTCGCCACGATCGCCGCGCTCGCCGGCGCCGGCGCGTACTGGCTGACGCGCGCGGTTCGACGGCGCCGGAATTGCTGAATGGTGGAACCGGCGAGGCGTTGGGACGCGGCGTAGGTAGGATGGGGGATTGCGCATGTTACATGCGCGTAAACGGATCATTCGCCGGTGGTACCGGCGGGAAATGGCCGCCGGGAGACGGCCACGCACCAAGCAAAGGAGGAACGATGGGTCAGGATCAATCATCGGTATTCGATCTCGCGGCGGTCGCCGCAGCGTCCAACGGAGGGAACAACGACCCGCTGCTGCCTCCCGCGCGCTTCATCGGCGACCCGCAGAAGCCGAGCAGGATGCCGTACAACAAGTACGTCGCCTACGACAAGCAGGTGCCGTTCGACTATCCGGAGCGCACCTGGCCGGGCAAGAAGCTCCAGCGCGCGCCCCGCTGGTGCTCCGTCGACCTGCGCGACGGCAATCAGGCGCTCGTCAACCCGATGGACTCCGAGCGCAAGCTGCGCTTCTGGAACCTGCTCGTCTCCATGGGCTTCAAGGAGATCGAGGTGGGCTTCCCGTCCGCCTCCGAAACCGACTTCGACTTCATCCGCATGCTCATCGAACGTGAGCTGATTCCGGACGACGTCACCATCGTCGTGCTCACCCAGTGCCGCGAGCACCTGATCCGCCGCACCTACGAGGCGCTCAAGGGCGCCAAGCGCGCGGTCGTCCACTTCTACAACTCCGTGTCCGTGCTGCAGCGCGAGGTCGTGTTCCGCAAGAACAAGGCGGAGATCAAGAAGCTCGCCACCGACGCGGCCGAACTGTGCAAGAGCCTTGAGGGCGAGGCCAAGGGCATCGACCTGTACTACGAGTACTCGCCGGAATCGTTCACCGGCACCGAGCCGGAGTACGCCGTCGAGGTGTGCAACGCGGTGATCGACGTCATCAAGCCGACACCCGAGCATCCGATGATCATCAACCTGCCGGCCACCGTCGAGATGACCACGCCGAACGTGTTCGCCGACGAGGTCGAGTACGTCTCCACCCACCTGCAGGATCGCGACTCCATCGTGCTGTCCCTCCACCCGCATAACGACGAGGGCATGGGCGTGGCCGCCACCGAGCTGGCCGTGCTCGCCGGCGCCGACCGCGTCGAAGGCTGCCTGCTCGGCAACGGCGAGCGTACCGGCAACGTCGATCTCGTCACGCTGGGCCTCAACCTGCTCACGCAGGGCGTCGACCCGCAGATCGACTACTCGAACGTGCCGGAGATCCGCAAGACCGTCGAGTACTGCAACCAGATCAAGATCTCCGAACGCCACCCGTACGCGGGCAACTTCGTGTTCACCGCGTTCTCCGGCTCGCATCAGGACGCCATCAAGAAGGGCCTCGAAGCCCGTCAGGTGGCCGCCGACCGCGCCGGCGCGAACCTTGACGACTTCGTCTGGCTCGTGCCCTACCTGCCGATCGACCCGAAGGACATCGGCCGCACGTACGAGGCGATCATCCGCGTCAACTCGCAGTCCGGCAAGGGCGGCATGGCGTACCTGCTCAAGACGAACCACAACCTCGACCTGCCGAAGCGCCTGCAGGTGGAGTTCGACAAGATCGTGCAGAAGTACGCGGACGACACCAAGAAGGAAGTCAAGGACGAGGACATCTGGCGCCTGTTCAAGGACGAGTACCTGCCGGTCGAGCAGTCGGGCATGACCGCCGCCGGCGTGGTCGTCGGCGACACGCACGACGAGACGCTCGCCCCGTGGGGTCGCCTCAAGCTGCTCAAGGTGTCCGTCTCCTCCGGCGAGGACGGCTCCGACACCGTGCTCAAGGCGAAGGTCCTCGACCGCGGCATCAACGTCGGCAAGGACGAGGAGCAGGTGCGTGAGGTGTCCGGCATCGGCAACGGCCCGATCGCCGCGTTCCTCAACGCGCTCGCCAACTTCGGCATCGAGGCGTCGGTGATGGACTACGTGGAGCACACCATGTCCGTCGGCACGGACGCGATGGCCGCTTCCTACGTCGAATGCCAGGTGGGTGAGGATGCTGACGCGCAGATCATCTGGGGCGTCGGCATCGACTCCTCGATCATCACGAGCTCACTCAAGGCGATCATCTCCGCGATCAACCGCGCTAACGCCGGTCGTCGCTGAGTCGCGCATCCCATAGCGCACCAATGAGTTGGCCCCCTCAACAGTGAGGGGGCCAACTCATTGGTGCGGCGTGGTGCGGCTTGCGCCGTGGCAGCGGCTAACGCGTGGATGACTGGGTGCCGCTGGATTCGCTTTCCGAACCGCCGCCGGTATCCGTGCCGCCGCCGGTATTGCCGTTGTCTCCGCTGGTGCCGCCGCCGCTGGTGCCGCCGCCGCTGGTGCCGCCGCCGGTCTCGTTGCCGCCGGACTCGCCGCCGGTCTCGCTGCCACCGGTTCCGCTGGTGCCGCCGCTGGTGTCGTTTCCGGTGCCGCCGCCCGTCGTCGTGTCGCCTTCGGTCGTGCCGTAGCCGGCGCACGCGCTGCTCGACTGCGGGTTGGCGGCGCACTGATCCTCCAGCGACTGCTGGGTGGTGTCCTTCTTCGTCGTGGAGCTCTTCGAGCCGGTGCCCCACGTGCCGTCGGAACCGCCGATCTTGCCCGTATCCTTCGCGGTGGGGAACGCTTCGTTGTCGGTGCCGGCGAGCGCCTGCGTCATGTACTGGGTGAACAGGTGCACCGGATAGTCGGAGCCGCCGGTCCACTGGCCGAATGCGGGGATCTCCTGCGGGTTGCCGTTCGCGTCCGGGTACCACATGGCGAATGTGGAGACGACGGACGGCGTGTAGCCGACGAAGCTTGCCGCATACGAGTTGTTCGACGTGCCGGACTTGCCGGCGATGGTGTGTCCGGTCTGCTGGGCTTCGGTGGAGGTGCCGTATTGGACGACGCCGGTGAGCGCCTTGGTGACAAGGTTCGTGTCGTTCGCGGTGAACACCTGTTCGGTGCTGGTGGGCGCTTGGTAGAGGTCCTTGCCGTTGCCGTTCTTCACGCTGGCGACGATGTGCAGGGTCGGTTTCTTGCCCTGGTTGGCGAGTGTCGCGTAGGCGTTCGTCATGTCTTCGACGCTGAGCGCGTTGTTGCCGAGTACGGTGAACGGTTCGGAGCCGTCCAACGCCTTGTTCGACACGCCGGCCGTGCGTGCGGTCTGCGCGATCTTCTTCGTGCCGAGCTTGGTCTGCAGATCCATGTAGACGGTGTTCGACGAGTAGGCGGTCGCCTTGTACAGGTTGATATAGCCGTAGTTCTGGTTCGCGAAGTTGCTCACCGTGCTGGAGATGCCGGGGAACGTGCGGTACGAGTTGCCGTTGAACGTGGTGTTGAGGTTGACTCCCGCCTCCACGGTGGCGAGCAGCGCGAACGGCTTCATTGTGGAGCCGACCTCGTACTGCGCCTGCGTGGCGTTGTTGAGCTGTTTGGTCAGATAGTCGTCGCCCGCGTACAGGGAGATGATCGAGCCGTCCTTTGGATTCGCGCTCATCGCGCCGAACTGCATGCCGTCGGGCACGGTGCCCTGCATGCCGTTGGATGCGGGGCTGACGACCTGCTGCATGAGGTCCTGTTTGGACTTGTCGATCGTGGTGACGATCTTGTAGCCGCCCGTGTCGAGTTCGTCCTTGGTGAACGCTTTGCGGCTCTCCAGCTCGTCTCTCACCATCTGCAGCAGATAGCCGTTCGGGCCTTTATACACGTCGTCGGTGCTGGTCTGCACGGTGTCGGGCATTGCCGCCTCGCTCGCCTCGCTCGCGGTGATATAGCCGTCCTCGCGCATGATGGAGATAACGCGCTTGAAGCGCTGCTTCGCCATCGTCGGATTGTCGGCCGGATCCCATGTGGAGGGGGCGGGGATGATGCCTGCCAGCGTGGCCGCTTCGGAAAGCGTCAGATCCTTCGCGTCCTTGCCGTAGTAGGCCTGCGCCGCCGCCTGGATGCCGTAGGCGCCGCGGCCCAGATAGATCGTGTTGAGATAGTTGCACAGGACCTTGCTCTTATCCTGCGTCTGCGCGATCTTCAACGCGAGGATCGCCTCACGCAGTTTGCCGGTGTACGACGTGGTTTCGCCCAGATAGTAGCGTTCCGCGTACTGCTGGGTGATGGTCGAGCCGCCTTGGCGCGTGCCCTTGGTGACGTTGTTGACGAGCGCGCGTCCGATGCCGCGCAGATCGATGCCCTTGTCCGTGTAGAACGTGCGGTTCTCGGAGGCGACGACCGCGTTGCCCACGTAGTCGGGCAGTACCGCGCAGTCGATGATGTCGCGGTTCTGTTCGGAGAACGTGCCCATCTCGGTGGTGCCGTCGTTGAAGTAGACGGTCGTGTTTTGCGCCAGCGCGATCTTCTCCGGGGAGGGGATCTCCGTGGTGATGTAGAGGTATGCGAATGCACCGATGCCTGCGGCGAGCCCCGCCGCGATCAGCCCGAGCACCCATTTGAGGACGAGATGCCTGCCGCGTCCCTTGAGCTTCGGCCCCTTGCCGCCCTTGACGCGATGGTTGCCGCCCCGGTAATGACGGGCGGCGGGTTTGCGCTCCGCCGTGCTCCTGACGTGCCCGCGCGCACGTCCTCTGCCGTTACGAGAATGTGAAACCATGGTCTCCACCGTAGCCATACGCCCTGAAAAAGGGTGTGCGCATGGCCCGTGTGAACGTTATCCGGCACTGCTTTTCCTTGGAATCCTCACAACTTCCGCCCCGATCCACGGGGGAGTGGGGGCGTCGTGCCGCTGCCGCCTCGTCCGCCGGCCGCTTGAGCGTGTCCGTCCGGGGATGGTGTATAGTTAGTCAAGCCTCCGCACGGCGTTATGTCGCCCAAACCCCCCAGGGCAGGAATGCAGCAAGGGTAAGCGGCCTCTGACGGGTGTGCGGAGGTTTTTCATATTCTTGTCGTCACTGGAACAGCGCCGAGTCGGCGGAAGGGTAGCCGAGTTCCATCGCGCGCCATGCACGGGCGGCGGCCATACGCGCCAGCCATGCCAATGTCTTGTGTGAGGGGGAGACGGCATCGGAGTCCGTGGTCTCCGTCGAGCCCGTGGTCTCCGTCGAATCCGTCGAATCTGTCGAATCCGTGTCGGTGGCGCCGCTCATCGCGTCGAGGTAGGCGCGGGCGCAGTCCATTTCGATGACGGCCACCGTCGGTGCCACCACGCCTGCCGCGGAATCGTCGATCATATCGGGATTCGCGATGAGCTTGTCGACCGCGTACACCTTCTTCCGCGGGTCGCTGCTCGCGCCGGACAGGGAGAACAGACGCTGCGCCGCGGTCTTGTGGTTGTCGGAGGCGGCGAGCGTGGCGTTCTCGACGCCGCGCGCCGCCAGCACCTCGAGTGCGAAACCGGCACGATCTTCCGCCAGCGACATCGCCGCGAGCGCGTCGGCACCCGCGTTCAGGTGCACGACGTCGCCGTAGTCGACGGTCGGCGGCGTGGGCGGAGTGACGCCGAGCGCCGTGCCGAGCGTCTCGGCGGCGTAGGCGACCTGAGCCGAGCGCATCGCGCCTTCGGCGAAACGGGACGTGCACGTGGAGGCGACGTCGATCCACGCGTTGGTTGCCGCAAGCTCGTTGAGATAGCGCATCATCACCGGCTGTTCGTCCGCCGTACCCGCGTCGCCACCGGTGCCGGCGGACGCGGTCAGATACGCGCTTTCGCAGGCACCGGGTTTCGCCGCGTCGGCATTGCGTGATTCGAGATGAGGAGCGGCGCATCCCGCCAGCGGCGCGATGAGCGCGCATGAGACGGCGAGTGCGGCGAGACGCGGCGCGATGCGTGTGATGACGGGCCTCACGCCCACGGCTGAATCCCGAAGTGTCTGCATAAAACAGTAGAGTAAACATCGACTATGACCAAATGGGCCAAGAGCCGATATAACTGAACTCAAGGGAGGTCTTGCGACATGGAACTGGACCTGCAAGGCATGCATAAGCTCGCGTCCGAGCAAGGAATCGACCCGGCTGCGCTTGACGCGGCCCTCGCCGAGGCGTTGCGCCTCGCGTACATGAAGACCTCGCACCCGGCCAAGCACGCGCGCGTCGAACTGGACGAGCGCGCCGGCACGTTCACCGTGTGGGCCGCCGACGAGATTCCGGGCACGCCCACCGAGGAGGATCCGCATCCCGAACCGACGCTCGGCGAGGAGTATGACGACACCCCGCGTGATTTCGGCCGTCTCGCCGCCGCCACCGCGCGTCAGGTCATCACCCAGCTGTTCCGCCGTGCCGAGGACGAGCGCGTGTTCGGCGCGTTCTCCGGCCAGAAGGGCAAGCTCATCACCGGCATCGTCCAGCAGGACGTGAAGGACCCGTCCAACGTGCACATCGCCGTCGGCGACGTCGAGGCGATCCTGCCCCGTCGCGAGCAGGTGCCGGGCGAGCGCTACCGTCACGGCCAGCGTCTGCGCGTGTACGTGGTGAACGTGGGCCGCGGCGTGAAGGGTCCGGAGATCATCGTCTCCCGCTCCCACCCGGAGCTCGTGCGCAAGCTGTTCGAGCGCGAGGTCCCGGAGCTCGTCTCCGGCGCCGTGTCGATCATGGCGATCGCGCGCGAGGCCGGCGCCCGCACCAAGATCGCCGTCAAGGCGAATACGGACGGCGTGAACCCGAAGGGCGCGCTGATCGGCCCCGGCGGCGCCCGTGTGCGTGCCGTCATGGAGAACCTCGGACCGGAGAAGATCGACATCGTCGACTACTCCGCCGATCCGGCGAAGTTCGTGGCCTCCGCGCTGTCCCCGGCCGTCGCGACCGGCGTGCAGGTGATCAGCGAGAAGAACAAGACCGCGATCGCGTTCATCCACGACGACCAGTTGTCGCTCGCCATCGGCAAGGAGGGCCAGAACGCGCGTCTGGCCGCCAAGCTCACCGGTTGGAAGATCGGCATCGAGTCGGCCGAGGCCCACGCGAAGAAGGTCGCCGAAGAGGAGGCCGCCGCCGGTTCCGCCGACGCGGATCCCGCCCCGGAGGCGAAGTAGCGGAAGGCTTGCGCCCGGCGTGCCCACATCCAGCGCTTTGAGTATGCTTGATGCGGTATGCCGGGCGTAAGCATGCCCGGCCAAAGAACGAGGATTACACGATCATGGTCGCACGATGAACAGGCTCGTCGTCTTCAAGTTTTGACCGCGCAAGCGCGTGGTCACGGATAGGAGAACAAGTAGTGGCGAAACCACGCGTTTATGAAATTGCCAAGGAACTCGGCATCGACAGCAAGACCGCGCTGGAGAAGCTGAAGGATATGGGGGAGTTCGTCAAGTCCGCCTCCTCCACGATCGAGCCCCCGGTGGCTCGCAAACTCAAGTCCGCCTTCGCGAAGCAGGGCGGCAACGGTGGCCAGGGTGGCAACCGTCAGAACGGCGCCGGCTCGCACGGCGCGCCCAATGGAGCGCGTCCGGGTGCTGCCGCGTCCGCGCCGCGTCCCGGCCAGCATCATCCGTCTCCGGCCCCGACTCCGGGGCCGCGTCCGGCCGCGTCCCAGTCCGCGGCCCCGACTCCGGCAGCTCCGGCAGCTCCGGCAGCTCCTGCCGCTGCCGAGCATCATCCGGTTCCGGGCGCCCGTCCGGCCGCTCCGCATCCGGGCCCGCATCGTCCCGGCCAGTCCGGTGCGCAGGGTGCCGGCTCCCGTGGCGAGCGCGGTGAGCGCGGCCAGCGCCGCGGTGAGCGTGGCGAGCGCGGCGGCCAGGGCCGTCGCCCCGGCCAGAACCATTCCGGCGCTCCGCGTCCGGCCGGCGAGCGTCGTGGCGGTCAGGGCCGTCCGGCGGGCGCGCCGACTCCGGGCCCGCGCAACAACCAGCCGCGTGGCGGCCAGCAGCAGGGCGCTCCGCGTCCCGGCCAGGAGCAGGGGCAGCGTCCGCACGCTTCGGGCGCTCCGCGTCCGGGCAACAACCCGTTCAGCCGCAAGCAGGGCATGCACACGCCCACGCCCGGTGACATTCCGCGTCCGCACCCGATGGCGCGCCCGACCGTGAACGACAGCCGCAACGGCGGCGGTCGTGGTCGCGGCGGTGCCCGCGGCGGCTTCCGCAACGGTCGTCCGGGTCAGGGCGGCGCTCCGCGTCCGGGCCAGTGGGGCCACAACCGTCCGGGTCAGGGCGGCGCGCAGGGCGGTGGCGCCCGCGGCGGCTTCCGTTCCGGCACCGGTACCGGTACCGGCGGCTTCCAGAACAACGGCGGCCCGAGCAACGGCCCCGCGCGCGGCGGCGGTCGTGGTCGCGGCGGCGCGGCCGGCGCGTTCGGCCGTCAGGGCGGTAAGAGCTCCAAGGCGCGTAAGAACCGTCTGCAGAAGCGCAGGGAGTACGAGGAGATCAAAGCGCCGACCATCGGCGGCGTGCGTATCCCGCGCGGCAACGGTCAGACCATCCGTCTGCGCCAGGGCGCTTCCCTCGCGGACCTCGCGGAGAAGATCAACGTCAATCCGGCGGCCCTCGTCACCGTGATGTTCCATCTCGGCGAGATGGCCACGGCCACGCAGTCCCTCGACGAGTCCACCTTCCAGATCCTGGGCGAGGAGATCGGCTGGAACATCCAGATCGTCTCCGCCGAGGAGGAGGACAAGGAGCTGCTCCAGCAGTTCGACATCAATCTGGACGAGGAGGAGCTGCAGGAGGACGAGGACTTGAAGCCGCGTCCGCCGGTCGTCACCGTCATGGGCCATGTCGACCACGGTAAGACCCGACTGCTCGATACGATCCGCAAGACCAACGTCATCGAAGGCGAGGCCGGCGGCATCACCCAGCGTATCGGCGCCTACCAGGTGACCGTCGAGCTGGACGGCGAGAAGCGTAAGATCACGTTCCTCGACACCCCGGGCCATGAGGCGTTCACCGCCATGCGTGCCCGTGGTGCGGAGATCACCGACGTGGCGATCATCGTCGTGGCCGCGGACGACGGCGTCATGCCGCAGACCGTCGAGGCCATCAACCACGCGAAGGCCGCCCACGTGCCGATCGTCGTGGCCGTCAACAAGATCGACAAGCCGGGCGCGAACCCGGACAAGGTGCGCGGCCAGCTCACCGAGTTCGGCCTCGTGCCGGAGGAGTACGGCGGCGACACCATGTTCGTCGACATCTCCGCCAAGCAGAACATCAACGTCGACAAGCTCCTCGAAGCGGTGCTGCTCACCGCCGACGCGGACCTCGACCTCAGGGCCAACCCGGATATGGACGCCCGCGGCGCCACCATCGAGGCGCGACTCGACAAGGGCCGCGGCGCCGTGGCGACCGTGCTCGTCCAGCAGGGCACCCTGCACATCGGCGACGCGATCGTGGCCGGCACCTCGTACGGCCGCGTGCGCGCCATGCTCGACGAGAACGGCAAGCACATGAAGGAGGCCACCCCGTCCACGCCGGTCCAGGTGCTGGGCCTGACCTCCGTGCCGACCGCCGGTGACCTGTTCCTCGTCGCCCCGGACGACCGCACCGCGCGTCAAATCGCCGAGAAGCGTCAGGCCACCGAGCGTGCCGCGCAGCTCGCGAAGCGTCGCAAGATCGTCTCCCTCGAGTCCCTGAAGGAGCAGTTCGCCAAGTCCGAGGTGGACATGCTCAACATCGTCATCAAGGGCGATTCCTCCGGTTCCGTCGAGGCGCTCGAGGACTCCCTGATGAAGATCGAGGTGTCCGACGAGGTCGGCATCCAGGTCATCCACCGCGGCGTCGGCGCGATCACCCAGAACGACGTCAACCTCGCCACGGTCGACAAGGCCGTCATCATCGGCTTCAACGTGCGTCCGAACCGTCAGGTGCAGGACCTCGCCGACCGCGAGGGCGTGGAGATCAAGTACTACTCGGTCATCTACCGTGCCATCGAGGACATCGAGGCGGCCCTCAAGGGCATGCTCAAGCCGGAATACGAGGAGGTCGTCACCTCCCACTCCGAGATCCGCGAGATCTTCCGCTCCTCCAAGTTCGGCAACATCGCCGGCGTCATGGTGCAGGACGGCGAGGTCAAGCGCGGTACGAAGTGCCGTATCCTGCGCAACGGCGTCGCCACGGTCAACGACCTGGAGATCTCCTCGCTGCGTCGTTTCAAGGACGACGTGCAGTCCGTCAAGGAAGGCTACGAGGCGGGCATCAACCTCGGCACCTTCAACGACATCGAGCTCGGCGACATCATCGAGACCTTCGAGATGCGCGAGGTCGAGCGCAAGTAACGCAAATGGCCGCCTCCGCGGAAAACGGAGGCGACGTACTCCATGCTCCCGCTGGCGGGAGCTGTCGGCGAAAGCCGACTGAGGGTGGTTCCCGGCGGGCCCGGACGGTCTCCGATGGTCTTGGGATCGCGGCGGACCACCCTCAGACTCGCTTCGCGAGCCAGCTCCCGCCAGCGGGAGCACGTTGTATGACGGCGTCACCATCGCCACCGCCACGGTGAGACGCCGGCTCCCGCCAGCGGGAACACGTTGTATGGGCTCCCTCGGATGCGGGAGCGAATCATCGAAAGGACTTTCATGGCAGGAACGAATCCCCGCGCCGCGCGCATCGCGGCCCTGATCCAGCGCGTCATCGCGTCCTCCATCGAACGCGAGCTGCATGACAAGCGACTGACGAACATCACCATCACCGACGTGCGCGTGACCAACGATCTGCAGATCGCCAAGGTCTACTGGACGCAGTACGGTCACGAGGGCAAGGAGGCGGGCGAACGCAAGCGCGCCCAGCAGGCCCTCGACCAGGCGAAGGGCCATCTGCGCAAGCTCGTCGGCCACAAGGCCGGCCTGCGCCTCACCCCGCAGCTCCAGTTCGTGTTCGACGAGGTGCCGGGCGAGGCCCACGAGATCGAGGACATCCTCGCCATTGCGCGCAAGCGTGACGAGGAGCTCGCCAAGGCGCGCGCCACCGCCCAGTACGCGGGCGACGCCGATCCGTACAAGCACGACGAGCCGGAAGACGCCGACGCGGATGCGGACGGCTTCGACGGCGACGACGCGGATTCCGACGACGATTTCGACGACATGGACGATTTCGACGTCACCGCGAACGACGCCGAATGACGACCATTACCTCGACCATTGACTCCCTCCGATGAGGGAAGGAACCGCGGAGGTGCCGGAATGCCGATGACCAACACCACATGCGCCGACGGCCTGCTGATCGTCGACAAGCCGCAGGGCGTGACCAGCTTCGACGCGGTCGCGGCCGTGCGCGCCGCGCTGCACACGAAGAAGGTCGGGCACGCCGGCACGCTCGACCCGATGGCCACCGGCATGCTGGTCATCGGGTTCGGCCGCGCCACACGCCTCCTGCAGTACATCGTCGAACACGACAAGACCTATGAGGCGACGATCCGCCTCGGCCTAGCCACCACCACCGACGACGCCGAAGGCGACATCATCGTCCCCGACACCGCCTCCCTCTGCTCCCGCTGGCGGGAGCTGTCGGCGGAGCCTTTGACCGGCATATCGTCCTGCTCCCGCTGGCGGGAGCTGTCGGCGGAGCCGACTGAGGGTGGTTCCCCGGACGCGTCGGATGACGATGCCGCGAGCGCCGCCCGTCTCCGCGCCGTCATCGAATCGACGATCGCCGAACGGTTCACCGGAGACATCGAACAGATTCCGAACACGTTCTCCGCGATCAAGATCGACGGCCAACGCGCCTACGATCTCGCGCGCGCCGGCAAGGACGTCGCCCTGAAGGCGCGCCCGGTCCACATCGCCGAATTCACCGTGCTAGCCATGCACGAAGGCCTCGCCAGCACCAGCGACCCCACCTCCCCGCTCGTACCCCGCTCCCGCAACGGCGCCTCCCCGCTGCAATCTGACCCCACGTCCCGCTCCCGCTGGCGGGAGCTGTCGGCGCAGCCGACTGAGGGTGGTTCCGAGGGAGTCTCCGAGAGCGCCCGATTCGTCCCCGTCATCGACGTGGACGTGCGCGTGAGCTGCTCGTCCGGCACGTACATCCGCGCGCTCGCCCGCGACCTCGGCGAGGCGCTCGGCGTCGGCGGGTATCTCACCCGCCTGCGCCGCACGCGCGTCGGACGGTTCGCGCTGTCCGACGACCGTTCCGGTCTCGCGCAGACGACTGTCCTCCCGGCCGTCACGGACGCCGCCGGAATCGGCGATGATACGACCGGAACCGGCGAAACCGCGCCCGCTGCGATGCAGGCGATCGCCGCGCACGCCGAGCCGAAGACGTTCACGAACCGCGACGGCGAGACCGTCACGCGCAATCGTTGCGTGCTTGATACGCCCGGCGACGCGCGCGGCGACTGGCTGCGCGCGCATGCCGTCGGCATGGCCGACGCCGCACGCGGCGCGATGCCGGTCGCCGCCATCACCGCCGACGAGGCACGTGAACTGCGCTTCGGCCGCCGCATCGACCGCGAACTGGAGAAAGGCATCCACTACGCCGCCATCGTGCCGGAAACGCGCGGTGGTATCGGTGACGCGGCCGGTACCGTGGTTCCCGCCGACGTGGCCGCCATCATCGAACGCGCCAACCGCACCCAAGCCAAGCCCGCCGTCGTCTTCCCAGCGGCGTGACCGGCGGAACGGCGGTACCCACACCACAAAGGCCCCCTTTTCTGCGCGATTCTCGTGCGGAAAAGGGGGCTTTCGCGCATCGTTTTCGCGCGGAGAGGGGGCTTACGCGAGAATGGTGCGCTACGAGGGTGTGTTGCGCACCATAATCGCGCGGAGGAGAGAGGATGGCGTGGTGGAGTGGGGCGCTACTGGTTGATGGTGGCGAGTTGGCGCTGGGCGTTGGCGAGGATGGTGGCGGAGAGGCGTTTGATGGCGTCCATCGTCGACTGGTTGTCGCGCACGGCCTGCGCCTCGTACTCATGGGTCACGTCGGTCACGGTGCGCATCAGATCGCTGGATGCCTTGCACCCGGCATCGGCGACGGCGACGGTCCGTTCCTCGTCGGTGACGGTGTGGGAGACGCCTGACGCGCCGTGTGCGGAATCGCTCTGCGCGTAGTGGTTGGCGATGTCGCGCGGATCGTCGTACCCGTAGCCCTTGCCGGCCATGCACGCCTTCCACTCGCCGATCGCCCCGGTCACGCGGGCATCGCGCAGGGCGTTCTCGTCGGCGTTGCGCCGGATCGTGTCATAGGTGCCGATCTGGGCGAACCATTCGGCGTCGTAGCCCAACGCGGCGGTGGTCTGGTTGTCGCAGCCGGTGCCGTCCTGATTCGCCAGCGCCTGGATGTAGCCGGGGGAGGAGGGCGCTTTGAGCGTGGCGTCGTTGGCAACGGACCGCGTCGCCTTCGACGATGCGGCGGTCTGGTCGGATGCGTTGGTCTGGTCAGACTCGGACGACCGGTACATCTTGTCGTACTGCGGCGCATAACCGTAGTCACGCGCCCAGTCGACGGTGAGCGGACCCCATTCCGGCGCGTACGTCGCCTCCGGATCGTCGGTGCGCGTCTCCAGACCGCCGGTGTATTCGTACCGGTAGCCGCGTTCCGCCATGCACGCGGTGTTCATCGCGACGATGGCCTGTTCGACCGTGCGCTGGTCGTCACGCCCGAGGAAATACTGGTCGAACGGCGATGTGGTCGTGAGACCGGCGATGTGGTCGTCGTCCGTCGCACGCGTGCCGGTTGGCACCGTGCCGGTCGGCACGTGCGTGGACTGCGTTCGCGACGATCCGTCGCTCCGGTCCGCGACTGTGGTTCCGCGGGACGCGGCATCGCTCTGCCCGCATCCCGCGCACAGCAGCATCGTCGCGGCGATCGCCGCCGCGGCCTTCATCAATCCGTGCATCCGCATGTTCGAGACCTCCATGATGATTCCGGTCCGGTCGTCGACCGGTACGATCCGGTGTGATTCTGGTGATATTGACGTGGACATCGATGTGATGTGGTGCGATTCGTTGCGGTTCACCGTAATCCGCGATCGTCCGCCAGTTCCAGCGATGTGCAGGAAACTGCAGACGGTGCTCCATGACATTGCCGGACGACTACCCTTGGGATTCATGGAAGTACAGGAATCCGCGACATCGGGGGAGTATCTGCGCATCGGCGTGCTGGACAACGACGCGTGCGCGCTGGAATGCATCGTCCGCATGGTGCGGTCCTGCGCGCGCGGCTTCCGCCGTCCCGTCGACGTCTGGTCCACGACGTTCCCCACGGAGGCGCTGATGCTCTGCGCCGACGCGACCCGGCCGACGAACATCCTGCTCGTCGACATGGCGCTCAACGGTGTGACGGGGCCGCAGCTCGCCCCGGAGATCCTCAGGCGCTCGCCGTCGACGCGGCTGATCGGACTGACCTCCTACGATCCGCAGACCTACGCGGAAAGCGCCCGGCAGGCGGGCATCGCGCCGCTGCTGGACAAGGCGACGCTCGCACGGACGCTCGCGCCCGCCATCGCGCAGGCGGCGCGGCGGCGCGACGGGACGGACGGCGGCGGTGTCGCGGCGGCGGATGCGGCGGATATGGCGGCTGCGGTGCCAGATTCCGGCGTGCTGACGCCTCAGGAGACGCGGATCGTGGCGTTGAGTCTCGGATCGTTGAACGCGAAGCAGATCGCCGCCAAGCTGAACATCTCCGTCGACACGGTGTTCTCGCATCGGCGCAACATCAGACGGAAACTCGGCGTCGAGACCTGGTACGAGGCGCTGGACCGTTGCCGTGCGCTCCACATCGCGTGAACGGTGGCGTGTGATGGGTGAGCGTGTGACCGGCGGACGTGTGACGGGTGAACGACCATGGCAGCGGATTCAGGCCGCGGTGCGGGCGCACGTCCCGCATCCGTACATGTCGCTGCTCATACTGGTTCCCGGAACCATCTGTGTTGCCGAAAGCATCTATCTGTGCGTATCCGTGGACGATAGCCGTGCGTCGTTGGTTCTTCTTGTATGCAGAATCATCTGCGTCGCCGCCTTCGTATTGACTCCGGAATGGGGATCGTATGCGATGTGCGGCATGGCCGCGTTGGATCTGATGTCCAATATCCGAGCGCCGTTTACGACGGTGGTGCTGGCTTTTCTCGCATTATCGATAGTCAGCTACTTGCACATGCGACGTGGAATCCTATGCGGCGCCGTGGTGTCGATATGCGCGTTCATCGCCAGCGGGACGGCACCTCGCTCGTTGGTGGGGAATGGCGGCTCGTATTCGTTCTCGGCTTTCGTGGTGGCGTTCATCTGCATCGGTGGAATCATCAAGACCACGGGTGACACGCGTGCAGAGCGTCAGAAGAATCTGAGTCTGGAAAGCAACCGACGGATCGCAGGCAGACTGCACGATTACACGACGAACGATCTCACCGACATCGTCATGCTCGTCGAGCACATGCGGCGGAACGTTCCGGATGAGGCGACGCGGCGACAACTGGACACGGTCCGAGACACCGCCGTCGACGCGTTGCAGCATACGAGGCAGGTCATCCGGACGTTGCGCGCCGAGGAGACTCCCGCGGAGACCTCGTCCGCGGAAGGCGCGTCCCGAACGGCTTCGGCGGCGTCGGCGCGCACGTTGCGGCGGACCGTCGACCGGTGCCGGCGGACGCTCGCCGATATGGGGATGGACGGCGACGTCCTCGTCTTCGGACGGCCGGACACGTCGATGACCGCCGAAGCGGCATCCCTCATGCAGGGGCTCATCCGGGAATCGTTCGGCAACATCGGCCGACACGGCGACCACGCACGGCCCTACATGGTGATGATCTCCTATACGGGCGAATGCGCCGTCGTCGAAACGACGAACGCCATACGCGATGCCGGCGGCGAGGAGTCCGATGCGACCGCCGGACTGCGTTCGGGACTCGCACAGTACCGTCTGCTCATCGAACGACATGGCGGAGTCTGGCGGGAGTCGCGCACACGGAGCCGGTGGATGCTGCGCGCGGAGATTCCCAATACGCTGTCGGATGCCGTGCGGGATCGTCGCGGATAGACGTGGGCTCCGCTCCGGATGGCGGGGTCGCGGCCACTTCGTCGCCGTTTGCTAGAGTGGTCGCGGCGAAATCGGGCCGCGAGCGGTCGCGGATATCGCCGCGGGCGGTGCCGTGGGCATCACGGCGGCAGCACCGCGGCGACGAGTATGAGGAGCGCAATGGACATCACCTATCTGACCCCTGACGAGACCGGCGACGTCGAGTGGCCGTCCTTCGACAACGACAAGCGATCGGTCGTCACGGTCGGCGCGTTCGACGGCATGCACCGGGGGCATCAGGCCGTGGTCGACCGCGTGGTCGAACTCGCGCGCAAGCATGACGCGTTCTCCATCGTCATCCTGTTCGACCCGCGTCCCGCGTTCGTGCACGGCTGGGCCGCCGCGCACGACGGCGAGGAGCCGGGCACGGACGTCATCGATGCGAACGCGCTGAGCGGCGTGGACGACCGTCTCGCCTACCTGGAGCAGGCGGGCGTCGAACACGTGCTCGTCGTGCGCTACACGCTCGCGTTCGCCGCGAAATCGTACATCTTCTTCCTCGGCCGACTGGTCGGCAAAATCGGCATGCGCACGCTAGTGCTCGGCTCCGACGCGGCGATGGGCGCGGGCCGCAAGGGCGACGTGAAGGCCATCTCGAACCTGGCCGCCGGCGCCGGCGTGTTCGAACTCGACGTGGTCGACGACCGTGGCCCCGGCGACGTGCGCATCCCGCGCGACTGGAAGCCGGAAATGCCCGCCGAGTGGGGCGAGCCGGCCGACCCGTTCGCGAACGCGACCAAGGCGGAACGCCGCGCGTGGAGCAAGAAGCATCAGGCGAAGCTGGCGCGCGCGTGGAGCTCCACGAACGTGCGCTACCTGCTCGGCCACGGCCGCATCAAGGACGCGAACGCGATTCTCGGCCGCCCGCACAGCGTGGTCGGCGAGGTCGTGCACGGCGAGGAGCGCGGCCGCACCATCGGCTTCCCGACCGCGAACCTCGGCGACGACGTGATCGGCTACCTGCCGGTCGACGGCGTGTACGCCGGCTGGCTCGTGGACGGCGACCAGCGTTGGCCCGCCGCCATCTCCATCGGCACGAAGCCCACGTTCAGCGAGAAGACCGGCCTCAACGAGCGCGTCGTCGAAGCGTACGCGATCACCGACGACTGGCTGGAACTCTACGGCCACAAGGTGCGCGTCGAATTCGCCGGCTTCCTGCGCCCGCAGGTCAAGTTCGACGGCGTCGACGCCCTGAAGGCCGAACTCGCCCGCAACGTCGAGGAGACCAAGCGCCTCACCGCCTGACGGACGATTCGGTGCGTGCGTGGCATACGGTGGCGCGGGCGCACCGAATCGTACCGCTGTCAGGCACGCCGCTGCGAGTGGGGTCATTTGGTCATAGCAGCACCCCCAAGGCGGATTTGAGGGTGGCGACCTGGACGATGGCGAGACCGGGAATCTCGACGCGCTTGCGCATGCGTGGCACCACGGCGGTCGTGAACCCAAGTCTGGCCGCCTCGCGTAAACGGTATTCCAGCCGGGGCGCCGGTCTCACCTGACCGGTCAGGGAGATTTCGCCGATCGCGCACGTGGTGCGGGGAATCGGTGCATGCTTCGCGGCGCTCGCCAACGCGGCCACGATCGCCAGATCGCACGCCGGCTCCTTCGCGAGTCCGCCGGCGATCGTCGAGATATACAGATCGTTGCCCAGCAGGTTCACGTGGCCGTGCCGGTACAGTACGGCCACGAGCATCGCGATACGGTTCGAATCCACGCCGTTCACCGCGCGCCGCGGCGTCGGCAGCACCGAATTCGTGACCAGTGACTGGATTTCGATCGGCAATGACCGGTGACCGTCCAACGTGAACGTCACGCACGTGCCCTCCACGGGAGCGGAGGAGGCGCTGTCTCCCGCGTTCCCGTCGTCGCATGTGCCGCCGGACGCGCCATCGCCGCCGGACAGGAACAACCCGGCCGGATCGGTCACCTCCTCGATGCCCTCGCCGCTCATATCGAAGCAGCCGACCTCGTCCGTCGGGCCGAAACGGTTCTTCACCGCACGCAGCATGCGCAACGCCGTCTCACTGTCGCCTTCGAACTGGCACACCACGTCCACCAGATGCTCCAACGTGCGCGGTCCCGCGATCGACCCGTCCTTCGTGACATGGCCGACCAGCAGTACCGGCACATCCAGCGTCTTCGCCACGTCGATCAGCGCGCTCGCCACCTCGCGTACCTGCGTGGAACCGCCCGAGATGCCATCCACATCCTGCGAGACGATCGTCTGCGCCGAATCGACGATCGCCAGCGTCGGCCGCTCCCGCTCGATCAGGCCCAGCACCGTGCCGAGATCGGTGGTGGCGGCGAGCAGCAGATTCGGCTCCACCGCGTCGATGCGCGTCGCACGCAGACGCACCTGCCCCTGCGACTCCTCGCCCGACATGTACAGCACCTTGCCGCCCGCCGCCGCATGGGCGCGCGCGATGTTGCCCGCCGTTTCCAACAGCAGCGTCGACTTGCCGATGCCCGGCTCGCCGGCGATCAGCACCACCGATCCCGGCACGATGCCACCGCCCAGCACCCGGTCGAATTCGGAGAATCCCGTCGGGATGCGCGTGACGTCATCCGTGCCGACCTCGGTGATTGGCACCGCCGCCGATTGGGCCACCGCCGAGGCCTGCGTGTGCCCGACGCGCCCGCTGCCCGCCGCGCCGCGACCTGCGCCGGAGCCGCCGGGCACGCCCGCGCCGCCGCTACGGCGCGCTGCGGCCGGCCGGGCCTCGTGGAACTCGTCCACCGTGCCCCACTGGCCGCATTCGGGGCATTTCCCGTACCATTTCGTGCCCGTCCAGCCGCATTCCGAGCACAGATACTGCACATTCGTCTTCGCCATGCTTCGACGATACGCACGACAGGCATCGACCGGTAGATGTATACCGGTTTTTCCTCCGTTCCCGGAGTGTCGCGACGACCGCGCGCCGCCCGCACAACCACGGCGTTCCGTACCTCCCGCAGCGTCACAAGGCTGTGCCACAATCGGAACCATGTCGAATACTCGTAGTTCCTCGCAACATGGCCACGGCAAACTGATCGCCGTCATCATCGCCGCCGCGCTCGTCGTCGTTCTCGCGCTGCTGTCCGCCTTCGTCTGGCCCGGCTGGGCGCTCAACAAGAACGCCGGCACCACACAGAACAGCGCGACCCAGACCGCGCCGACCTCGCCGAGCATCAAGGCCACCGCCCTGCCGGACAACGCGACCGAACTGCTCAAGGCCATGCCTGACAGCGTGCTCGACTACGCGCGCACCAAGGCCGACGCCTCGACCACATGGAACTCCGCCGCGCCGCTCGAAGAGTACACGCTCACCTACTCGACCGGCAAGAAAGCCGCCGACGTGACGCTCGTCGTCGCCCAGTGGAGCACGTCCGATCCGGCTAAGACCCAGTACGACGCGCTCGCCAAGGCACTGACCGGCAAGACGACCGCCTCGGGGGCGGTCAAGGTCAAGGGCGACACCACCGGCGACTATGTGGTGAAGACGGACTCCGGCAACGCGAAGAACGCCACGGCGCTGTGGCGCAACGACACGGTCGTGTTCCAGGCGACCGGATCGAAGGACTCGGTCCAGCGGTTCTACCAGAAGTTCCCGCTGTGATGTCGGCGTCCCCGTGGCCTATGGCCCCTGCGGCTCGGGTTTGGTGGCACGTGCGGTACGCGTAGCACACGCAGGCGGTATCGGTATCCGCGGCATGTTCGGTATGCGTAATGCTCGTGGCGTCCGCGGCATGTTCGGTACGCGTACCGCGCGCGGTATCCGCGGCCTCGCGACGCACGTGCGGCTCGCAGGTGGCGTAGTCCGCGAGAACGTGTATACTCGTGCGAGTTGCAACTTTTACGATTAATCGGATTGGAGGCTTCAGATGGGTTCCGTCATCAAGAAGCGCCGCAAGCGGATGAGCAAGAAGAAGCACCGCAAACTGCTGCGTAAGACCCGCCACCAGCGCAAGTAGTCTTACCTGCGATTAAGGCATGGGAAACCCCCGTGGACCGGAAGGTCGGCGGGGGTTTTCGCTATGCCGGTGAGCTATGCCGGAGCCGGTGAGTTGTGCCGGTGAGTTGATGCCGGTGAGTTGATGCCGGAGCCGGTGAATCATGCCGGGCAAAGCGTCAGTGAGGTCTGCTGCATGGTGCGGGCTATAGGAACTTTTGTGGTGTTTTAGACTCTGGTTTTTAGTCGTTTGATTTCCATGCGACATGGGTGCGGAGGTCGTTCCAGTCGATGCAGGTGCCGTATCCGGGGCTATAGGAACAAAACGTGGTGTTTTTAGCCCCCGGCATGGCGCGGATGTTGGGTCGAACTCAATGTGGTATTGCGCGGCCGGGGCAATGCGTTGGCGCAGGTCTGCGGCATGGCACTGCCGGGCAGGTCGTATGTCGGAGTTACCAGAGTTCCCGGAGTTACCAGAGTTACCAGAGTTACCAGAGTTACCAGAGTTCCCGGAGTTACCAGAGTCGCCGGAGTCACCGGAGTGTGTCATCTCACCTCGGCTTCTGCGTCAGAAATCCCGGGAATCTTCCCCATCGTCCGGGATATGTGACGCTGATTTCACCTCAGCGTCAGGAATCCCGGACGATCAGGGTAATCTCCGGGATATGTGATGCTGACCAGCTCCTAGCGTCAGGAATCCCGGATGAAGCCGTTTATCTCCGGGATATGTGACGCTGAGGTGCTGGCCTGCCAGCGGTACCGGACCTCCGGCGGTACTAGCCCTCCGGAGGCCGGCCTACCGTCGCCTACCGGCTCACTTGTTGCCGTTGGTGAGGACGCGCGGGCCGTTCGGGTCACCCACGATCACCGTGTCGACCATGTTGAGGAACAGGCCGTGCTCGACGACGCCCACCGTGTTGATGAGGTCCTCGGCCAGCTCGAACGGGTGCTCGATCTTCTCCAGGTGCAGGTCCACGACGTAGTTGTTCTCGTCGGTGCGGACCTCCTTGCCTTCGGCGTCGAGGCGCAGAACCGGCTTGTAGCCCTTGGCTTCGAACTTCTTGACCACGTGGCCGGCGCCGAACGGAATGACCTCGACCGGCAGCGGGAACTTGCCGATGGTGTCGACGACCTTGGATTCGTCGACGATCCACACGATCTTGTCGGAGTTGGTGGCCACGATCTTCTCCCACAGGAGGGCCGCGCCGCCGCCCTTGATGCCGTTGAAGTCCTTGTCGACCTCGTCGGCGCCGTCGATGGTCACGTCGATGTGGTCCACGTCGTCGATGTCGACGATCTTGATGCCGTAGCTTTCGGCCTGGGCCTGCGTGCGGCGGGAGGTGGTCACGCCGGTGAACTGGAGGCCTTCCTCCTGGACGCGACGGCCGAGCTCGTCGACGAGGAACTTGACGGTGGAGCCGGTGCCGAGGCCGGCGATCATGCCGTTCTCGACGAGCTTGGCGGCTTCGATGCCGGCGGCCTTCTTGAGGGCGTCCTGCTGTGCCTTATCCATGTTGTGAATCCTTTCCTTCCATGTGAGAAGTCGTTTCCATCCTAACGCGGGTGGAAGATTGTGCGCGGCTGTGTGCGCTTATGTTTGCGCAGTGTTCAGTTACGCAGGAAATCCGCGTTCGTAATCGTGAGATTGCCGTCACCGTCCACAAATCCGTCCACGGCGATATACCCGCGCACGTGCATCGCCGTGCCGTCGTAGAACGGGCTCGTCTTCGGCGCGGGCGAGAAGCGCACCGCCCCCGACACCGTCAGTCCGCTCGGCGTGGGCTGCGTTGCAGGTTGCGGTGTGGGTTGCGTTGCGGGCTGCAACGCGGGGCGAGGTGCGGCTTGCAGCGTGGACTGGGACGTGGCGCGTGGCGCGGCTTCCCGTCGCGTGCCGGACGTCCGCGATTCCTCGGTTTCGTCGGTCATCGATGTGGTTGTCGACGCAACCGTCGATACAGGCGTCGCGGCGACCGTCGACGCGGCCGCGGGAGTGTCGCGCGTGTCGCGCGCATCCCGCCGTGCCGTGGTCTCCGCCGCGTCGCCGAGATCATCCGGAACACCTTCCGGCTCGGCGAGCATGTCCGCGAGACTCGGCGTCGCGTGTGGCGCGGTCGCACGTGACGCGGCACGTCGCGCGTCGTCGCCGCGACGCGACGTGCCGGCGTGCGCGACGTCGCCCGCGCGCGACTCGCGCAGACTCGCCGCGTCCGCCTTGCCGTCCAGCACGAGCTGGACGTCGGGCGGTACGTCCGTGCCACGCGAGTATTCCGAATTCAGCAGCGACCGCCATCCCTCGATCGGCAGGTAGCCGTCCTGCGCGCCCGACCGGCAGTCGCCGGCGTACGTGCGCGCGAGCTCGTCGACGAGTTCGTTGCCGGCGTTGCCCGCGTGGCCCTTCACCCATTTGAATTCGACGGGACCGGGACGCCGCGAGATCTCCTCGTCGATCGCCTTGATGATCTCCTTGTTCTTGACCGGCTTCTTCTGCGAGTTCTTCCAGCCGTTGCGCTTCCAGCCTTTGACCCACTTCGTCGAGCAGTTGATCGCGTACTGCGAATCCGATTCGATGATGAGCTTCTGCGGTCCCGGATGCGTGCGCAGCGCCTCCAACACGGCGCACAGTTCGCCGATCTGATTGGTGCCGTTCGTGGCGCCGCCCGCGTCGTAGCCTCGCGCATCATGCTCATGCCCGGGTTCGCCGCCGTCGCCCGCGTCCTTCGCGTGATCGGCCCACGCCCAGCCCATCGGCCCGTTCGGATTGCCGAGCGCGGACCCGTCCGTCGATACCACAATCGTGTCAGTCATGCCTCCACCCTAACGGCACCCGCGGGCGGGACGATGCGACATGCGGCCACGACCATGTAAAGGGTAAGTGGGGGGTTGTGACGCGTGTCCGTGCCGTACAACTTCGTGCGCGGTGATTTTGCGGTTGTGTGGCAGGGGAGTGTGCCATACAACCTCGAACCATGCAATTCCGGAGTTGTGCGGCGGAGCTGCGTGCCGCACACTGTCGTGTGCGAGGAATTCATAGTTGTACGGCGCGAGATTGTGCCGCACAATGTGTGGATGGTGCGATTGCGGAGTTGTGCGGCGGGGGATCGTGCCGTACAACTTTCATGCGCGGGGATTCGGTGTTGTGTGGCAGGGTCGTGTGCCGTACAACCCTGCGTGCGGGGGTTCGGTGTTGTGTGGCGCGGGATTGCGCCGCGTAAGCGCGGATGGTGCGATTGCGGAGTTGTGCGGCAGGGATCACGCCGTACTTCGGTCTAAGGCCGTCACGTGGCATGGATTCGGAGGCCAAGACTTAGCTGGTCGTTCCGCGCTGCGAGGTGATGCCACCAGTCATGCGAAGTATGACAGGGGATTCCGCATGCGGCCTGAGTGAGTGAATCATCTTGGATAGATGGTGGCCGGGATGATTCACTGGGAGACCTGTCCGCGAATCGATATGGCCATTACGTGACCGTGTTGGTTCGCTGCGGTGATGGGTGAACCGGTTGCGTTACATGGTGACCGGTTTGTTTCGCGGGGGAGGGCGAGGGCGAATCGAGTGCGTTGCGTGGTGGCCGGTTCAATTCGCGGCGGGGGGCGAGGCCGAGCCGGGCAGGTTGCGTGGTGGCGGGTTCGATTCGCGGGGAGAGGGGGCGGAATCGAGTGCGGTGTGTGGTAACCGGTTCGATTCGCGGGGAGAGGGGGCGGAATCGAGTGCGGTGTGTGGTGACCGGGTTGTTTCGCGGGGGAGGGCGAGGGCGAATCGAGTGCGTTGCGTGGTGGCCGGTTCAATTCGCGGCGGGGGTAATGGGCGAGGCCGAGCCGGGCAGGTTGCGTGGTGGCGGGTTCGATTCGCGGGGAGAGGGGGCGGAATCGAGTGCGGTGTGTGGTAACCGGTTTGTTTCGCGGGAAAGGTGAGGCCGAGCCGGGTGGGCTGTGTGGCGACCGGGTTGTTTCGCGGGGGAGAAGCGGGGCGGCCATGTGGTGACCGGTTTGTTTCGCGGGGGAGGGCGAGGGCGAATCGAGTGTGGTGCGTGGTGACCGGTTTGTTTCGCCGGGGAGACCATAAAGGCCCGGACAGGATGAAACTGTCCGGGCCCCTTATGTCGCTTATTACGGGACTATCTCACTCGCCGAGGGCCTTGTCGACCACTTCGGAGGCTTCCGCGAGCACCTTGTCGAGGGCCTCGGGGCTCTCGAAGGACTCGGCGTACACCTTGTAGATGTTCTCGGTGCCGGAAGGACGGGCGGCGAACCAGTTGTCCTTCGTGGTGACCTTGAGGCCGCCGATCTTGGCGTGGTTGCCCGGCGCCTCGGTCAGCTTGGCGGTGATGTCCTCGCCGGCGAGCTGCGTGGCGGTCACGTCGTCGCCGGACAGGGAAGCGAACTTCTGCTTCTGCTCGAGCGTGGTCGGCGTGTCGACGCGCTTGTACCAGGACTCGCCGAAGCGGGCCACCTGGTCCTTGTGCAGCTCGGCCGGGTTCTTGCCGGTCTTCGCGGTGATCTCGGCGGCCAGCAGGTCGGGGATGAGACCATCCTTGTCGGTGGTCCACACGCGGCCGTCACGGCGCAGGAAGCTCATGCCGGAGCTCTCCTCGCCGCCGAACGCGACCTCGCCGGAGAACAGCGGGTCGACGAACCACTTGAAGCCGACCGGCACTTCGAGCACCTTCGCGTCGATCGACGCGGCGACGCGGTCGATCAGGGAGGAGGAGACGAGCGTCTTGCCGACGGCCGCGCCCTTCGGCCAATCCGGGCGGTTGCCGCCGAACAGGTATTCGACGCACACGGCGATGTAGTGGTTCGGGTTCATCACGCCCCAGTTCGGGCAGACGATGCCGTGACGGTCGGCATCCGGATCGGTGCCGCCGACGAGATCGTACTTGTCCCACGCGCCGGCGTTGAGCTGGTCGACGAGGCCCTTCATCGCGTACGGCGAGGACGGATCCATGCGGATCTTGCCGTCGTGGTCGATGGTCATGAAGCGCCAAGTCGGGTCGACCTCGGGGCGCACCACGCCGATGTTCAGGCCGTACTTCTCGTTGATGAGCGGCCAGTAGTTGACGGAGGCGCCGCCGAGCGGGTCGATGCCGAGACGCACGCCGGAGTTGCGGATCACATCGAAGTCGATGACGTTGCCGAGGTCGGCCACGTAGTGCTCGCGGAAGTCGAAGCCTTCGACGTACTCGGACTTGACGGCCTCCTCGTAGGGCACGCGCTTGATGTTCTTGTAGTCGCCGAGCAGCTCGTTGGCGCGGGCGGCGATCGCATTGGTCACGTCGGCCGGGGCAGGGCCGCCGGTGACGGGATCGTACTTGAAACCGCCGTCGGTCGGCGGGTTGTGGGACGGGGTGACGACGATGCCGTCGGCCAGGCCTTCACCGGTGAAGCGCTGGGTGCCGTCGGCGGCGCGGTTGTGGGTCAGGATCGCCTGGGAGACGACCGGGGTGGGGACGAAGTCGTCGCGGGAGTCGATGCGCACGTGCACGCCGTTGGCGACGAGCACCTCGATTGCGGTCTTCTTGGCCGGGCCGGACAGCGCGTGCGTGTCGGAGCCGAGGTACAGCGGACCGGTGACGCCGGCCTTCTTGCGGTATTCGGCGATGGCCTGGGAGATGGCGACGATGTGGGCCTCGTTGAACGAGGTCTTCAGGGACGATCCGCGGTGGCCGGAGGTGCCGAAGATGACACGCTGTTCCGGGACGGACGGGTCGGGGACGAGGTCATAGTACTTGCCGATGACCTCATCGACGTTGATCAGATCTTCTGGGGTGGCGGGAAGCCCCGCGTTGTTTGCTACCATGAACCCTATTGTACGGCGTTGGGTGCGCGCAACACGTTATATTTTGTGATTAATTGTTCTGAAATGTGTGTGAATACTCGTTGAACTTCATGTAGCCCGGGCGCGCCGGGGCGAAACGCCGGGGTGATGTGCGAAAGCCCCTTGGAAACGCCGATGGGCCCAGAATCGGACGAGCGGCATTTGCGTGATTGTTATCGTTCTGTTATAGTGACGCATTGTCAGTTTCCTTAGCAGGGTTGCTACTCAAGATTTCGAGGCAAGACCTGAGGCGTGAGCCGAACCATAGGAGCATTCCACCCACAAGGTGGCGCATTCTACGGTTACAGACTCTTGCCTCAGGTCTTTTTTCGTTGTCTGGCCAATGTCGACCTGGCATACGGGGAAACTGCGACACATGGAATGAAGGAAATGGAGAATCCGATGTCGCATCAGGACGATGTCAAGGCGATCATCACCGCCGTCGGTGGTGCCGCCAACGTCAAGTCGTTGACGCACTGCGCCACCCGACTGCGTTTCGAGCTCAAGGACGCCGGCAAGGTCGATCAGGCCTCGCTCGACGCCAACAAGACCGTGCTGGGCGGCGTGCCCCAGTCCGGCGACCGTTATCAGGTCGTCATCGGCGGTCAGGTTGCCACCGTGTACGACGAGATCATGCACCTGCCCGAGATGGCGAGCGTCAGCTCCGGCTCCGCCTCCGACGATTCCGACGGCGAGATGAGCGACGCCGAACTCAAGGCCGCCAAGCGCCAGCAGGGCGTGCGCGGCAAGGTCGCCTGGCTCGACAACTTCTTCGAGTACCTGGCTGACTCCTTCCGTCCGATTCTGGGCGTGCTGCTCGGCGCGTCCATCATCATCGCGCTCGTCAACCTGTTCATCTCCATCGGCGTGATCCCGAACGATGAGGCGAACACCGGCCTCATGTTCATCAAGGCCATCTGGAAGGGTGTGTTCTACTTCCTGCCGATCATGGTCGCCTACAACGCCGCCAAGAAGCTCAAGGTGGATCCGTGGCTGGGCGGCTCGATCATGGCCATCCTCATGACCCCGCAGTTCACCTCCCTGTCCGACACGAAGACCTGGGGTGACGCCGTCAAGTGCGTGGAGAACACCACGCTCGGCACTTCCGACTGCACCGCCACCGTATTCGGCCTGCCGATGCAGCTGTCCGACTACTCCGGCAACGTGTTCGTGCCGCTGATGATGGCTGCAGTGCTTGCGCTCATCTACCACGGTCTCAAGAAGATCATCCCCGAAAGCGTCCAGCTCGTCTTCCTGCCGTTCTTCTCGATGATCATCGTCGGCGCTCTCACCGCCTTCGTCATCGGCCCGCTGGGCGTGTGGGTCGGCAACGGCCTCGGTGTCGGCCTCGCCTGGATGAACGGCCACGCGCCCTTCATCTTCGCCATCGCCATCCCGCTGCTCTACCCGTTCCTCGTGCCGCTGGGCCTGCACTGGCCGCTCAACGCCCTCATGCTCATGAACATCCAGACGCTCGGCTACGACTTCATCCAGGGCCCGATGGGCGTGTGGAACTTCGCCTGCTTCGGCGCCACCGCCGGCGTGCTGTTCCTGTCCATCCGCGACCATGACGACCAGATGCGCCAGACCTCCATCGGCGCCCTCGCCGCCGGCCTGCTCGGTGGCGTCTCCGAGCCGTCCCTCTACGGCATCCACCTGCGCTACAAGCTCATCTACTCCCGCATGCTGGTCGGCTGCGGCGTCGGCGGTGTCGTGATCGCCGTCATGGGCTGGCTGTTCCCGGCCACCGTCGCCTCCGGCGAGACCGTGCACGGCGTGACCACCACCGCGTTCGCCTTCACCTCGCTGCTCACCATCCCGGTGTTCAACCAGATGTGGGTCTACGGCGTGTCCATCGCCGTCGCGTTCCTCACCTCGATGTTCCTCATCATCACGCTCGACTACCGCACTCCGGAGCAGAAGGCCGAAGTGAAGGCCCGCGCCGCTGCCGCTGCCAAGGCCGCCGGCAAGGGTGAGACCGTCGCCGTCGAGTCCGCCCCGGCCGCCGCTACCGCTACCGCGGAAGCCCCGGCTGAGTCCGCCCCGGCCTCCGAAGCCGCGCCGACCACCGCCGTGGTCGCTCCGGTCGACGGCCACGTCGTCTCCCTCGACGATGCCGGCGACCCGGTGTTCGCCTCCCGCGCCCTCGGCGAAGGCGTCGGCGTCCAGCCCTCCGCCTCCGTCGTCAAGGCCCCGGTCTCCGGTGTGCTGCAGACCGTCGCTGAAACCGGTCACGCGTTCGGTCTCAAGACCGATGACGGCGTCGAGGTGCTCGTGCACGTCGGCATCGACACGGTCAAGATGAACGGTGACGGCTTCGCCGTGGCAGTCGCCAAGGGCGACCGTGTCAACGCCGGTGACACGCTCGTCACCGTCGACTTCGACAAGGTGAAGGCTGCCGGCTACAGCACCACCACGCTGATGACGGTCCTCAACACCGCGATGCTCAAGGCGGTCACGCCGAAGACGGACGTGGACGTCAAGGCCGGTGACGAGGTTATCGCCATCGAGAAGTGATCATCGATCATTAATCGTCCGACGCGCCGGTTCCGGGTCTCGGTGGAATCATCCACCGGACTCCGGGCCGGCGCGTCGGCTATGCTGAGCGCTATGGGCGGATTTTGGAACGTCTCTCGGGACAATCCGGGCCGGTCATGAGGTGAAAGGGATGTCATGGAAATACTTCGCGTCTTCAACAACAACGTGGTCCTGGCGAAGAGCGGAGGACGAGAGGTCATCCTCACCGGGCGTGGACTCGGTTTCAAAGCCAAACCCGGCATGACGGTCGACCGCGCCAAAGTGGCGCGCGTATTCGTGCCGGCCGATGGCCGCGATCCCGACCACATGGCCCAGTTGCTTGGCGACATTCCGCCGGAAATCATCAAACTCGTCTCCGATGCGATGGACGATATCGGTCTTGGGGAAGCAGCCGCGCAAAGCCCCACGCTCGTCATGGCGCTCGCCGACCACGTGTGCGGAGCGCTCCGTCGCGCAAAAAACGGTATTCCCGCCATCGCTTACCCCCTCGCTGAAGAGGTGCGGACGCTCTACGAGCGCGAATACTCCCAAGGTCGCGCGTTGCTTGACACGCTCAACCGGCGGTTGGGCGGCGTCCTATCGGACAACGAAGGCGTCGCGTTCGCGCTGCACCTCGTCAACGCCGGATTCGCGACCGGTGACCTGTCCCACACGTATGCGATGACCGGCATCATCCAGCAGCTGCTCGCCGTCATCGAAAGCACCTACGACATCACATTGGACGAACACTCCGTCAACGTGGGCCGGTTCATCACGCATCTGCGCTACCTGTTCGTGCGTATCCACCAGCACGGACAGCTGGAGCGCGAACCCGAGGCGATTGTCGCGTCGATCATGCAGTCCTATCCGAAGGCCGCCGAATGCGCGCGCCGCATCGCCGCGCTCATCGAACTGCGCCTCGACACCACGCTCACCGAAGACGAGATCGCCTACCTCGCCCTCCATGTAGCGCGCGTCAGCGCCGCGTGACCGGACACACGGACTCGGGTTCCCGGATTTTAGACCCTGACCGGCTCCATCGTGCCCGTCGCGGACGAATCAGACCTCGTGATTTCCGGCACGCGTACGATCAACGCCTCACGGTCCACCGTGAACCGGATATGCCGCGTCTCCGGCAGCATGTCGCCATCCACCTGCGCAAGTGCCGGCTTCTCCAACGTGAGTTCCGCACTCACGCCCTGAATCTGGTCGATCGTCGAATTCGTGGACAACGGGTTCTGCTCCGCCTTGCCGGTGATCGTCTGATGCACCACGTCGCCGAACAGATTCGCCCATCCGATGATGCCGCCCGTCGTGTCGATGATTTCGAAATCGAGCAGACCGTCATTGTATGAGGCGTTCGGCATCAGCGAGAACACGGGAATCTGGCCGCAGTTGCCGGCCATGAACGTGCGGAACACGAGTCCGCGCGTCGAATGCGTGCTGCCGTCCGCGCTCGTGATCGTCACGTTCGCGCGATACTTCGGCGCGAACAGGTTCTTCACGCCGCCTACGAAATACGCGAGCCAGCTGATGTTCTTCTTCAATTCCGGATCCGTGTCGTCGATCATCGCCGCGTCGAAACCGACGCCCGCGATGATGAGGAACGCGTGCGCGTGATCCTCCTCCGGATGATCGAGCAGCGCGAGACGCCCCATGTCCACGCGCCGCGAGCCGTGCGACGTCGCCACCGTGAGCGCCGCGTCGATGTCGTCCACGGGAATCCCCATGTTGCGCGCGAACAGGTTACCGGTGCCGATCGGCACGATGCCGAGCGCGTGACCAGTGCCGGACACGGCGCTCGCGACCGTGCGCACCGTGCCGTCGCCGCCCACCGCGACGACCACGTCCGCGCCGTGCTCGAGCGCTTCGAGCGCGCACGCGCGGCCGTCCTTGTCGAGCTGCGTATCGATGTACTCGACTTCGGTGAGTCCTCGCGCCTCGCAGAACCGTTCGATATGCGCGCGACGGGCCGCCGCCTGCGGTTTCGACGGGTTGATGATGAACGCGTAATGCACCTGGTCGTCATCGCGTTTGACGAGTTTGGCGGCGAGACGGCGCCTGCGGTACGCGCGTAAGGCGAGCGCGGCTGCGACGATGACGGCGACGACGCCGAAAACTACTGCGATGATGACTGCGGCTGTGGGCATGGTTCTTATTCTGCTCACTTGACGCTAGGAATCCCGTAACGCCACGGGATAATTGAACGATTCCTGCACGGTTGGGAGAGCGGTGGCGAAGGACGCGATGTAGAGGAGCGATGTGTGGGCGGTGGAGGGGTGGCCGGCTGGCTCGCGGTCTGCCGGGTAACTTCTAGGGCCGAGGATATGGGGTTGTGCGGTAGTTTTTCCTGCCGGTTAACCTCCAAGAGGCCATTGATGGGGTTGTGTGGCGGGTTCTCGTGCCGGTCAACCTCCTGAACCGGGAGATGTGGGTTGTGTGGCTGGCTCGTGTGCCGGATAACCTCCGGAACCGGGAGATACGGGTTATGTGGCGTGCACCCTGACCGGCTACCTCCAATATGCCGGTTGGGCAGTTGTGCGGCTGGCCGGTGTGCCACACAACCCCGCGAAGGCGGAATCCCGTGTTATCCGGTTATCCGGCGGTCTTGCGCTCCCCGGCCAGATCCCGCAGATCCTTCGCGACTGGGAAGAACATGAACTCGGTGCCACGCAGCATGAGTTCCCGAGCGACTCGTAACGCGAACTCGGCTCGTGCCGCGTCATTGGCCAGATTCGCCTTGGCGGCTACGAGGATTCTCCATCCCCGTGCCGCGAGATGTTCCCGTTTTTCCGCGTCGCGTTGCTGCTGACGCTGGTCGGTGCGGTGATGGTCGCCGTCGTATTCGACGGCGACCCGGCATTGCGGCCATGCGAGGTCGAGCGTCATCGGCTTGCCGGATTGCCGGAATCGTGCATCCGGCACGGTAAAGTTCGCGACGGCATCGGGCAGTCCGTGCGCGAGCAGAGCGAGCCGGTTCGCCGACTCCATCGGCGAGAGCACGTTCGGAATGATGAGTCGCATGGCGAGGCTCGCCGCGGTCTTCCCCTTGCATTTCGGCAGGTTACCGACGAACGTGACGAAATCACGGTGGATGGCGGCGGTGTCGCGTTTGTTCGCAAGCATCGGCTGCTGCGCCGTCGCAGTGATGATGGAATCGCCGAGCGCGACCAGCGAATCGAACGGAACGTGGGTGGCGAGCTGCACGAACGTGTGGAACAGGTCGAGCGCGTAGACGTCGAAGTGAATCTGAATGTTGCGTGGTGCGATGGGCGGATGCGAGAGCGGTTTCCATATGTGCGCGCGAATCGGATGCGGCACGGGTTCTCCACGACCGTCGTTCTGCCCGTTGAGTGATGCTATGGTGTCGGCGCGTTTGGCCGCTTGACGACGCGCGGAGTCCAGCTTGCCTCCGCGGCTGCCGTCAATGCGGCAGCGGAGATTGGCGGTGCTGGCGACGGTGTGCAGCGCGTCCGGTTCGAGATTGCATCCGCGCGGCACCGGCACGGATTGCAACGCCAGTGACGTGGTCATGCCGAACAGCAGTTGTTTTCTTGCACGGATGGTTGCGGCGACGCACTGCTGGATCGTCTCCACGCGGCGGCGTCCGAGTGTGTCCTGCATGCCGGGGGTCGCCGTGTCGGCGGGCGCTGCGCCGGGTGCGGGAGTCCCCGGTGTGGGAGTTGCTGTCGTGCCGTTCATGCGCTCACCGTAACGCGGGCCGACACGGCGCCGCAATGATTCCCATCCCCTGTGGTCGGAGCCCCGGTTATCCACAATTGGTAAGGGGACTTTACATGGGAGACTTATAGCGGGTGGCTTGCTGGCTGCGTACAGGATCATCGAGTGGAAACGGCGATGGTATTCCGTCGCCGTTCGTCTTGCCCGCGGAGGCGCGGATGAACCATCCGCGGTATTGCCGGGGCAGCTCTTCCGGTTTGAAGAAATGTGTCGTCCTCGCCATCGCACGATACGTGATCGACGTGCGCCGCAAATCTACATGCGAGTCGGCATGCGGGACATGTGGGACATGCGGGGACGGGTGGAAGCGGGAGAGGAGCGTGCCGCGCTTCCGCGCTTCCACTCTCCCGCGTGTCGGCTTACGGCGGTAGGCTTGGCCGCATGCTTGATATTCAATTCATTCGCGAACACGCCGATGTCGTCAAGGAATCCCAGCGTAAGCGCGGCGAGTCCGTCGAACTCGTCGACGAGGTGCTGCGCTCCGACGAGGCGCGTCGCTCCTCCCTCAAGGAATTCGAGGCCGCCCGCGCCCAGCAGAAGGAGATCGGCAAGAAGGTCGCCGCCGCCCCGGCGGACGAGAAGGCCCAGCTGATCGCCGAGACCAAGGCGCTCGCCAACAAGGTCTCCGAATACAAGGCCGCCGCGGACGCCGCGTCCGAGGAATACACCACCGCCATGTGGAAGCTGTCCAACATCGTCGAGCCGGAGGCCCCGGAAGGCGGCGAGGACGATTACGTCGTCGTCAAGAAGGTCGGCCAGATCCGTGACTTCGCGGCCGAAGGCTTCGAGCCGAAGGACCATCTCACGCTCGGCACCGAGGTCGCCGGCATCGACATGCGCCGCGGCGTCAAGGTCGGTGGCTCCCGCTTCTACTTCCTGCGCGGTCAGGTCGCCCGCATGCAGATCGCGATGCTCACCATGGCCGTCGACCAGGCCGAGGAGCATGGCTTCACGCTCGCCATTACCCCGACGCTCGTGCGTCCCGAAGTGATGCGCGGCACCGGCTTCCTCAACTCCCACGCCGACGAGATCTACCGTCTGCGCGAGCCCGACGAGCAGTACCTCGTCGGCACCTCCGAAGTGGCGCTCGCCGGCATGCACGAGAACGAGATCCTCGACCTCGGCAACGGCCCGCTGCGCTACTGCGGCTGGAGCTCCTGCTACCGCCGTGAGGCGGGCGCCGCCGGCAAGGACACCTCCGGCATCATCCGCGTCCACCAGTTCGACAAGGTGGAGATGTTCGTCTACGCGAAGCAGGAGGACTCCTACGCGGAGCACCAGCACCTGCTCGAGATGGAGCAGGAGATGCTCGCCAAGGTCGAGGTGCCGTACCGCATCATCGACACCGCCGCAGGCGATCTCGGCTCCTCCGCCGCCCGCAAGTTCGACTGCGAGGCGTGGGTGCCGACCCAGGGCCGCTACCGCGAGCTCACCTCCACCTCGAACTGCACCGAGTACCAGGCGCGCCGCCTCAACATCCGCGAGCGTACCGAGGACGGCTCCACCCGCCCGGTCTCCACGCTCAACGGCACGCTGGCCACCACCCGCTGGCTCGTCGCGATTCTTGAAAACCACCAGCAGAAGGATGGTTCCATCGAGATTCCGAAGGCGATGCGTCCGTACATGGGCGGCAAGGAAGTCATCGAGCCGACCAAGTGGGAGGCCTGATTCTCGTCCTGGTCTCTCTGCGATGGGAGATCGGGCGGCTTGGGAGGCGACGGGTTCATCCCGGCCTTCTGTATAATGGAACGTCGTGCATGACGCCGAAACGGAACATGCACGATACGGACAGATGTCTGAGCGGTCTAAAGAGACGGTCTTGAAAACCGTTGAAGGGCAACCTTCCGCGAGTTCGAATCTCGCTCTGTCCGCAAACAGGGGCCTAGGCAAGTTGTCTAGGCCCCTTCTCTTTACTTGAAACGCCTGTGATTTCAACGATTCTAGCAGATTGCCTCTTTTACGTTTGATTACGTGTGGTGCCGCTTATACACTTGAGATGTGGGGCGAAATGTGGGGCGAATAATCGCCTCTCTGAAACTCGCCCCACATCTATCGGAGGTGCGGGCCATGCCTAGGAAAGCGAAGCGCAACGACTTCGGCAGCGTCAAGCAGCGCGAGAGCGCGCATGGCGTGGTCTATCAGGCCCGCTACAAGACGCCGGTGGAGATGATTCCCAAGTATCCGGGCGTGGGCAAGGAACAGTACAAGACGTTCGCGGACGAAACCGAAGCCTATGGGTGGCTTGCTGCCGAGAAACGCAAGATAGCGGCGGGCGTATGGGAGCCGCCCAAGACCGTTGCCGTTCGTGCAGCGGCCAAGGGCGTGAGATTCCGGGATTACGCGACTTCATGGGTGGAGAACCGGCGTAAGAACAATGGTGAACCGCTGGAGAGCTCCACGAAGATCAAGTACATGGAGAAACTGGAGAACCACCTACTCAAGACGTTCGGAGACAAGCCCGTAAGCTCCATCAAGCCCGATGACGTGCAGAAGTGGTGGGACTCTTACGGCACGAATCCGCCACAGGTGCGCAGCGACGCCTACACGCTGCTGAAAAGCATCATGCACACCGCCGAAACCGAGCCAATCGGTGAGGACGGCGAAACCCTCATAGACCGTTCCCCATGCCGCCTACGTGGCACCACCGTGCGCAAGAAGCATCAGACCGTGACCGCCGAGCTCTTCGAGATCAAGGCCGTGTATGAGGGCATGCCCGAACGGCTTGCGCTTTCTATCTATCTTGGTGGCGTGATGGGTCTGCGCATTGGCGAGGTGCTTGCACTGCGACGCGGCGACATAGATCTAGGCAAGGGGCTGCTGCACGTGGCCGGCAGCGTCAAGCCCGCCATGCAGAACGATAAACAGGTAATCGTGCGAGGCAAGACCAAGACGGCAAACAGCGACCGCTATCTTGAGATTCCCGAAGCCTTGCAGCCCATCGTTGCCGAACACCTGAAGCACCACACCGGTAAAGGCAAGGCGGCGCTGTTGTTCGAGGCCAAGAAGGGCGGCGTCATGCGTGAGAACGTGTTTTCGTACTACTGGCGTCAGGCCCGTGCCGCCGTACCGAGACTACGCGAAGGCGAAATGAAGTTCCACGACCTCAGGCATACGGCCTTGCAGCACCTCGTGGAGAGCGGCGCTACCCTGAACATGGTCATGGCGGTAGCCGGACACAGCGATATCAAAGTAGCGGGCAAATATCAGGATGGCGTCACCAAGTCCTTCTCCCAACAGATCACCGGCAAGGTAAGCCAACAGCTCAGCGAGGTAATCACCCCGACGGCGAGCGCGCCACGGCCTACCCCGAAGACTGGCGCGCAAGCCGTTTCGGAGCCTGACGGTGAGGTACGAGCGCTCGCGAGCGCCTTGGAAGGTATGGCGTTGCCTGTTCGCGTGCAGGTGCTCAGGAACTTGGACGATACGGCGCAGCGCTCGCGAGTGCTCGCGTGCTTCAGTCCCGAGGCTCAGGCGGAGACGATGACCCAACTACTCAGAGAGGTGGCATAGATCATGGTGCAGGTTACACAGGAGCAGAAGCGCACCCTTAAGAAATTCGTGGCCTTGGGGCTGGAGTTAGGCACATTGGAGCGCTATGACATTTGGGAAATTCATTATCTGCTTACGCGCACGAATCCCGGTGTCGCTGAGGATGAGCGCGCATGGCACCCTTCAGAGGTGGCAGAGAGGTACAACGCGCGATATGCGGGCACTATGAATGGCATCAATCTAGGTACTAATGGCATGTGGGAGATTTGGCATAAGGCTAGGCAGATCGTCACGGATGAGTCCGAGCGCGAAGAAATCGACAGTGTGGCGCGCGCAACCTTCATTCAGATAGCTGAGTTTGGCGCTCACTCAATGAGATTGTCTGTGGAGAAGGATTGGCCGGGATTATTGGTCGAAGACCAAGGCGGCTATGCCATGATCGAGCACGACCCGGAGCTTCACAAGTGGCTGATTGAGGATGAAAGCCGGCGACGGAAGGATTTCGTTAATCGTGTCTGTGCTGCATTCTTGGAAGCCATAAGGAAAAGCCCGGATGACGAAAACCTCGTATGCAGAGGCATATTGGAGCTTGCGGGTATCGCGTATGCGCATTGGAAGATCGAGAAACGCCTAGCCACGACGCACACAAGCATCGAATGGTTCCCCGAAGATGAACACGAAAAAGGAAACTGGGACTATTTCGACGATTGGAGAGATTCACAAGTCGGTGCTTCACGCTCGTGGAGCGGAGGCAACGTGCCCGAAGCCCTAGAGAAATTCATGGCTGCATACAAGAACGGCAAAGCGCCATTCCCCGAAGCAGCAAAGAGACTCGGTGCTAAATAATCCCAACAACTGCTAAGACTCGGTGGCAACTGGATTCCACCGAGTCTTGCTGTATCCTTAAGTGTTGACACGTCATTAGACGTGCCCCGTTCCGACAAGAACGGTTATGCAGAGTCCGAGCTGCACCCGTGGCAACACGGAAAATCCCGGAATAACAGAGCATCGGCTGTGGCACGTCAAAGCCATTCCGATGGGTTAGCTATCACTACGTTCAAAGCGGACGCATACCCATGTATGCGCTCGCCGGGAAGGAACCCCCATGCCCACTACGACAGCGGCAACAACGCTCAAGCCCATCTCTGTAACCGTCCCTGAAGCCACCCGCCTTCTCGGCTTCAAGGACACGAAGAGCACCTACAACCTCATCCACCAAGGCAAGCTCAAAGCTCGCAAGTCAGGGCGCATATTCCTTGTGTCCTATCAGTCCCTCGTGAAATATGTGGAAGGCTGAACCGCATGCTATTCAAGAAGAAAACCCCTGAAGCACAAGGCTTCAAGGGGCTTACCAAGCACACCTATTCTACCGCCGACCAACACAATAACCTCGCTGAAGAGGTGAAATCATGACCACTGCCACCTCGATAGAACGCGTTCTTGACGCGGCCCGCGCTCGCGGGCTGAAGGTCAGGCAGTCGCATACGGACGACTACATGATGCAATGCCCGGTGCACGAGCCGGACAACAGCCCGAGCGTGCACGTCACCTACAGGGCCGGCGACGGCTGCACCATGATCTGCGACCAACACGACGGCACGGACAAGCACCTTACGCTTGAAATACTTCAGGCGCTGGGGCTTGACTGGCCCGACCTGTACGACGCCCCCAAGGGCCGGGACGCGGCCCGAAAGGCGTACTCACGCCGCTGGGACAGGCTCACCACCGAGGAACTGCGAGCGCTCGCGGATAAGCCCCATACGACGGCGCGGGACGCCGCCACGGGGCCGACAGGCGGCGTGGAGCCGTTCGCGCTGCCGAAGCCATGCGTGCCCGCTGCCGAGCTTGGCGTGTTGTCCGAAGCGTTCCGCGCGATCTGCGAACGACTGGAGGTCATACCGACGTTCAGGCCGTTCAAGGCCGTGTGCCCGGTATGCGGTGAAATGGATGCGCTGTGCGTCCTGTACGCGCCCTTGCAGCGTGCGACCCTGTTCAGGTGCAAGAGCTGCCACGGAGGCGAGGAATACGCCGCGAAGCTGGCGAGCGCCCTACGCCTAGACCGGGCGTGCGTGTGCTCGAACGGGCTGGAAGTCATGGCCTACGATACGCCGCGAGGCGTGGTCTACGAGTACGGGGACGGGCTTACCGTGTCGCGCTCGCCGGCGAAGCAGATCAGGCAGCACGGCAACACGAAGGGCAAGCACCCGCTATGGCTGGCCGACCATGTGACACCCTATGCGAAGGCCGGCAGTCCCGTGTTCCTCGTGGAAGGCGAGAAGGACGCCGCCGTATTGTGGGCTTGCGGGTACGCCGCGACCACCGCGCCCGGTGGAGGCGGCAACCTCGCGCGCGTGCTCGACCCCGAGAACGTCAAGGCCACGTTGGGCGGCGCTCACGTCATCGCCGTTGCAGACAAGGACACGACGGGCGCTAAATGGCGCTCGCAGATCGTTGCCTTGCTCACCCCGGTGGTGAAGTCTCTCACAATGGTGCAAGCCGCCGGAGGGGCGCATGACACGACGGACGCGATCATGGCGAACGTGCCGGGCGAATGGTTCGAGCTGCTGGAGGCCATCACCCCGCAACAGGCCGAGGACACCCCGGAGAGCGGGGAAGACGATGCCGGCGACGATACCGGGGATGTGGAGCGGTTCGAGCGGTTTTGGCTTGAAACGCCGTGGCTGACCCGGATAAGGGACGCGGCCCGGCAATCGTCTACGGCACCTTGGGCGGTGTTCATGGCCTTGCTGGCGCGCGTCTCCACCGCGCTGCCGCCTTACGTGGTGGTGCCCGCGTTCGTGGGCACACACCCCGCGTCGCTGAACCTGTTCGTGGCGTTGGTGGGGCCCAGCGGCAAGGGCAAGGGCGCTGCCGAAGGCGTGGCCGAAACACTCATGCCGGATATCCGGGGAGCCGTGACATCCCAGCCCGGCAGCGGCGAAGGACTCGTGACGATGTTCTGCGAGCGCATAGCCGACGAAAGCGGCAGCGGGAACGGCGACGACAAGGCGCGTACGATCTTGCAGTGCGCGAACAGCCGGGCCTTGCTGTCCATCCCGGAGGTGAAGGCGTTGGGCGCTGTCATGGCCCGGCAGGGCTCCACGCTGGCCGGCGAACTCACGAAGGCATGGAGCGGAGAGCCGTTGGGCTCGCACACCAAGTACGCGGCGGGAACGTTCACAGCTCCCCGATACGGCTACCGGTTCGGCTTGATAACCGGCGTGCAGTACGGCAACGCCGGCGTCCTGTTCAACGAGGCGGAAACCGGATTGCCACAACGAATCCTATGGGCGTACACGCAGGACAGCCCGGCGTATGCCATCACCTATGAACAGTGGCGACGGCATACGCCTATCACCCCATTGGTTGACATGTCGCGTTTCCCCGCAGACCCTGAAACAATTCAGGCCCTGTACCGCGCCGGAGACCGGTGGAACATGATAGACCACGGCAGCGCATACCCGTTGCGCGAGATCGGCTACCCGCAGACCGCCGAGCGCGAGACGTTCGAGGAACGCCGCCGCAATCTCGTGGGAGAGGCTGGCGACCGTTTGGACGCCCACGGCAACCTGTTACGGCTCAAGGTGGCGGCATTGCTGCCGTGGCTCGACCCCAACCGCGAAGACCCCTACACCGTGACCGAGGACGACTGGCGGCTTGCCGGCGAAATACTCGCCTACTCTCAGGCCACGCGCCGGCACTGCATGGAGGCCGAACAGGCCACACGCCGGGAACAGGCCACGGAATACGCGAAGCTGAAGCAAACCGCCGCCCGCGAGGCACGGGACGAACAGGCGGAACTACGCGAAGGCACGCCCGCCAAAATCACCCGATTCCTCACGACAAAGGAACGCCGGGGACAATCGTTCACCGGCAAACAGATACGCAACGGCGTGCGCCCCCAATGGCGACCGTTCGTCTATGACGCGCTCGCCGGCATGGCGAAGGCCGACCCGCCGAAGGTGACATGCACGCAAGCCGGAGACACCATATCGGGCTCGAAATGGCGTGTGTCTGAAGGTTCCTAGTGCAGGTAGACGCGTCTACCTGTCTACCCCAATGATTGCAACGGCTTACGGGCGTCTACCCATACCGTCTACCCGTCTACCCACAGTGTCCGGCGTCCAGCATGGTAGACGGGTAGACGCTCACGGTAGACGCCCGTCAACCCTACTGCCGCAACGGGTAGACGGGTAGACGCGTCTACCCGTGCGATAACGAAACAACAGCAACACCACACCCCCAAGCGCTCACGGGCATGACGGATGATAGGGGCGGTAAAATCCCGAAACCACGCGAGGTCGGAATACCACCCGCATGACCGCTCTTCCTCTCCCTCCGACAACGGGTACCCCATCGCGCGCGAGGACTCGACGGAACGCCGCCGCGCTCGCCGGCCCTCATGTCGGCGGCATGTCACACCGTGACGCGCTCACGTCACGCTCGCGTCACGCCGAACGTGCTGCGAGGCCGGACGTCCCCCGACGTGCCGGCCCGGTGGTGGGGGAGGTCTCCCATAAGACGCGGAAGATACCGCTGGATAGCACTTCAGATCATGCATACGCCGCGAATCCCTGTTTTCCCCCGTCCGGACGGCCGTTTTTTGCCGGGGTGACGAAAAAGCCGGAACCGTTGCCGCGATTACGTTTGCCGTCTGTATCCAGCGAGTGTCACGATATCCCCCGAGACCGGGGGAGGGGGTTATTTCCCGCTGGGGATGTGACCGCCGGTGAGGTCTGCAAGAAGTATGCGGGGTTCAAAGATTCGCGGCGGCGCTGTCAGCGAGCGCCCCCATCGGCTAGATCTAGTGGATAGGAGAGATGACAAGACCATGAGCAAGAGCAGCAATCCGCGCCGTGCGAACGGCTGGAGACGCACCCAGTTACGCAAGCGGGTACTCGCCGCATACGACACATGCGCGATATGCAGCAAGCCGGTAGACAAGACCCTGAGGACGCCGCACCCAATGAGCGCGGAGGTTGACGAACTCGTGCCGGTGTCGCGTGGCGGCGACCCGCTCGCCTTCAGTAACTGCCGTCTCGTGCACCGGCGCTGCAACCGGCTCAAGAACGATAAAACGGACGACTGGGCGCGCGCCCGGCTCGCACACAAGCCGCAACCGCCGATGACCTCGATACCGTTCACCACGCTCGATCTGAGCACTAGCGGCGAATGGTGAACCGACCGCCAAGGGTAGGGGGAAGCACCCCGCCCCGCCCCGGCGCGGCCCCCTCGGGCGCAGGGCCGTTCTCTCCCCGGCGTTTTTACGCGTCACGGTTAACGTCACGGATAGGCCGTAATCCCTTGCAATCATTGGCGTTCGCGCCTATAAGCGTGACGTCAATCGATAACGATTCGATAACGGCGACTGCTAACGGTTAACGGTGTTCGTCACGGCCTGTTGTGTGGGAAAATCGCCGGGGAGATGCTGGCGCTATGTCGCTGGGGATAGCCCGATACGCCGGGGTAGGGGGAGACCCCCACGGGCGCAGTCGCAGACCGCCGGTGAGGCGAGCCGCAAGTTTCCCGAAATTAAACATTCAGGGCTTGCGCTGTCGTGTGTATTCGTGTGTGCTGATAGATTGGACTGCGACGCCGTAACATGCGGTGTCCCCGTTGATATGACGGGCCGTTACCGGCGGAAGCTGGTAGCAAAAAGGCCCGGTGCTGGAACATCGGGCCTTGATGTGGTTATCGGCTTACGCCCCTAACCAAAGGTTACGAAATGAATCATATCACGATGCACGGCACGCTCACCGTGAACGGGCGCACCGTGACCGTCCATATAGGCGATCACGAGGCAACCGCCACAGTTGACGGCACGCACTTCAACGTGCGCAGCCTATGGCAGCTCTACCAGCTGCTGAGACTGCTCGTGTAGCGTCTCATTAAGGCGCGGCGCTCGCTATCGGGCGTCGCGCCCGTAACCTGAACATCATGCCGGCGAGCGCTCGCGAACCTGTTCCGAGACCCCTGAAATACCGTAATAAAACGTGGGAAGTGGGGCAAAATGTGGGGCGTGCATGTTCTGTAATTATGCGACACGCTAATGATTGCAACGGGTAAGAGCTTATTTTGCGTCGAATCTCGCTCTGTCCGCAAATAAGGTCTGGGCATCACGCCCAGACCTTTTTCTTTCCGTCTTTCCCCTTAACCCAGCCATGCAAGGCTCGAAATGTGGGGCGGTTACTGCGCCCTACTGCGCCGGGCAGGCGATCTGGTAGAGGCCCCAGTCCTTGGCGTGCTGACCGTACCTGGTCAGGTCGAGGCCCTTCACCGGCTTCAGCGCTCCGGCCTTCACGTAGGTGTCGATGAGTCCGGCATCATGGAACTGGTAGAACTGTGCCTTGTACGTGAACATCTGCAGACTCGGTGCCTGCGGTCCCATCGCGAGGAAGTAGACGGGTCGTCCCGGTGTGATCGAACATGGCGAGGCGAGCATCGTCGCGGGGTCTCCGGATGCGAAGTCGCGTTCCACCTGGCCGAAGATCGCCCCGTGGATCGTGTCCTGCGGATTGTAGACCGGGTACAGCATGTTCGCGTTCAACAGCGCCGTACCGTACATGGAGCCGTTGAGCGGGTCGGAGATGATGAGCGCGTCGGTGCCGACCGTGTCCACGATGCGGGTGAGCGCGTCGAGTTTGTCGCCGGTCAGCTGCTCGTTCGGATCGACCTTGTCGAGTCGGGCCGCGTCGGTCAGCGCCGCGTGCATCTCGCGGGTGACGGGGTTGCCGATCGGCGCCGTAATCGTCGCGACGGCCACCAGCACCGCTCCGATCGCCGCGACCGCGCGCAGCGGACGGTTCCGGCGTCGCGTCTGCGCCGCGCCGGAACCGGTTTCGCGCGCGGCCGCCGCATCGTCGCGTTCCGCGTCGTCTCGCCGCGACGCGAGCCATGCGTCGAGACGCGCGGCGGCGAACGCGATGAGCGGCAGAATCACGTAGGGAAGGAACGTCATCGTGCGGACTTCGTTGCGATACCAGACCGCGGTGGCGATGTTCGCGATCGCGCCGGTGAACGTCGCACTGCACTCGAACACGAACAGGACGAACAGGAACGACAGGATCAGCGACAGTGCGATCGCGCCGAGGTGACGGTCCGATTCCTCGCGCGGCCCCCGCCACCAGCGCGCCACCGTGATGCCCGCGATCACCAGGGAACCGACGAGCAGCACCATCATCGCCCAGCCGGCTACGGTCGGCACGTTGAACGAGATCAGCCCGTTGGCGGGGTCTCCGGAGACCAGTCCGTCGGTGAACGCGTAGGTGAGCGACGTGCGCAGCGACATGTCCGGCTTGTGCGTGTGGAACCAGCGTTCCGGATGGAAGTACTTGTCCGATTTGATGAATGTGAACGCGTAGATGAAGAACGCGGCCGCGAACACTGCAAGCGTCGCGAACACGCCGAGGACCAGCTTCCATGGCATGCGCACCAGCACGAACGGCAGCATGATGAGGATGTACGTGAAGATGACCTTCGGTTGGGTGACGGCGACGAGGAATCCGGCCAGCATGGTCAGCGCGAGCGTGCGCAGGAGCCGTGCGCGCAGCTCCGCCGGCAGTCGCAGTCGTCGTGTCGGACCGGAAGCGGAGCCTTCCGCCGTGCCGGTAGCCCCGCGAGCCGCGAACGCGTCCTCCAACGCGTCCAACAGGTGCAGAGTGGCGAGCATGAGGAACGGCAGCATGTTACTGGCGAATCCGTAGGCGAGCAGCGGCCCTGCGTACAGCATCTGGTACGGGTTGACGCCGGAACCGACCGCGAGGATCGGCGCGGCGACCGCCAGCGCGCATCGTACCGGCATCGACGCGCGGCGCGTGAAATACGAGCACAGCAGCAGCATGCCAAGCGGCCAGAGGATGCCGGCGCCGAGGATCCACACGCAGTTGACCGCGACGATGACCGCCATGTTCCCCGTGAGCGCGGGAATGCCGAGCATGCCGCCGACCTTCACGAGCAGTGCCGCGAGTGTGTGGAACAGCGGCGGGTAGAAGCCGTCGTGCGGTTGCAGCGTAAGCAGTACGCCCGGCCCGCGGTTGAGCAGTTTGCGGATGAAATAGTAGTGCGACGGCGCGTCGATGCCTTGGATCGGTTTGTCCCACACGGCCGTCGGGAACCATGCGAGCACGATGCAGAACGCTACGATCATGCCGATCAGTCCGGCTATGAAGGGCGCCCAACGGGTGATGCGATCGTGCTGGTGAGTCATCGGAATGTGAGTCATGGAACCAATCCTGCGATATCCTGCAATGTATCCTGCAATGTCGTCGAAACCGCGCAACAGTCTAGCGCAGCAACCTCATCGCGCGCAGCAGCGGCTGTCGGGTGAACCGATCGACCATCGTCACGACGAGTACGAACACCATCGAGAACACGATGCCGAACGCGATCGCGGCGGCGACATGCCAGCCTCCGTGCATGGCGATCGATGTCATGAACGCCGTGCACTCGTCATGCCACAGGCCGTTGAGCAGTGATTGCGCGATATAGAAGCCGAGAATGCCCGATGCGACCGTGCCCGCGAAGCGTACGATCCTCGGGCACGCCGCCGGCCCGTCGCCGCGGGTGCCGCCGCTCGGTCCGGTGCCGCCGGTGGCACCGGACCGAGCGGCGGCGCGGGCGGCCGTTGTCTCGCCGCCGCTCGCCGCCGTCATCAGTGCGAACCATGCGGCGAGGAACGACGCCAGCGACGTCGATTTGAACGACATCGCCATGAGCAGGCCGCGTACCAGAGTGCCAGCGAACACGGCTTCGAGAATCGCCGTGACGATGATGACGGCGACCAGCGCACGCCGCCAGAACCGTGGCGACATCGTCGCGCCTCGTCGCGCCTCGTCGCGCGTGCGGGCCGCGGCGCGCACGCGCATGCCGAGGATTCCGGCGAACAGGAACGATGTCAGATACGTGACGGCGCTCATCAGCTTGCGCCAGTCGGTCAGTCCGCGGCCGCCCTCCGGCGCGACGAACGCGATGTACGCGTTCAGCGCGAACACGACCGTGAGCGCGACGGCGGCGAGCGCGCGCAGCAGCCGTGTGTCCATGCGCGCGAACGCCCAGCCGGCGAACGGCGAGACGGCCACGAACACGAGATACAGCCAGACGAATTCCAGTCCCATGCCCCACCAGCCGATGGCACCGAAGCGCGGCACCGGGACGACCGTGTTGATCACGGCGCACACGATGACGTAGAACAGTACGGACAGGATGATGATCGCGGCCCGTCGCACCGTTGCCGCGCATTGCCCGCGCCAATAACCGGTGGCGGTGCGACGGTTTTCCGCGTCGCATGCGCCGTTCTCGCCGTCCGTGCTTCCCTTGCCGTTCGCATCTCCCGTGCCGTCCGTGCGCAGGGATCTTCCCGCAGCGGATGGGATGAGATAGAACCCGGAGATCATGTAGAAGATGTGGTTGCCGCACGCGCCGAGCAGCGCGGTCATGCCGAGTATCCACATCGCCACGGGATTCGCCGCGACCGGCTGCAGTCCTTCCGGCAGCTGGTCGATCGGCGTCGTCGAGGCGACCACGGTGAACCATGGTTGGAACGTGTGGAACACGGCGATGCCGACGATCGCGGCGACGCGCAGCATCTCCACGCGCATGTTGCGCATGCCGCGCGCCGGTCGGGGGCGTGCGGGGGATTGCGCGTGCGTGCCGGCCGCGTCGGAAGCGGGTACGCCGGGTGCGGCGGCAGGTGCGGTGCTAGGGGTGTCGGCGGGAGTCTCGTATGCCATTCACACGATTCTACGGTCGGCCGCCCACCGGGTGAGTTCGGTGCGGTTCGACAGTTGGAGCTTGCGCAGCACGGCGCTCATATGCGTCTCCACGGTCTTGATGGAGATGAACAGTTCGGCGGCGACCTCCTTGTACGTGTAGCCGCGCGCGATGAGACGCATCACGTCCTGTTCGCGGCGGGAGAGCCGGTCGAGCTCCTCGTCGTGCGCGGGGGCGCCGCTCGCGCCGCCCGACGCGTATCCTGCACCGCCGAACCCACCGCCCGCGCCTTGGAACGCGGACAGCACGAATCCGGCGAGCTTCGGCGAGAACACCGCATACCCTTCATGCACCTGCTTGATCGACGAGATGAGGTCCGCGCCGGTGATCGTCTTGGTCACGTAGCCGCGCGCACCGGCGCGAATCACCGCGCCCACGTCCTGTGGCGCGTCGGACACGGACAATGCGAGGAACGCCGAATCGGGGGAGTAGGCCTTCGATTTCAGCAGGATCTCCGCGCCTCCGCCGCCCGCGCCGCCTGGCACGTGCACGTCGAGCAGCACCACGTCCGGTTTGGTCGCGGCGATCATCGCGATCGACCCGTCCACGTCGGCGCCTTGGCCGACGATGTCGAATTCGGTGCGCAGCGTGGCGGTCACGCCCGCGCGGAACATCTCATGGTCGTCGACCACGACCACGCGGATGCGCGTGCCGCCGGTCTCGCCGCCTCCCGCGCCATCGCCTGCGCCGTCGCGCGGTGCGTCGACGATTCCGTCCGTCATCGCGTCGTTCGTCGTCCCGTCCATCATCGCTCCTTGCCGTTCGTTGCCGTTCCCGTCGTCCCCGACGTGTGCGCCGCGCCGTCCGCGCCGTCGCCGCTCGGTGCGGCGGCGAGCGGCATGCGCATGCGCACCTCCGTGCCCCACCCGGGCCTCGACACGATCTCCACTGTACCGCCGCGTCGCCGCACGCGCCCGACGATCGACTCGCGGATGCCGAGCCGGTCGGCTGGAATCGCGTCCACGTCGAAGCCGTCGCCGTGGTCGCGCACATACACCTCGACTTCGCGTGCGCCCGCCTCGCAGTAGACGGACACCGGCTCGCCGCCGTGCGTGACCGCGTTGACGAGCGCCTGCCGCGTCGCGTCGAGCAGCGCGTCCGTCGCGGCGCTCGGACGCGCGTCGCCGACGGTCACGACGTCGATCGCGCGGCCGTGACCGTCCTCCACTTCGGCGGCGATCGCCTTCACGCCGGCGCTCACCGAACGGTCCGACGTGACGCGCTCCTGATACAGCCACGCGCGCAGTTCGCGTTCCTGGCCGCGCGCGAGCGTGAACACGGTGTCCGGTTCGGCGCTGTGCAGCTGGATGAGCGCGAGCGTCTGCAGCACGCCGTCATGCAGATGCGCGGTCATGTCGGCGCGTTCCTCCTCGCGCTCCTTCATCGCGCGTTCCGCGGTCAGCGTGCGCAGCGTCGCGCCCGCCCACGGCAGGATCGCGAGCACGACGCCGACGAGCATGAGGAATCCGGCGGCGATGATGCGTCGGGGGAACGGCGTGCCCGAATACATGACGGTCGTCACGTAGGCGACGTAGGCGAGGAAGATGAGGATGAGACCGGCGACCATCGTCGGGAGACGGCCTTGTTTCGCGTCGAAGCGCGACCACGCGGCGATGAGACCGCATGCGGCGAGCAGCAGCGGGACGATGAGGTCGGCATGGTCGGTGCCGCCCAGCACGACGCTCATCGCGACGAGCGCGACGCCGATGCACGCGACGAGCGCCGGCAGAGGCACGTTCCTGAACGCCGTGACCATGCTCTCCGACGAGCCGTGCACCGTCGCGGCGTCCGATTCGGCGCGTGTGCGGCCGGTCGCCATATCGCGGTTGCCGGAGGCTAGCGGCGCGTTCGCGACGTTCGCCGCGGCCTGCGATTGGATGGCGGCCGCGGCGAACGGGTCGCCGGCCGGTACGAACATCCACAGGAACAGGTAGGCGGCGATGCCCGCGCCGCCCATGAAGGCGAGTACGACGAACGCGAGGCGTACGAGGGCGGCCGATACGCCGAGGTGCAGGGCGACGCCCTTGCATACGCCGGCGATGCGGCGGCCGCGCCGAGGGCGCATGAGCGGGAGCTTCGCCGGATGCAGGGGCGGCGGTGTCGCCGGGGATGCTTGGGGCGCCGGGGATGCCATGCGCGGGTCCGGCTGGTTCATGGAGGCGGTCATGCCTCCATTGTGCCCGCTTCGGGGTGCCGAATCGGGATTCCTAGCCGGGGTTCAGGGAAGAATCAGGGGTTTCCCCGACGGTTGTGCAAGCGTGCGGCTGATGTAATGGAGACATGAACGAGAACAACAAGATATTGCCCAAGGTGTTCGCCTGGTTCCGCGCCTCCGGCGTGGTGCGCGGCGACGACCGTTGGTTCGGCGGCGTGTGCAGCGGTTTCGCCGCCCGCCTCGGGTGGAGCCCGACGTTGGTGCGCGCATTGATGATCGTCTTCACCTTCCTGTTCGGCTTCGGCGCGGCCCTGTACGCGTTCGCGTGGCTCATGCTGCCGGACGCGCGCGACGGGCGCATCCTCGCCGAGGAGCTCGTCGCCGGACGGTGGGATTGGAACTGCCTGGGCGCGTTCGTGATGCTCGCCGTGGCGGTGGTCATCGTCGGCGCCGGATGGGTGGCGATCGGCGTCGCCGCCGTCGCGTTGTGGGCCATCTGCCAGAGCGGCATGCGCCAGCAGCACGGCTACGGATACGGCTACCGCAAGGAGGGGCCGAACGGGCCGTACAGTCCGGTGCCGCCGCACGGGTATCCGGGTGGTGCGGCGCCGGGAGCCCCTAACGGATATCCGGGCGGTCCCGCGTATCCTGGCGGAGGCGCGTTCGGGCCTGTTCCCGCCCAAGGAGCGACGAACGCATCCTTTCCGGTGAGCAATCCGTCGAATCCGGCGGCCTTCCAAAGTCCGGATCCCGGTACTCCGACGGCTTCCGGCCCTGTTCCCGGGCAGGTGCCGCCGACCGGTGCCTACGTCGCGCCGGGACCCGTGCCGATGGGAGCGTCCGCTACTGCGATGACGGCCTTCCCGACCGTCGCCGCGCCCGCGCCGCGCCGCGCGCGCCGCAAGCCGGCCGGACCGTTCATCGTGCTGATCGTCATGGGACTCACTCTGGTCTCCGGCGCGGCGGTGTTCCTCGGCGCGGAGCGCAATCTCGCCGACTACCACACCGGCGAAAGCGTCATCAACGCGGTCACGATGGCCACTGTGTGGATCTGCGCGGTATGCGTCGCGATGGGCGTGCTGCTCGTCGTGCTCGGCGCGATGGGCCGTCGTTCCGGCGGACTCATCCCGCTTGCGCTCATCGCCGGATTCACCGCCTGCTGCATGATCCTCTCCACCGGGGTCGTCGGCTACGCCACCCGATACGTCGACGGCGTCCCTGACGGCTACACCGAAGTGGAGCTCTCCTCAGGCACCGGCAACTACGCCTCCGAGAACGCGAACGGCATGATCGCCATGCAGGCGCGGCTGGACAAGAACGCCGTCACGGATTTTTGGTCCGACCCGGCCGGCAACGGTTCCACCATCAGCGCGAACATGAACTACTGGGTGTCCGACTCCAGTCCGAAGACCTTTCGCAGACTCGAACAGGGCGTCCACTTCCAGGGCGACGACTACGCCCTGAGCACCGCGAACATCGACCTGAGCAAGTACGGCGACTGGAACTACGCCGGCGACCAAGCGAACAAGTACAAGGCCGGATGTCCGGCCGGGCAGATCAACCTGTCCGTGAACAACGCCCACGTCTACATCACGTTGCCCGACGGCTGCCCGTACGCGTTCGGCTCCGGCGGATTCGTCTACACGCAGTCCGTGTCGCTCGGCGGCTACAGTTCGATCGTGCACAACAACGGCGAGACGACGCTGGCGTTGCCGTTCCTCGACGACATGGCAGGTGCCAGCGACTCCGATGACGACAGCATGATGAAGCCGGACGGCTACGATCCCGCCGACTACGACTGGCAGGGCAACGGCAAGACCGACGAAAGCTCGTTCCTCGTCAACTTCACCTCCGGCGCGTCCGGCAAGGTGACCGTGCGCTACGCCTCCGAGATGCTGCTGCCCGACTACGCCGCATTCGTCAGGCAGGTCAGCCGCGGCGACCTGTCCGGCGTCGACGCCGACACGCGCAAGCATTACGCCGTGCAGAACGGCGACACGGATGCCTCCGGCGAAACCGGTGCCAACGGTTCGTCCGGTTCCGGCACGACCGACAAGAAGGAGCACTCCGATGACTGAGACCACCAACGACAAGACCCCGGACACCGTCGACACGCAGGCCATGCCCGCGCCCGCCGACATGAAGCCGGACATCGCCCCGCCCACCGAGCAGGTGTTCGACAAGCCGATTCCCGTCGCGTCTCAGCCCGCGACCATCACCCCGACCGGGCCCAGCGTGCCGACCATCGTGTTCGGCGTGACGGGCATCCTCGTCGGAGCGTTCGGACTGCTGTTCGGCCTGCGCATGCCCGACGTCACCGCGTGGATGCTCGGCGTGGGCCCGCAGACCATCACCGCCCTGTTCTTCGGCGCGGTCGGCGTGGCGCTCATCGTCATCGCCGTCGTCTGGGCCATCGTCAAGTCGCTGGCCGGCAAGAAGAAGCCCAAGCCGAACGAACCCGCCTCCCTCTGACAGGAAAGGCGGCCGCCGCGGGCGGTCGGACGGAGGAGCGACCAAGACCATGGCGCCCACGAAGGCGTGTCCCGGATGCGGGACAACTAGAGTGGCGCACAGCGAAACAGGAAGGAGCAGGCGATGAGCGTGTGGCGCACGACGGGGCGAATCGTCGGCACCGCCGTCGTCCTGCTCCTCGCGCTCGCCGCGCTCGGCACGTTGATGATGCCGCAGTGGCGCTTGGAGCCGTACACCGACCACATCACGGTCGCCTCCACGGACACCACCATCGCCGCGAATCCCGCCGCACTGCCGTCCCCGAACCCCGCCGACAACCCCGCACCGTCATCCTTCCTCGCCGACCATCAAGGCACCTACCGCACGCGCACGCGTGAACTCACCATCCATCTGGACGACGGCGGCACCGTGCCCGCCATCCTGCGCGAACCGATCGACGCTCCCGGCAGACGGCCCGCATGCCTGTTCATCCACGGATCCGGCACCGGCACGGCCGACGACTTCGGCGACATCGCCAACGCGATGGCCTCCGCCGGCATCGTCACACTCGTCCCCGCCAAACGCACCACCGACTACACGCTGCTCCACCGCGACTACGCACGGTTCGCACGCGACTACACGACCGCACTCGACCTGCTCGAACTCATCCCCGGCGTCGACTCCGCGAAGACCGGACTGTACGCCGAATCCGAAGGCACGTGGATCTCCATGCTCATGACCTCGCAACGCCGCGACGTGGCCTTCAGCATCCTCGCCTCGGCGCCCGTCTACAACGGCCGCGAACAGATGGCCATGGCCGCGAGCGCCTACGCGAGACAGGCCGGCGCGCCGCAGCCGATCGTCAAGGACGTCGCCAAGCTCCTCTCCCTCGACTTCGCGCCGTTCGACCTCCACTACGCCGACTTCGACGCCGACGACGCACGCGATTCGCTCACCATGCCCGTATTCGTCGCCTACGGCGTCTACGACACCGCCATGCCGATCGAGCAGGGCGCGCGCACCATCATCCGCGACACCGCGCGCCACGGCAACCGCAACGTGACCGTCCGCTACTACGCCGCCAACCATCAGATGCGCGCCGGCCGCGGACTCTTCACCGCCGGTCTCCCGCTCGCCGACGGCTACACGCGCGACCTCGCCGACTGGGTGAACGGCATCGCCGCCGGAACCGGCGCGGACGGCTGGGGCACGCCGTCGATCGCCGGTGCGACGCCACGCCAGCAGGTCGTCGCACCACGCGACACGTCGTCCGGCATCATCGGCTCGCTCGGCGTGCTCGTCGCGCTCACCGCCGCCGTGTTCGGCTGTTATCTGGTCGTCATCATCATGGCGACGGGCTTCGGTTGCGCCGATCTCGCGCGTCGTCGGCGCCTCGCCGCGTTGCGGGCGCGAGGCGCCGCCAGCGTGACCGGCGGCCTGCGCGGCAGATTTCCCGCGCTCGGGCGGCGTCGCGCCGGGAACGCCGAGCGTGACGCCGCCCGCGGTCACGGCGACGATGCGGACGCCGGCGCATGGCCCGGCACCAGCCGCGCGTACGTGCGCACCGTCGGTTATTCGAACGCGTTGCGGCGCATCATCGGATGGGGCATCGGCGTATCGACGGCCATGATGCTCGCGCTCGCCGGATATCTCTCCTACGTGGGGATGAACGCGTTATGGGTACGTCACGATCCGGGCCTCATGCGCGTCGGATTCGTCGCATTGCGCGCAGGCGGTGTGCTCTGCGCGGTGATGTGCGCATGGCTGATCGTGCGACTGGCGGACGCGTGGCGCATTCGCCGCGCCTACATCGCGCACGGCATCTACCCGACGGCCGGATTCCACTCCACGTGGCTCGTCGGCCGATGGCATTGGCTCGCCGCGCTGCTCGCGCTCGCCGGCATGCTGCTGGCGCTCGTCGTCATGGCATTCTGGGGACTGTTCACGCCGTGAGCCGCGTGCGTTGCGTGCCGTGTCGCGTGCCGTGAGGCGCGTCGATCACACGGCCTGCGCGGCCTCCGCCTCGTCGAGATCCGCGAACCCGCCGAGCCGTACCGTGTGCAGCAGCGTCTCCTCCGTGATGTTGGCGCCCCGGCCTTCGCCCGACGCCGCGCGTCCGGCGATCATCGCCTCGTACAGCGCGAACGTGCGATCCGAATACGTGCCGAGTTCGCCGCGCAGATACGTTTCGAACGACGTCGCGGCAGGCGTGTCCTCGCTCGTGGTGAGCACGCGCATCGCCTCGCCGAGTCGCGGGTAGCGTGCGCGGAAGTCGCGCGCCCACGCGACCTGCGTCGCGATGACGCGCTCCTGCCGCGCGACACGGCCCGCGGACAGCCGCGGAATGTACGGTTCGATGTTCCGCGCGTAGTCGTCCGGCGCGGTCGAGGCCATCATGCGCCCGTATTTCTCGGTGACGAGATTGCGGCCCTTGTGGTCCGCCGCATCGAGGTCGTCCGCGTAGGATTCGAGCAGCGGACGGTTCCATGTGAGGAACTGGGCGAGGCGCATCTGGTGGAACACGGGCCAGTTGCCCTGGCATGCGGCGCGTCCGCCCTCGTTGTTCGTGCGCTGGAACTGGTTCCACTCCAGGCGCACGATGCGCTCGCGCAGGGCGGCAAGGTCGGTGGATTCGGTGGTGTCGGCAGGTTTGGTGGTGTCGGCAGGTTTGGTGGTGTTGGTGGTGTCGGTCATCGGAGGTCTCCTTACAGGCTGTGCAGGATGGGGGAGTCGGAGACGATATGCTCCTCGACATACGGGCGCTGCCATTCGAGGAAGGTCTCGTCGGAGCGGGTGAGATGTTCGCGTTTCAGCTCCGTGACGACGGACTGCGCGACGTCCTCCACGATGCGCGCGATCTCGTCGGCGGCCGGAGCCGATCCCTTGCCGCCCTCGCCGAACCCGGCGCCGCCGTAGCAGGCGGCGGAGGCGAGGCGCATCACCGATTCGAGTTTGCCGCACACGTCGCCCAACCGGGCGAACATGCCGTCGGATAGCTTGCGCAGCGCGGCGAACCGCCACTTGTAGTACGGCAGATAGCCGGCGACCATCGGCTTGTTGACGAGGAACACGAGCGAGGCGGCGGCATCCGTGAACTCGGCGATCGCGAGCCATGCGGCCGCGCCGTCGCCGCGCTGCAGACTGCGCGGAAGATTGTATTGCCCGGCCTGCGCGATCATGCCGAGCCTCTTGGAGATCAGGGCGAGGCGCACGTCCTCCGGCATGTCCTTGAAACCCTGGCGTGCCTCGGAGAACGCGCCGAGCGGGTCGGCGAACACCTGGCCGTTCGTCGCGGCGGCGAGCGTCGCCTCGTCGAGCATCAGCCATTCGTGCGGGGCGTCGGCCGCCGGTGCCTTGCGGTATCCGGTGATCGACTCGAAGAAATCGCCGATGCGGAACACGCCGTCACGCCGGAACGCGCCCTGCGCGCGCGGCGTGAGCGGGGATGCGGAGGGTGTGACTGATGCGGTGTCTGCGGTCGCGGCGGTGGGGGTGGCGTCTGCGCCTGCGTGTGTGGCGGACGCGGGCATCGGCTCCGCTGCGGCGGACGGGCGCACGTAGCCGCGGAAGTCACGGGGGAGCGCGTCGTAATCGGCCTGCAATCGCGCGCCGATCGCCGCATAATCCTCGTCGGTGAGCCACAGGCAGAAGCGCGGGCCGAAATCATGGTCGCGTGAATAGTCGTCGTCGAAGCCGTAGCATTCCGAGCCGTGGCCGACGAGGCCGGCGGCGATGCGGTCCGCGTACTGAGGGTATTTCGCCCGGATCATCGGGCGGCCGATCTCCTCCCAGTATGCGCGTGCGAGCTTGAGGCCGGAGACGGCCGGGCGACCACCCTCCGGCGCTTCGTGCCACCTCCCGCCAGCGGGAGACAAGGGGGAGCCGGCGTTGCGCTGGGGCAAGGGTGAGCCGGCGTTGCGCTGGGGCATGGGGGAGCCGGCGTCGTGCTGGGGCACGGGGGAGTCGGCGTCGTGCGGTGACGCGGTGGTGTCATTGTCGCTCCCGCTGGCGGGAACTGTCCGCGGAGCGGACTGAGGGTGGTTCGCGGTCGCGCCGTCCGCGGTGTCGCGCCCGGGCGCGCCGTCCGCGGTGCCGTCGTGCGCGCACTCCGCCGCCTTCGCTTCGGCCTCGGCGAGGTTCGCCTTGGTGATCCGGTAGTAGTCGGTGTCGGTGCCGTAGCATTCCTCGATCACGGCGAGCGCGCGACGGTAGTGCGCCGCCGCGTCCGCATACCGCCGTTCCGCGTACCGTACCTGCGCGAGTCCGGCCAGCGCGGACGCGTAGTGCGCCGAATGCTCCAGGTGCCCGGTCGCGTAGATCTCCAGCGCCTTCGAGGCGTGGGCGTCCGCCTCGTCCAGTTTGCCCTCCTGAAGCAATACGAGCGCGAGGTTCGTATGCGACGAGGCCACGTCGATGTCCTCGTCCGGGTTCACGCTCGACGATTCGATGATGCGCAGCGCCTCGCGCAGCTCGGCCTCCGCCTGCCCGATGCGGTCCGTCTCGCTGTACAGCATCGACAGGTTGTTGTGCAGCGCGGCGAGCCTGCGGTCCGTCGGGGCGTAGTTGCGTTCCGCGCATGCCAGCGCCTGCCGGTACAGGTCCTCCGACTGGTCGTAATGCTTCGCCGCGCGCATGGCGGTCGCACAGTTGATGAGCGTCGTCGCCCACGCTTCGCCGCCTTCGAGCCCCATGCGCAGTGCGAGTTCGATGGCGCGTTGCACGATCCACTGGTTCTCGTCATGCCGCCCCTGCGACCGGTAGAAGCCCATCGTCTCGTTGAGCACGGTGAGCAGTCCCGCCTCGTCGCCGGCGTTCTCCGCGTCGATCGCCGCCTGCTGAAGATACGGTCCCGCCTTCTGTGCCGCATCGTGCGCCGCGAAGATCGCGTCGAGTCCGGTGAGGAACGCGTTCACGTCGAATGTCGCCGCGACGGCGTCGTCGGCGTTCGACGTGTCGTCGGCATTGTCGGGAGTGTCGGGATCGCCGAAGTCGTGCGCGTGCTTCGCCGCCATCCGCTCCAGCGCCGCCTCCAGATCCGTGCTCATCGCCTCATCGTCGCCCATCGGTACGTCCCCTTTGTCGCTCATGTCGTGCATCACCGACTTCCAGCGTACTGTGACCGTTATTAGGCGACGATGTGAGTGTCGTTACATCACCGCATTCACACGTGGATCTCGCGCATGCGATGGATGGCGTCGGTGTCGGTCTCGCAGCGCCACGAGTAGAAGATGAACAGTGCGACGGCGATGACGCTCAGCGGCAAGGCGCCGAGTCCGGTGAACCGGTAGTCCATCGAGAACGCGGTGAGCATCGCGCCGCCGACGATCGAACCGACCGCGTTGCCGAAGTTGAACGCGACCTGCACGGCGGCGCCGGCGATGAGCTCGCCGCCGCCCTGACCGGCTTCCGTCATCAGCAGCTGCTGCGGGGCGGAGACGAAGAACAGGCCGAACGCGATCCAGAACGTGAGGATCGCGGTGGTCACATGGTTCCCGGGCACGACGAGCACCATGAGCAGGCCGAGCAGGGAGATGAACTGTCCGAGCGCCGCCGTGCCGGCGTGACGCCAGTTATCGGTGATGCGACCGCCGATGATGCCGCCGACGACCATGCCGAATCCGGCGAGCATCATGAGGAACGGGACGAGCGTGCTCGACCATCCGCCGGTCTTCTGCAGCCACGGGGAGACGTAGCTCCACCAGCAGAACACGCCCGCATTGCCGGTGAACACGGCCGCGAGAATCACCCAGGGGCCGCGGCGGCGCAGGAAACGGAACTGGCCGAGGATGCCGGTGTCCTTGACGGGCGGCACGAACGGAATCCATGCGAGCGTGAGCGCGATCGTCATCGCCGCCCACGCCGCGAGGATGCCGAACGCGAGACGCCACGAGAGGAATTCGGCCATGAGCGTGCCCGCGGGCACGCCGAGCATGTTCGCCACGGTCTGGCCGGTCACCATCACCGAGACCGACTGCGCCTCCTTGCCCGGCTCGGCGAGGGTCTTCGCGATGAGCGTGGCCGTGCCGAAGAACGCGCCGTGCGGCAGGCCGGAGATGAACCGGGCGACGATGAGGAACCCAGCGTTGACGGACAGCGCGCTCATCGTATTACCGACGAGCGCGATCGCCATGAACAGGATGATGAGGTTCTTCGGCGGCACCTTGCGCCCGAACACGAGGATCAGCGTGCCGATGCATACGCCGATCGCGTACGCGGAGATGTAATGGCCGGCCGTCGGGATGTCGACGCCGGTCGCGGCCGCGGCCTGCGGCAGGATGCCCATCATCACGAACTCGGCCGCGCCGAGGATGAACGCGCCGGCCGCCAATGCGAGCAGACTGCGCATGGTTGTCTTCATGGTTTCCCCTTGTGCTTATGCCGGGGCCTGTTGCCGCGCCGGCGGCTCCCGGTGATTCATATGAAAAAAGGGAACCGCTGATTTCTCAGCGGTTCCCTCAGTTGTCGGGCTGGCGGGATTTGAACCCGCGGCCTCTTCGTCCCGAACGAAGCGCGCTACCAAGCTGCGCTACAGCCCGTTTGGCAACGGGGGATATATTACATGCTTGGCTTCGCGATGCAAACTTCGGCGTGTCGCGCCGTTTTCCGCGCCGTTTCCGCCGTGTATCGCCTTCTCGCTAGACTGTGTGCCTATGTGTGAAACCCAAGAATCCCAAGCGAATGAGGACGAGAGCGTCGAGAACGCCGTCCCCCAGATGACCACGGTGGAACGCGCGGAGATGCTCCTCAAGCAGGACGAGACCATCCGCGAGAAGATCAAGGGCGGTGCCACCCTTGACGAGGCCGTCGACCCGTCCAACAAGGAGTTCGGCCCGCTCGCCCACCCCGAGCAGGTGCAGATGCGCGTCGCCAAGCGCGCGATGATGCTGGAGGCCGGCGTCAACCCGTACCCGGTCCACCTCGATGTGACCGACACCATCGAAGCGGTGCGCGCCAAGTACGACGGCACGCTCGAACCCGGCCAGGAGACCGAGGACATGGTGGGCATCGCCGGCCGCGTCCTGTTCATCCGCAACGCGGGCGGCCTCAACTTCGTGCAGCTCGCCGCCGGCGACGGCACGAAGATTCAGGGCATGATCTCCAAGAAGGAAGTCGGCGCCGACTCCCTCAAGCAGTTCAAGCAGCTCGTCGACCTCGGCGACCACCTGTACCTCAAGGGCCGCGTCATCTCCTCGAAGACCGGCGAGCTCTCCGTCTTCGCTACCGAGTGGGCGATCGCCGCCAAGGCGCTCCAGCCGTTGCCCGCCCTCCACAAGGAGCTCAATGAGGACACCCGCACCCGCAAGCCGTACATCGGCATGATCGCGGACGAGAAGATCCGCAACATGGTGCGCAACCGCTCCAAGGCCGTCGCCTCGCTGCGCCACACGTTCGCGAACCACGACTTCATCGAGGTCGAGACCCCGATGCTCCAGACCGTGCACGGCGGCGCCGCCGCCCGCCCGTTCACCACGCACATGAACGCGTTCGACCTGGATCTCTACCTGCGCATCGCGCCGGAACTGTTCCTCAAGCGCTGCCTCGTCGGCGGCATCGACCGCGTGTTCGAAATCAACCGCGACTTCCGTAACGAGGGCGTCGACGCGACGCACGCCCCCGAGTTCACGATGGTCGAGGCGTACCAGGCGTACGGCACGTACAACACGATCGGCCAGCTCGTCAAGGAGCTCGTGCAGAAGACTGCGATGGACGTGTACGGCTCGCACAAGGTCACGCTGCTCGACGGCACCGAATACGACTTCGGCGGCGAATGGAAGACCATCAGCATGTACGACTCCCTGTCCGAGGCGCTCGGCGAGGAGATCGTCCCGAACGGCGGCCCCGAGCACCCCGGCACCTCCGTCGAGCACCTCGGCGCCATCGCCGACAAGCTCGGCGTCGAGCGTGACGACGTCGAGAACCACGGCAAGCTCGTCGAGCACCTGTGGGAGCACTTCTACGAGGACAAGCTCTACGAGCCGACCTTCGTGCGCGACTTCCCGGTCGAGACCTCGCCGCTCGTCAAGGGCCACCGCTCCAAGCCGGGCGTGGTCGAGAAGTGGGACCTCTACGTGCGCGGCTTCGAGCTGGCCACCGGCTACTCCGAGCTCAACGACCCGATCGTCCAGCGCGAGCGTTTCGTCGCGCAGGCGAAGGACGCGCTCGCCGGCGACGAGGAGGCGTGCGACATCGACGAGGACTTCCTCGAGGCGCTCGGCGTGGGCATGCCGCCGGCCGGCGGCATGGGCATGGGCATCGACCGACTGCTCATTGCCCTGACCGGCGCGACGATCCGCGAGACCATCACCTTCCCGCTCGTCAAGCCGCTCGTCGGCTGAGACGACGTCTGACGGCGTTCTCGACGTTCCGGCCCCCTCTGTCGTGAGGGGGCCGGACCCGTATTCCCGGACCGTTCGTCGTTCTTCGCTGATTTTCGTCGTACTTCGCCGTTCAGTAGGTGGTTTTGGGCTTCCGTTGGGGAAGATGACGCCTTTCCGCGTTGGCCGTGTCCGCGGAGATCGGCTGAATTCCGCGCTTTTCGACGAACCGGGTTCGATGGCGACCCCGCAATGTTCCCAACGGAATGGAAAAACGACCTACGGAAGTCAGCTAGGCTGAAACCATGAGTGTGAGAACCTCCGAAGTCATGTGGTTGTGGATGCAGGGCACCCGGCCGAAGACGCTGCCGCTCGCGTTGTCGCCGGTCGTCGCCGCGGCGATGGCGATGTGGCCCACCGTGTTCGAAGGCGTGTGGGGCGGCTCCTACATGCACCGGCCGTGTCCGATCGTCGGCGGGCGCCCCGCCTTCGACTCGAGCGGCGAGTACGGCCGATGCCTGACCTCGCCCGGCTGGTACGCCGCGGTCACGCTGCTGTGCGCCGGCGTCGCCCTGTTCCTCCAGATCGCCGTGAACTTCGCCAACGACTACTCCGACGGCGTGCGGGGCGCCGACGCATCGCGCGGCGGAGCAGAATCGTCCAGCGGCAAGCCGCAACGGCTCACCGCCTCCGGGCTGGTCCTGCCGCAACGCGTGCTTGCCGCCGCCGGCGTCAACGCCGCGCTCGCCTGCGTGTGCGGGCTGGCGATCACGGTGCTCACCGGCCATTGGTGGTTCATCGCGCTCGGGGCGGCCTGCCTCGCGGCCGGATGGTGCTATGTGGGAGGCCGCCACCCCTACGGCTACCACGGCTGGGGCGAGGTCGCCGTGTTCGTGTTCTTCGGTCTCGTCGCCACCTGCGGCACCTCCTACGCGCTGTCCGACCAGGTGCCGGTCCTCGTGATGTGGACGGCGGTCGCTCTGGGGCTCGTCGCCGTCGGTGTGCTGTGCGTCAACAACCTGCGCGACATCGACGACGACGCTGCCCACGGCAAACGCACGTGGATGGTGCGTCTGGGGCGCGATCGCGCCTTTGGAACCGCGCGGGCCGTGCTGGTCGTTCCCACGGTGATGGCGGCGTTGTCTTATATCGGTCGCAGTCCGCTGCCGAGAATCGTGGCGTCGATGGCGTCGCGACGATGCGGGACCGCCTTCGACGGTTCGGACGATACGACGGGTCATGTGGCGTGCTACGGCGGCGCGCCGTGGTGGGACATGGCGGCGGCCGTCGTCGGGACGGTGGCGCTGGCGGCGGCGATCGTGCTGTGCGTGGCCGCAGTGCGGGCCCTGCACGACGGAAAGTACCGCAGGGCGTTGCCCGCGGCGGCGATGCTGTCGCCGGTCGTCGCGTTGACCTTCGGCTGCGTGTACCTCATGGGCGCGTGAGACGAGCGGCCCACGGATGTTTACCCAAACGTTGCCGAGAAACGTAAGATTCATGTTCGTGTCTGGGCCGATCTGGCGGTAAACTGGCCGTATGTCTTACAAACTGGTACTGCTCCGTCATGGACAGAGCGCATGGAACAAAACCAATCAGTTCACCGGCTGGGTCGACGTCCCGCTGACCGAGCAGGGTGAAGCCGAAGCCAAGCGTGGCGGCGAGCTGCTCAAGGAGAAGAACGTCCTCCCGGACATCGTGTTCACCTCCCTGCTGCGTCGCGCCATCAACACCGCCAACATCGCGCTGGACGCCGCGGATCGCCTGTGGATCCCGGTCGAGCGTAACTGGCGTCTCAACGAGCGTCACTACGGCGCTCTGCAGGGCAAGAACAAGACGGAGATCCGTCAGGAGTACGGCGACGAGAAGTTCATGCTGTGGCGCCGCTCCTACGCGACCCCGCCGCCCGAGATCGATCCGAACGACGAGTACGCGCAGAACCACGACCCGCGCTACACCGGCGATCCGGTTCCGGAAGCCGAGTGCCTGGCCGACGTCGTCAAGCGCGTCGAGCCGTACTTCAAGTCCGCCATCGAGCCTGAGCTCAAGGCCGGCAAGACCGTCCTGATCGCCGCCCACGGCAACTCGCTGCGTGCCATCGTCAAGATGCTCGACAACCTGTCCGAGGAGGAGATCGCCAAGGTCAACATCCCGACCGCCATCCCGCTGCTGTACGAGCTGGACGAGGACTTCAAGCCGATCAAGCCGCGTGGCGAGTACCTCGACCCGGAGGCCGCCGCCGCCGGTGCCGCCGCCGTCGCCGCCCAGGGCCAGAAGTGAGTCGGCCGATTCACCACTGAATCGCCGGTTCGTCACTGAATCACGGTAACGAGAGGGGACGCTTCCGTAACGGGAGCGTCCCCTCTCGTCGTATGTGCGGTGGGAACCACCCTCAGTCTCGTTTCGCGAGCCAGCTCCCGCCGGCGGGAGCGAACGGCCTGCGTATCCGCGCGCATAACAAAACGACGCAAGACCAATCAAGGCCATTGCGTCGCTTCGGGTCCTCCCTGGGGAGGAAATCCACTATCCGTCGCTTAGGGGCATGCCCTTACGCGGCGGAACCTTACTCGATCGAGCCTTCCTCGTCGCGGCTCGGCTCCTTCGACGGATCGAAGCCGGAGACGATGAACACGACGCGACGTGCGGCGGACACCGCGTGGTCGCCGAGACGCTCGAGGAAGCGGCCGAGCAGCACCACATCGATGAGCTGCTGACGGGTGATATCCTCGCTCTCGTCGAGCGCGAACTCGAAAGTCTTGTGATGCAGGGCATCGAGCTTGTCGTCATTGGCGATGATGCGCTCGGCGGTCTTGGCGTCACGATCGGCGAGCATGCTCACTACGTCGTCGGAGGTCTCGTCCAGGAAGTCCTGCATCCGCTGGAACGTCTCCTTCGCGCCTTCCGGCAGGGCGGAGGCGGGGTAGGCACGACGCGCCGTCTCGGCGACGTGCTTGGCGAGATCGCCCATGCGTTCGAAGGTGGTGGCCAGTCGCATCGTGGAGACCACGACGCGCAGGTCGGTGGCGACCGGGTTCTGCTTGGCCAGCAGCTTCACGCACTGGTCCACGACGCTCTCCTCGAGGGCGTCCAGCTCGATATCGCCGTCGATGACGGTCTGGGCGGCCTCCACGTCCTGCTTGAGCAGGGCGTCGCCGGCGCCGCGGATGGCCTTGCGCACACCCTGCGCCATACGGTCAAGGTCGTCGGCCACGGCCTTGAGCTCTTCGTTAAAGATAACGCGCATTGTCTTCAGCCTTTCATCATTCTTCGGCCATGGGCGGGTGCTATCCCGCACCTCACGGCAACCTCTACCAGTCTATGCGAGTTCGGCCGCATTGGCGACAACGTAGCGCAATCGCCATCTGTTGTTGGTTGCAAGTTCACCACTACGTTCACCGAGTATTCAACTACACGGCATGTCGTCGCATCCGACACGCCCGATGTGGGAGAATGGGGCGCATGTATGATTCCCCGGTGCCGTCGATCATCGTGTCGTCGGTCTTCGGTGTGATGGGTCTCGCCATCGCCCTCGCCGTCCTGCTGTTCATCATCGACCATGTCGAACCGGTTGTGGAGCGTCTGTTGGGAGGCGCGTCGTTCACCGAATGGCTTGGCAATCTCATCGGACGTAAGACGCGCGGTCTGCGTCGCCGGCGCGACGACGATGACGGCGATGCTCCGCTCGACGCGTCGACGGAGGCGTTGCTGTCGATCCTGCCGAGTGCGTCGTTGATCGTCGACCGTGACGGTGACGTGGTGCGTGCGAACCCGCAGTCGTACCGTCTCGGCATCGTCCAGGACGACAGCATCGTCAACGACGAGGTGGTCAAGGCGGTGCGCGAGGTGTTCGCTTCCGGCGGCAGACGACGGTTCGACCTGGAGACGGAGACTCCGGAACGGTTCGTCACGGCGTCCGGCGACGACGCGCGTTCCGGCGCGGGCGTCGCGCCGGGCGAACGTCCCGGCGTGCGGCGCCCGAACTGGTTGAAGGTGACGGTGGGGCGCGTCGACGAACGGTTCGTCGTCGTGCTCATCGACGACGTGAGCGAGACGGTGCGGTTCGCGCAGATCCGCGACTCGTTCATCATCAACGTGTCCGAGCAGCTGCTGGGACCGACCGAGGCGCTGGGGCGTCTCGCCGACGATCTGGAACATGGAGGCGAGGGCGGCGACAGTCCCGACCGCGCGCGGATCACCGCCGACGCGCGTGAGGTGCGCACGACCAGCAACCATCTCAACCATATGGTCTCCGACCTGCTGTTGCTCATCAAGGCGCAGGAGCCGATCGTGCCGTCCGCGGCGAACCGTCTCAACGTGATGGACGAGATTCGTGCCGTGAAGGCGTCGCTCGCATCCGAGATCCGCGATTTCGGAGTCGACGTGAACGTGGAGGGCGACGATTCGCTCGTCATCAACGGTGATTCCGGGCAGATTCGCACCGCAGTCGGCAAACTCGTCGAGAACGCGATCGAGTATTCGCCGCGCGGCGGGTACGTGGGCGTCTCGGTGGGGGCCGATGAGATGCGCCGGCACGCGGTGATCCGCGTGATCGACCAAGGTACGGGTATTCCCAAGAAGGAGCAGTCGCGCATCTTCGAGCGGTTCTACCGTGGCGCCGACCAGAGCGAACGCACCGCGGACGGCGTGGGATTGGGGTTGTCGATCGTCAAGCACGTGGCGCTCACCCACCACGGCACCGTCGCCGTATGGTCCGCGCCCGGGCAGGGCAGCACCTTCACCCTCACCCTTCCGATCGCCCGCTGAGAGCAGGATGTGCGCGATATGCCGCGTCTCGCATCCCCGTCCCTTCTGATGAGGATGCCTAGCGAATTGATGTCGCTACTGTCCCAGACGCCGGTAGTCCCAGCGGTCGAAATGCTCCCAGATGAGCATGAGCACGCCGACGACCACGCCCGCGGCGCAGACGATTAGCGGCGTGGCGACGTCGAATCCGAGCGCGTCGAGGATGAAGCACGCGATCAGCGCCACGGACCATAGGCCGGTGCCGATGAGGAACACGGTGCGCAGATCTACGCGCACCGGCTTGGGCGCCGGCCTGCGCACCGCGGGGTCGATGATCGGGGCGAATCGCAATTTCACAGCGACCACCTTACCGCAACCCATCCGCTTGGGCTAGAGATGCTCGACGACGTAGTCGATGCAACCGGTGAGCGCGACGACGTCCGACGGCTCGACCGACGGGAACACGCCGACGCGCAACTGGTTGCGTCCCAGCTTGCGGTATCCGGACGTGTCCACGATGCCGTTCTCACGCAGCGCCGCCACGACATCGGAGGCGGGAATCGCGTCGTCCAGGTCGATGGTGACGACCGAGTGGGAACGCGCCCCCTCGTCCTCGACGAACGGCTTCGCGAAATCGGAGCGTTCCGCCCACGAGTAGAGGATCGACGCGGATTTGGCGCAGCGCGCGGCCGCCCAGTCCATGCCGCCATTGTCGTTGAGCCAGCGGATCTGGTTCTCCATCATGATGAGCGTGGCGACGGCGGGCGTGTTGAGCGTCTGGTCCTTGCGCGAGTTCTCCAACGCCTTCGTGAGCGACAGGAACGGCGGCACCCAGCGGCTCGCGCCGGGCAGACTCACGTTCGCCTCGACGCGTGCGGCGCGTTCGACGGCGGCGGGGGAGAGGACCGCGACCCACAGGCCGCCGTCGGAGCCGAACGCCTTCTGCGGGGAGAAGTAATAGGCGTCGGTCTGGCTTACGTCGACAGGCAGCGCTCCGGCGGCCGACGTGCCGTCGATCAGCGTGATCGCGCCTTGTTCGCGGCTGCCCTCGATGCGGCGTACCGGGGCCGCGACGCCGGTGGAGGTCTCGTTGTGCGCCCAGCAGTAAGCGTCCACGTACTCGGTGCGTTCCGGCAGACGGTAGGTGCCCGGCTCGCCCGTATAGATGACCGGATCCTCGAGGAACGGCGCGGCCGTGGCCGACGCGGCGAATTTCGCACTGAACGAGCCGTACGTGCCGAATGCGGCCTGACGGGTGATGAGCGAGGCGCAGGCGATCTCCCAGAAGCAGCTGGCGCCGCCGTTGCCGAGCGCGATCTCATAGCCGTCCGGCACGTTGAAGAAGGAGGCGAGGCCTTCGCGAATCGAGCCGACGAGCTGGCGCACCGGCTTCTGACGGTGGGACGTGCCCAGCAGCGTGGTGGCGCCGGCGTCGAGCGCGGCGATCTGTTCGGGGCGAATCTTGCTGGGCCCGGAGCCGAATCGGCCGTCCTCGGGCAGCATGTCGGAAGGGATGTTCACTGAATTGGCCATGGGCACCACCCTAGCCAATCTCGCGGATGGCTGGTCGGTGGCTCCATATATCGGCCGTATGCCGGCCGTGTGGTGACCGCATGCCGGTCGTATGGCGGTGACGAGGCTCGTCGTCGGAGATGCCGGAGACGGTGCTATCCCGTTACGGTGTCGAACCGGTTCGACACCCCTAGGGGATTTGCCTGAGGGTGGGGGCCGTTGTACAGTGACGAATTGTGACGGTGAAGGACGCCGGCTGCAGAGGCGTCCTCCCAACCCATCCAAGGAGCTGATACTGTATGAGGCATGCTGCACACAAGGCGGCCGGCAATTCCGCCAAGGGCAACGGTTCGAACAGTCTGATGGGGCTGTTCTCCGGGTCCCGCGGCACCCACACGCGTGGCAATGTGATCGCCATGCAGATGGCGGGGAACAACGGCGCCGTGCTTGGCCTCGACGAGGCAGTGGCCGATAAGCTCAACGAACTCGCACCGATGTCGCGTCGTGCGATTCGCGAAGCCGCGCGTGCGACCGAACGCCGCAACTTCATCGTCGGCTCCGCGTCTCTCGCCGCGCTCGCCGGCACCGCGGCCACCGCCGTGGCCTTCGCGAGCCCCTCCTCCGAAAACGGCTTCTCCGTGGCCGATGACGCCGCGACCACCACTACGCAGATTCAGGCCGTCAAGGGCGCCGCCTCCCGTTCGGACGCGCGTACCCCGCTCACCGGCACCTCCGACGACATCGTCTCCAGCACCGTGGCCGACTCCACGCAGCAGGACGCCTCTTCCGATGGCCAGACCCAGCAGACCTCCAACGAGGGCACCTGGTCGCTCGGCTCCGCGGACACGGCGATCGATTCCAAGCAGATGTCCAAGTCACTCGCCAACAACGAGAACGTCGCCAAGCTCATGGATCAGGATTCCGCCCTGCTTCCCGCGGGCTTCGACCCGAACCACGCCACCGGCGACATCGGCAACGCCTACGAGTTCAGCCAGTGCACCTGGTGGGTGTACGTGCGTCGTCACGAGCTCGGCCTGCCGGTCGGCTCCCACATGGGCAACGGCAACATGTGGGCCAACTCCGCCCGTGCCCTCGGCTACTGGGTGGACAACACCCCTCGCCACGTGGGTGACATCATGGTCTTCCGCGCCGGCCAGGAAGGTTCCGACTCCAGCTACGGCCATGTCGCCATCGTCGAGAAGATCAACGCCGACGGCTCCATCACCACTTCCGAGTGCGGTGCCGTGATGAACGGCAAGACCTACTCGAAGACCTACACGAACGTCTCCGACTTCGAGTACATTCACTACTGATTGCCGGCGTGTCGCGCTTGATTCCTCTCCAATACCGTGAACAAACCCGATCCGGGGAGCACCCCCGGTGCTACTGTAAGGTTCCGATGAAGAATTTGAAGCAAACCGTAATCGCATTCACCGCGGCCATTGCCGCCGCCGCGACGTTCATTGCCGTCGCGCCGGCCGCCACCGCCGCCGATCAGACCACTGGTGTGGTCACCTCCGAGCGCTCGTTCCCGAAGACCACGACCGCCCGTAAGGATCTGCTCAAGGAATCCGCCTCCACCGACGTGGAGTCCGATTCCAACTGGGGCGGCATCGAATCCCTGAACGTCCCGCAGACCAAGTCGCAGGCCGAGAAGGACGCCGAAGCCAAGGCCGAGGCCGAGAAGAAGGCGGCCGAAGAAGCCGCCCAGGCTCAGGCACAGTCCCAGGCAGCCAGCCGCTCCTCCAGCCGTGAGTCCTTCGACACGTCGAACCTGCCGGCCGCCACCGGCAATGCGGCGGGCATCGTGGCGCTCGGTCTCGCCATCGCGGCCGACGACCGCTACCAGTACGGCGGCTGCAACCCGCCGTACAACATGGACTGCTCTTGCTTCGTGCAGTATGTGTTCGCCCAGAACGGCATCTCTCTGCCCCGCACTTCCGGTGCACAGGCCACCGTCGGCGTCGCCGTGCCGAGCCTCGCCGAGGCGCAGCCGGGCGACATCATCGCCAACGCGAACCACGCGGCCATCTACATCGGCAACGGCATGCTGGTCGATGCCGAGAACTACGGCTACGGCATCCGCACCAATCCGGTGTCCTGGTCCTTCGGCGGCCAGAGCTACTCCATCCGCCGCGTCGGCTGATTCCGGTCCACGCTTCATTCTTTGACGACAACGCGTCTCCTCGCATCGGGGAGGCGCGTTTCGCGTATTCCCGCGACACGAGTGAAATTTCTCACGCGGATGAGACGCGAAATCCGGTGCGACCGGGGTATTCTGGAACGCACAGGGGGCGATGTCGCCACGGCATGACGGCATCGCGTATAACTCAAGGAGGTCGTCATGATCAACGACAAGGCCATTCTCGTCGGTGTTGACGGGTCGAACGCCAGCTACAAGGCCGCCTGGTGGGCGGCGAATTATGCCAAGCATGCGGGACTGACGCTGCAGATCGTCTGCGCGTACTCACTGCCGAGCTACGCCGCGGTCAGCTTCGACGCCACGTATACCGCGATGGGCGACGACAACGCGGCCCACTCCGACGCACAGGAGATTCTGTCCAAGGCGAAGGCCATCGCCGACGAGCAGGGTGTCGAGGCGGCCACACTCATCGTGACCGGCGATCCCGCGTCCGTGTTCGTCGAACTGTCGCGCAACTACAACCTCATCGTCATCGGCAACCGCGGCAAGGGCGGCCTGGCGGAGCGACTGCTCGGCACCACGTCCTCCTCGCTGCCCGCCTACGCGTACTGCCCGATCGTCGTCGTGCCCTACACCGACGACGACGGCAACCTCATGCACCTCAGCAACACGATCACCAAGGTGGCGGTCGGCTCCGACGAATCCAAGTGGGGCCTCAAGGCGCTCGACATCGCCGCGTCCTTCGCGCACGCGTGGGGTGCCGAGCTTGACGTCATCTCCGCCGCGCCGCAGGTCAAGGGCGCGGACGACGAGGTGTACGCCTCCTTCATGGACGATCTGGAGACGCGTGTGAAGCCTTTGGAGGAGCAGTACCCGGATCTGAAGATCGAGAAGCGCATCGTGCCCGGCTCCGCCGTCGACGCGCTCACCAAGGCCAGCTACGACCATGACGTCGTCGTCGTGGGTTCCCGCGGCCGCGGAGGCTTCACCGGCCTGCTGCTCGGCTCCACCAGCCAGGGACTGCTGCAGCACTCGGTCGGTCCCGTGTACGTCGTGCCGCGCAAGTACGTGGAGGCCGCCGAAAGCCGTCTCGACACCGTGCCGAGCTCGCCGGCCGAGGTCAAGCCGAAGCCGCTCGACGACATCAGCGGCGTCAAGGAGGTGCCGGTCGAGCCGGCCGAGCCCGAGGTCGTCCAGCAGATCGAGAAGACCATCGACCCCGAGCACTGATAGAGCCGTTCTCCGGCTCCTTTGACGAGGGTTGCTGGCGACAGCAACCGAAGATTATGAATTTGCCCCCGCCGGCGGCGGGGGCAAAATACATGGGGCGGGTATGCCGTGATGGGCACTGTGGCAGCGCGCCGCCGGCATGGGCGAAGTGCTGCGCTTGGCTTCACGGCCTGCGCATCACTTCTTGATCGTCACGTCCATGCGGACCGGGGTCTCCTGCACGTAGGTGTGCTTGACGGTGCAGCCCTTGTCGATGTGACGGGTGATGCGCTCCTTGAGCTTGGCCGCGTCCTCGTCGCTCAGATCCGAGCCGGTGGCGTCGACGACGACCTGCTCGTCGAAGTTGATGTACGCGTCGTTGTCCGCGTCATAGGTGCCGCCGACGACGATCTTCGCGCCCTTGCCCTCGCCCAGCGTGTGCTCGATCGCGAACTGGCTGGACAGCGCCGCGCAACCCGCCAGCGCGATCTTCATCAGATCGCCCGGCGTGAACTGGCCGCGGTCCTTGCCGAACTTGATGTGCGCGCCGTCATCGCTGAACGCGTCCCACGAACCGTCCTTGTTGCGTTCCACCCACAGTCGCTTGGCCATGATGTCTCCTCGTCTATCCGTGCGGCGCGCCTGTCGCGTCGCGACCATCTCCCAATCTAGCCGAAATCATCGGGACCATGCCGCCGACGGCCCCGGATTCGGCCGTCGGCGGTCGGATTCCGTCTGCACGCTACACTGGAGCGCATGGCTTTGACCCCGGAACAACTCGCTGACATCCGCACCCGCATCCCCGCCCGTCCCGAGACGGACGTGCCCACTCCCTACGAGGATCTCGTGCGCCGCATCCTCACGGAAGGCACACTGAAGTCGGACCGCACCGGCACCGGCACGATCTCCCTGTTCGGCCAGCAGATCCGCTTCGACCTGTCCGATGGCACGTTCCCGCTGCTCACCACGAAGACCGTGTTCTTCAAGGGCCTCGCCACCGAGCTGCTGTGGTTCCTCAAAGGCTCCTCCAACGTGCGCTGGCTGCAGGAGCGCGGCGTACACATCTGGGACGAATGGGCGGACTCCAACGGCGACCTCGGTCCCGTCTACGGCGTGCAGTGGCGTTCGTGGCCGGCACCCACTCCGGACGACCCGAACCGCACCATCGATCAGATCGCCAACGTGATGGACCTCATCAAGCATCATCCGGATTCACGCCGCATGATCGTCTCCGCGTGGAACCCGGCCGAGGTCGAGCACATGGCCCTGCCGCCCTGCCACGCGCTCTTCCAGTTCTACGTGGCCGACGGCAAGCTGAGCTGCCAGCTCTACCAGCGCTCGTGCGACATGTTCCTCGGTGTGCCGTTCAACATCGCCTCCTACTCGCTGCTCACCCTGATGATGGCGCAGCAGGCGGGCCTGGAACCCGGCGAGTTCGTGTGGACCGGCGGCGACTGCCACGTGTACGACAACCACATCGAACAGGTCCTCGAACAGTTGTCGCGCGAACCGTACCCGTACCCGGGAATCGCCATCGACAAGGCCGATTCGATCTTCGACTACGAGTACGAGGACTTCCATATCCTCGACTACCGCCACCATCCGACCATCAAGGCGCCCGTCGCCGTCTGACATTACACTTCTGTTCCAGTCCAATCCCACTCAAGGAGTCCGAAATGGAGCATGACAGTAGCCGAAGCGGCTATCACGAACCCGAGCCCGGGGACGCCGGGCTCGACGAGACCGAGGACTGGGGAGACGATTTTCCCAAGACGTTCTCGGTGAACCTCATCTGGGCCGAAGCCCGCGACAAGGAAGGTCGTGCGGGGGCCATCGGTCTGGACGGCGGCATGCCGTGGCATCTCGCCGAAGATATGAAGCATTTCAAGGAGCTCACCGTCTCGCATCCGGTGATTATGGGTCGTCGCACCTGGGAGTCGCTGGATCTGCGCTACCGGCCACTGCCCAACCGCGACAACATCGTCGTCTCCCATGACCAGCAGTACCGTGCCCCCGGCGCGACCGTGGTCGACAGTCTGGAGGATGCGCTCGACCTGGCCCGCCAGGAGGCCATCCCGGACGACGGTCTCGACCGTTCCGAAATCTGGGTGATCGGCGGCGCGCAGCTGTTCGAGGAGGCGCTGCCGCAGGCGAACAAGGTGTTCGTCACCCTGCTCGACACGGCCGTGGACGCCGACACGTACGCGCCCGACATCGCCGCACTCGCCGACGACGAGCATGCGGGCTGGCGGATCGACGACCGTTCGCCGTGGCTGGAGCCGAAGAAGCCGGAATCCGGCATCGCCCGCTACCGTTTCATCAAGTACGTGCGCGCATCCCGTTAGCCGAAAGAGAAGTATGACCGACGAGAAGAAGTACACCGTCATGACCGTGTGCACCGGCAACATCTGCCGGTCGCCGATGGGCGAGATTATCCTGCGCCATTATTTCGACGAGCGCGGCCTGTCCGACCGCGTGGACGTCGAATCCAGCGGCGTCTCCGACGAGGAGTGGAGCCACCCGATCGACCCGCGCGCCGTGCACGTGCTGCGCGAGCGCGGTTACGGCGACGAGATCCCGCGCAATCATTTCGCGCACCGGATCAGCCGCGACGAGATCAACCGCACCGACCTGTTCCTGCCGATGACCGCTTCGCATATGCGCGCTCTGCTGCGCATGCTGCCGCCGGCGAAGCGCGCCGAAGTGCACATGTACCGCAGCTTCGACCCGAACCTTCCCAAGCCGCCGGCCGGCCGCGAAAGCCAGATCGACCTGGTGGACCCGTGGTACGGCGGCCCGCACGAATTCGAGGTGGCGATCGACCAGATCGAGGAGGTCGCCCCGTACATCGTCGACTGGGTGGAGAGGAAGCTCGCCGCGACGGGTGAGTAGCGTCGTCAGCCGGGCCGGTCGATCATCGGCGGTGAGGCCCGGCTGACGAGGGAATCCATCCAAGGCGAAGATGATTGCCGCTGGAATCGGTGTTCGAAATCATGATGATACACCGGTTGGCCATACTGTAATCCTCTGATGTCCTGTGATTTCGTGTGGTACACAGCTGTACCACTTGACGGGGAGAGAGCCCGTCAGGTGTCGTAGAAGGATCGACAGGACAATGAACGAAACACATCAGCAAAACCATCCCGACCGGAATCGCCCCGGCGTCGGGCGGCGGTCGGGAGACGGGCGGCGTGCAGGCCGGTACGTCGACGTCGATCGGAGCGCCGATGCTATCCGTCCCGCCATCCGCCGCTTCGGCAAGCTCGTCGTGAACCGCTCGCGCGCCGCGGCGGCTGGCGTCGCGGCCGACGACCTCAACCTCCAACCCGACTCCGACGACGCCAACGCCGTCGCCAACTGGGACTTCGAACAAGGCGTGGACGGCTGGACCGCCACCGGTGACGTCGCCGTGGATGGGGCCAACGCGGACACCGGCTCCAAGGCGCTCCGCCTCGCCGCCGGCTCCACCGTGGCCCAGACGGTCACGGTCAGGCCGAACACGAAATACGTGCTCACCGCGCGCACCAAGGTCGACCGTCAGGACACGTTCTCCACCGAGACGCACAGCAACTGGCGCGGCCAGGACGGTCTGCTCGTCAACCGCGAATCGACCGGCGACCGCATCAACATCGGCGTCAGGGGCCCCGATGGCACGGTGCTCCGGCAGGCGTCGTCCGGCACCACCGGCTACTCGCTCGTCAGCATCGTGTTCACCCCCGGCGCGACCGGCGAGATCACCGTATACGCGAACACCATGCACGACGACGCCTACACGAAGTCCGTCACGCTGCACCGGAGCGACGGAACGTACGTGGAGGACCCGTGGACCGGCAACGGCGAAGACCATGCGTGGGCGGATGACGTCGACCTGTTCGAAATGCACGACGACGGCGTCGCCAAGGGCGCGGACGTCTCGTTCCTGCCGCTCATCGAGGACAACGGCGGCAAGTACTTCGCCAACGGCGTCCAGCAGGATTGCCTGAACATCCTCGCGAACCATGGCGTCAACTCGATCACGAACATGATCTTCGTGCAGGCCGGCAACGACACCTATTATCCCAAGAGCCTCGCCAAGGTCTACCAGAACTTCAATGACACGAACGGCGACCCATGCCCTACCGCATGCCCCAAGGTGGCTACTTCGACAAGAAGCATTCCGGCGAACTCGGCGTGCGCGCCACCGAGCTCGGCATGAGCTACCTGCCGAGCTTCCACTACTCGGATTCGTGGATCAGCGCGGCGAAGGCCTACACTCCGCTCGAATGGCTCAACAAGGCGTATGACGGCACGCTCTCGGAATCCGCCTGAGCCACATGAAGGCCATCGTGTACAACTACGTGCATGACTTCATGACCGAACTGGTGAACCGCCATGTGGACCTCGCCGGCGTGAAGACCGGCAACGAGCAGGACGGCGGCCTCATCCGGCCGATCGGCCAGGGCGGCACCAGCGAGGGACACGCGGCTATCGTCGCGGCCTCCTACGACGCGATCAAGGACGTGGCCCCCGGCGTGCCCACCTACGTGCACACCAACAACGGCTACGACGTGGACTACGCGTTCGGCATGTACGAGGGGGTGTCTGCCAACGGAGCCAAGTACGACGGCGAGGCCCACTCGCTGTACGGCGGCCGTTCCAACGGCAACATCATCAAGTTCACCAACGCGATGAACGCGAGCGAGGAGCATCGCTGGCGCGACTACGTGAACGTGGAGGCCGGCTACAGCTTCACCCGCTACAAGGCCACGTTCGACCAGCAGACCAGCTAGATGACCCAGGCCGCCTACGCGGGCAGCCCGGACGGCCAGTACAACTGGCTGCTCGACTACATGCAGGCGCCGCTCGACACCGCCGACCCGTACGGCCGCATGCGCGGCTTCTACTACTGGGAGACCGACTGGATCCCCACGCCCGGCGCGGCCAGCACCGAAGGCGGTTCGGCGGACGTCAATCAGCGCATCATGTTCAACAACGGCGACCCGGCCATCAGGGAGATGGGCAGCATGGAGGCCGGCAAGGCCGGCGACATGATGGACTCGATGTACGCGTATCTCATCCGCGGCGTCGCCAAGACGAAGACCGCGGACGTCGTCACGCCGCTGAGCAACGACAACGGCATCGCGGACGGGCGCTACGAAGGTCGCCCCCGCCAAGCCCGCCGCCATCAGATTCGAGGACGCGGACCTCACGCTCACCGCGAACGGCCCGTCCCGGCGGCTCAGGCCGACCATCCGCCCCACCGACGCCGTGCTGCCCGACGGCGCGATCGCGTACACGTCCGGCGATCCTGACATCGCGACCGTCTCCGCGCAGGGCTTCGTGACCGGCGTGAAGGCGGGGCCGCGACGATCACCGCGCGCGTGGGCGACGTGTCCGCCACTGTGCCGTGTTCACCTTCTCGGACACCGGCGTGGCCACGTTTTTCGGCGAGACCTGGCAGACCGCCAAGGGCCGCATGGAGCAGCGAACCGACGACGGCTCCGTCGTGCAGCTCGACGTGAAGTAGGCAGGCAGGGCCGCCGTCACCGTCGCCTCCGCCGACGGCAAGGCGACGCTCACGTTCACCGTGGACGACTCCAAAACACCCGTCGAATCGGTCACGCTCGACAAAACCGACCCCATCACGCTCAGCCACGGCCGTTCTGCACAGCTCACGGCCACCGTGAACCCGAAGAACGCCACCCTGTACAAGGTCACGTGGAGCTCGTCGAACCCGGACGCGGTCAGCGTCGACCAGAACGGGAAAATCGTTGCCGTCGGCCAAGGCGACGCGGTCATCACCGTCACGTCCGACGACAATCCGGCGGCCACGGCCAGCGTGACCGTCCACGCCGTGCCCGTGCAGGTGGAGGGCGTCTCGCTCGGCCGCGACAGACTCACCATCCAGAAGGGGAGTACGAAGCGACTCGACGTGATCGTCACCCCGGACGACGCCGACGACAAATCCGTCACGTGGAAGTCCGCCGACCCCGCCATCGCAAGCGTGGACGCGGACGGCGACGTCGCCGTCGGCTTCAGCGTCAAACAGGATGCGGACGGCTGGGCCGTGTTCGATGATTTCAGCCTCGTGCGCGTCGCGGCTCCGGATTCCGCCGTCACCGGTCTCGTGCTGGTCTCCGGTCCGTCGAAGGCCGAATACGCCAAGGGCGAGAAGCTCGATACGGATGGAATCGTCGTGCGTCGACTTCTCGGCGGCGGCACCACCGCGCCGCTGTCCGGCGATGACGGCGGACTCGTGTTCACCGGCTATGATCCCGACGTGCCTGGCAGGCAGGCCGTCACCGTATCCATGGCCGTCAGCGGTAATGCGGACCATGTCGTCTTCACCACGTTCGACGTGACCGTCAAGGACGCCGCGGAGCCGGATCCCGATCCCACGCCCGATCCCGATCCGGATCCGGACAATCCGGGAGGTGGTTCCGGCGATAACGGTGGTTCTGGCGATAACGGCGATGCCGGTGGCTCCAACGATTCCGCCGGCACCGGATCCAACGGTGGCGGAACCTCCAATGGCACCGGAACCGCGCAGCGGCCGGCCGGGCAGTCGTCCGTGAAGACCGGCTCCTCCGCCAAGTCGCCGCTCCCGACGACCGGTACCGCCGTGACCGGCGCTCTCGCGGTGGCCGCTCTCGCGCTCGCCGCCTGTGGCATCGCCCTAGTCCTCCGTCGTCGTCACGCGCGCCCCTGACGCGCGCGGCGTCCACCGGCAGCGAGGTGCCTCTCCTTGGTGATGGTCGTTGCGTTCCACACGGAACGCAACGACCATCACCGTATCCGGGGTGGTGTTTGCCGTGATATAGTGCCTGCCTTTACAATGTACGAAGATTTGTGTAGGATGAATCTCATCGCCTGAACAGGCGACAAAACATTAAAGTACGGTTGCCCACTCGCCCGTGGGCAACCGGAATGACTGTTTGAGAGGTGATTCCCATGAACCTTATGTGGTTCGCAGTCCTTGTGGCAATTCTGATTAAGCTGTGATACCAGTATGCCACTATATTTAGGGTACCACGCATCTCAGTGTTGTGTGGTACCCTAAATGCGCTCGAAGGGCTGGTAGATCGGTGAGCAGTGGCCGTTGTCGGAGCTTTGAGTCTTCATTGAGGGATTGTAAAGGCTTGATGTACTTTCTCTAGTGCAAATATTGCCCTGCCTTCGGCGGGGCTTTCGATGAGTGCCGTGGTGCTGGAATCATGGCGCGGGGATGCCGGTTCCGGAGCAATGCTTTGGAGCCGGCATCTTTTTTTGTCTATCCATTTGGGTGCCGGATAACCTTGTGCGACATGTCAGGGGTTGTCTGGCCGGAGACTTGCGAGGGAATCATTTTGGTTCCCCATCTTCTGTAGTCGGCGAGATCTCGGCGCCCTCAATCCAGCACGATGGTTTCCTTTCCGGGATTTCTGTCGCTCCTAGGGCCGGCGATGCAGATTGATGGCACAGGGGCCAGTGATTTAGGATTCGGCGTCAGTAATCCGGGAGGATGCGGTTTTTCTCCGGGATTGGTGGCGCTGGGTGGGGTTCCTGTGGCTTCTAGGGGGGCTGGTTGTCGATTTTCTCTCTCGTCCCCCATCATTGTGTCGCCCGTCATTGACTCGCGTCATCGTTGTGTCTCACCGCACCTGGCGACCGGCGCACCAGACGTGACGGACGGTCCAATCCGTCGCATCGATCAGGTTGAAATCGGCGGCGTAACCGGGGGAGAGCAGCCCGATCGGCGCGTCGGTGACGGGGTTGCGGCGGTCGAAGCCGAATGCGCGCGCCGGGGTGAGCGTGGCGGCTTCGACCGCCGCAACCGGACCGAGACCGAGTGCCGTGACCGCACGTCGTACGGCGGCCTCCATCGTGAGCGTGGAACCGGCGATCGCGCCGCCGCCGGTGAGACGCGCTCGACCGGAGACCACGCTCACGTCGAGGCCGCCGAGACGGTACGCGCAGTCCGGGCAGTCGGTGGCGGACATCGCGTCGGTGACGAGCGCGATCCGATGGGGTGCGAGGACGAAGCCCAATCGCGCCATCGGATCGTCCACATGGAAGCCGTCGACGATGAGTTCGATGACGACGTTCGAATGTTCGATCGCGGCGGGGGTCGGGCCGGGATCGCGATGATGCATCCCGTTCATCGCATTGAACATGTGGGTCATGATGCCCGCGCCCGCGTCGAAGGCCGCTTCGGCGGTCCTGTAATCCGCGTCGCAATGGCCGATCGCGGGCACGATGCCGGAGTCGTGCAGTCGCCGGATCGCGTCGAGTCCGTGCTCCAGTTCAGGCGCGACGGTGATCTGACGGATACGGCCGAGGCGGCCTGTGGCCGTTGTGGCGGAATCGGCGCCTGACGCGTCGAGCAGTTCGTCGATGAGCTCGGGTGTCGGAACCCGCAGCTGCTCCGGGGCGTGCGCGCCTCTGCGCCGCGGTGCGAGGAACGGACCTTCAAGATGGCAGCCGAGGATGTCCGGTCGTCCTGACGCCATCGCCGCATGCACGATGCGGATGTTGCGGAGCGTCACATCCATCGGATTCGTGATGAGCGACAGCACCTGACGCGTGGTGCCATGCATCGCGTGGCCTGCGCGCGCCGTAGCGATGCCGTCCGGACCGTCGTCGAACGACGCTCCCTACGCGCCGTGCGCATGGATGCCCACGAAATCGGGTGTGAGCGTCAGCCCCTCCGCATCGATGACCGTACCGGGGGTCGTGCCGTTCGCGGCCGATTCCGTATCGATGCCGACTGCGCGGCAAGCGCGTCCGAACTCGTCGCTTCCGCCGTCGATGCCGGCTGAATCGCCGCCGGATGAGCCGCACGCCACGATCACGCCGCGCGCATCGGAGGCCGCCCAAAAGCCGTTCCGCTCGCCGCGCGCGTCGACCTTGCGCGCCCCGTGAATCGCGATCGGCCGCGGTTTCCCCTCCAATGCGGCCGTAACGCGCGCGATGGCCTTTCGCCTGTCGTCATCCGTCGCGTCCTCAGTCATGGTCTCTCTCGCTTCCGCATGTTCCGTATATATACGCGGTAGACGCTGACATGGCGATCGGGCCGTGGAAGTCGATGCCGGAGGGGGGCGGAAACGAAAAGGCGCCGAGACCTTGAGTCCCGACGCCTTTCGTGGCTGTCGCCGTGGGTGCCCCCAGAGAGGGGGATATGGCCATATGGCATATGGATCGAAATCCATCGTTCCAAGGGCCCGCCTGTACCTCTTTGCCAATTGCGAAGTCAATGATACCAACGGCTCCCGGTTCTCGCCGGTGGACATGCGAGCAGTGTTGCTCCTTGTTGTCCTCTTCATGCGACTGATGACCGAAACAGCCTGCAGCGAGTGACTGTGTCGACTTAAACCCCAATGATTGCAAGACCTCAGGCTGAAGTGGCCCTTTTTGTTCCGTCTCTACTGTGAGGCGGCTTGTGTCGCTTGTGTTTGATAATACTCGTTTTCTACCTGTTCCGGTGTCCTGTAGCCCAGCGAGGCGTGCAGGCGTTTCGTGTTGTACCACGAGACCCACTGCATCGTCGCGTATTCGAGCTCGCCGACCGTCCGGCAGGGCTTGTTGATCCAGACCAGCTCGCGCTTGTACGTGTTGTTCGTGCGTTCCGCCAGCGTGTTGTCGTACGAGTCGCCGACCGTGCCGGTCGACGGGATCATGCCCGCGTCGGCCACGTGCGTGGAATACACCAGACTGATGTACTGCGAACCGTGGTCGGAATGGTGGACGCAACCGTGGGCGCCGCCGTGGCGGCGCGCCCACATGACGGCCTGCTCCAACGCCTGCAGCGGCAGCTGCTCGGTGCGCATCGTCGCGGCGACGGTCCAGCCGACGATCCGGCGCGCGTACGCGTCGGTGACGAACGCGACGTACGCGAACGAGCCGTCCGCCAGCCTCACATAGGTGATGTCGGCCACGTGCAGACGGTTCGGGGCCGACGCGGCGAACTTGCGTTCCACCAGATCCGGCCCGCCGCCGGTTCCCTTGGCGGGGACGGTGGTGACCGGCCTGCGGCCGCCGCGCACGCCCCGGATGCCGAGCCCGCGCATGATCCGGGCGACCTGATCACGGCCCACCTCGGACGGGTCCCAACCCTGATTGAGCAGCTGACGCCATACCTTCCGGTACCCGTACACGCGCATGAACCCGTCCTCGTGGATCATGACGATGTCGCGGACCAACGCCTCGTGACGGGCGGCCATGCGGCTGACGGGACGGCGTTTGAACGCGCGGTAGCCGCGCGCGGTCAGGAACCCGCAGTCCAGGCCCGCGGACAGGACCCTGCAGATCGGCCCGACCTCAAAACGATCCCCGAAGGCGTCGATGTACGCGGCCTTCAACGCCCTGTCGGGTCGAGCCTGGCCGCGAAAAAAGCCGACGCCGTCGTCAGGATCTCGTTCGCCTTGCGCAATTCCGCGACCTCGGCACGCAGACGCTTCAACTCGGCGGTCGTCTCCTCCGCGCCGCGCGCGGACTCGACATCGGCCGCCCGGTCGGCCTTGTTGCGCCATCGACGCAACGTCTCCGGCGCTATCCCCAGACTCCGCGCGACCGAGGCAACGGCCTTCGTCTCCGACGAATGATTCGCACGAGACTCCTCCAGAAGCCTGAGCGCCTTCGCCTGAAACTCCTTCGTGTAACGAGTCTTTCCAGTCATGTTCCTAGTCTCCCATCCAATGAGATAAAACACGGAACAAAAACCAGGTCACATCAATACACACCAAAATGCGAAGAGTCATGAAACGTGACTTGGATACTACATTTAGTGCATTGCCCTGCTTTGGATACTAGATGTACGGAGTGTTCTATATCTTTGCAAAAGGCGATATGTTCGCTATAATTGGCGATGTTAAAAGCCACCATTGCCTCTCACTGAAGCACACTAGGGTGGCATTTTTCTTATCGGAGGAACGATGGACGAGAATGATACTCCACAGCTCCGCCCCTATCCGCAGCATCCGCCGAAATCATTGGATGATTTATCGGCCAAACTCATTGACAACGGGTTATCCGGAATAAGTCAGGAACTGCTTGAGCGCCGAATCGAGCAAGTGGGATACTTCCGACTGAAAGGCTACTGGTATCCGTTCCTCACCCCGGTATCGGAGCAGTCGGCGAAGCGCTCACTGCCCTTCCGCCAAGATGTGCAATTCAAGGATATCTGGGATAGATACCTGTTCGATCAGGAACTGCGGATGCTGGTATTCGACGGCATCGTCACCATCGAGATCTATCTCAAGAGCTTCCTCGCCCATGAGCTATCGGTATTCGGCGGCGAATTCGGCTACATGACACGGGAAGGACTTCCGGGGTTGAGCTATGACGACCATCTGGCTTGCCTTTCCTCGTTGCGTTCGACATTCACCAAATCGAATCTTCCGTACCTCAGGCATTTCCGGAGTGCCTACAGCGATCCGCTGCCTCCGTACTGGATGATCGTCGGATGCCTGAGCTACGGAACACTCAAGGAGAACTTCTACCAAGGCGCGCCAGACCATATCAAGAGAAAGCTGGCCACCAGACTGCATATCTTCAACCCCAACCCGAATCCCGCCGTACGCGGCGACGCCAAAATCCTCTCCAATTGGCTTGAGACTATCCGGCAGGCCCGGAACATGACCGCGCATCACGATCGCTTCTGGAACGAAACCAGCACCCGCATAGCGCCGAAACTGCCGAAGCATCGCAGCGGATCCCATGCAAAGGATTGGTGGGGCAACGATTGGGATATCTTCCGCAGGTCCTCCGGCCCCGCTGCATTTCTCACCATGGAGAACTACCTGACGTCCCGGATCGACGGACCCGCATGGACGGAGAAATTCATCTCCCTCATGGATAGGTACCCTCAGATTCCGAAGTCCGACATGGGATTCCCTGACGAATGGAGGATGTCGCCGCTGTGGCAAATCGATAGCTCCGCTCATTGACGGGGCATCCTAATTGCATAAATGTGGCGCTATTGCTGTTTTCGTGGGTGTCGGTTCATCGTTGAGCTGTTGATTCTGTAAGCGTAAGGAGCGTTTCCGGCTATTGTGTTTTCCGACCAAAGAAAATGAAAACCGGGAAGCGCCTGTACAAGAGCTTATTCAACAGTTTACTGAACGTCAAAGGCATGGTCGTCGAGGACGTGCGGATTGTCGACTCGCTGCTGCGCCCCGAACCCGTGCTCGAGATCCGCGTGCGCCCGCGCAAGGGCGCGCTCAGATGCTCCCGCTGCGGAAGGAGACGCCGCGGTTACGACCGCGGCGGCGTGCGCCGCTGGCGTGGCCGGGATTTCGGATGCTGGCGCGTTGAACTGGTCGCCGACATGCCGCGTGTGGAGTGCCCCAGGTGCGGTCGTGGTCGCCTGCGTGCCGTGGGCCGAGCCGGGCAGCCGGTTCACCGGGGATTTCGAGGCGGAGTGCGCGTGGCTGATGACGGTCGCGAACCAGAGGACCGTGAGCGGCTTCCTGCATGTCGCATGGCGCACCGCCGGCGACATCGCCAGCCGGGTCGCCGATCGTCTTAGGTCCGGGATGCCCTCGCCGTTCGACGGCCTGCACGCGATCGGCGTGGACGAGACCAGCTACAGGAAGGGCCACACGTACATCACCGTGGTCGTCGACCATGAGCGGCATCGGGTGATCTGGGCGCACGACGGGTACGGCAGGGACGTGTTCGACTTGTTCTTCAAGGCGTTGACGCCCGAACAGCGCGCCTCCATCAGGGTCGTCACCGGCGACGGGGCCCGGTGGATCGACTCGTGCGTGCACGAGTGGTGCCCGTACGCCGAGCGCGTGCTGGACGGGTTCCACATCGTCTCCTGGATGAGCGATGCGCTCGACAGGGTTGGGAAGCGCCTGTGGAACCAGGCGCGCCACGAACACGACGAGGAAACGGCCAGGCGCATGCGCGGCGTCAAATACGCCGTGCTGAAGAACCCGGATGACCTGACCGATCGGCAGAACGAGGCGTTCGGAAGCCTGCGGGACACGGACCCCAAGGGCCAGCTCTACCGTTCATGGCAGCTCAAGGAACTGTTGAGGAACCTGCTCAAACACCCCCTCGACCAAGCCAGGGGAGAGCTCAACCACTGGGTGTTCTGGGCCTCGCACAGCCGCATCCCCGAGATCGTCGAACTCTCGAAGAAGATCAGAAGACGCCGACCCGACATCCTACGCACGATCGAGTTGGGCTATTCCAACGCCAGGCTCGAGGCGTTCAACAACAGGATCAAGGTCACCGTCCGCATGGCCTACGGCTTCCACCGCGTCGGCAACCTCATCGCCCTCGTCATGCTCCGATGCGGAGGACTCGACATCCGACTACCACAACCAGCGATCTAACCTACGAAAACAGCAGAAGCCTCAAAAATGACGGGAACTCCCCGAATGCCATGACCGGCCAAGAATCGGGGTTATAGGGGGTTATAGGCCAAAATGCCCTGCCCTGGAAAACAAAGAAGCGTTGGAACCTTTGAGTTCCAACGCTTCTTGTGGCTTCCGCCCGTTGTACCCCCAGAGAGGGGGATACGACCCAGCGTCGTACAGGTCCATCTCCACCACTCCGGGGGCAAATAAATTTACCTTCATTACTTACAAAATCAGTCATAGCAACGGTTCCCGCTTTCTTCCAATAGACACGCAAGCAGTGTTGCTCCTTAGCGTCATCTTCATGCGGCTGATGGTCGAAACGACCTGTGACGAGTGATCGAATCAGCCTAAACCTCAATGATTGCAAGGCCTAAGGCACTAGAGGTGCATTTTTAGGTGCAATGGCTCGCCGAGGGCCCATTCGGCCACTTGGTGGCATTTTTGGTGGCATTTTTCCGAAGCCGTTATGCGTGCCATCGATCCTGGATTCAGCAAGGAGCATCATCATGTCCGCAAGGACGAAGAAGGACAGTACAGGGCCGTCGCCGGTGCGGCGGAGCAGGTTCGGCACCGTGACGCCGCGCTACGATACCGCAGGCAATCTCGTCGCCTGGCAGGTTCGGTACCCGGACCCGAAACGACCGGGCAAGAAGGTCCAGCGCCAGTTCAAGCCGGACATGGAGCACGAGGCGCACCAGTGGCTCGAAGAGGAACGGCATCTGGTGGAACTGGACCGCAAGAACATCCAGGAATGGGTCCATCCGTCCGAACGCCGCCGCAGGAAGCGCGCGAACCTTATCTCGTTCGAGGAGTACGTGACCCGGTGGGCGGAAGGATACCGGCTGCCGAACGGCGAGAGGATAGCCGGCGGCACGCGCCGGAACCTGTATCTCGACATCGCGCACTTCATGCCGGGCTTCAAGGGCAAGCTCCTGACCGAGATCACGCCGAAGGACATCAAACGTTGGTACGATGCGCCGCACCCCGAGGGGCAATGGGCGTTCCGCCGCTCATGCATGCGCCTGAAGGCGGCGTTCGCCAGCGCCACGAAGATGAGTATGGACGGCTCCCCGCCGCTGATCCGTGATAACCCGTTCATTCTGCCCATACCACCCGCACCGCGATCCGCCAGGGAGGACGTTCCGCCGGTCACGCCGCTGGAACTCAAACTGATCGCGGAGAACATGCCCGACTACACGAGACTGGCGGTGATACTCGCCACGCTCGTCGGAGGCCTCCGTTGCGGCGAGCTGTGCGGCCTGCAGGTCAAGGACATCGACCTGAAGGCCAAACGCCTGACCGTGCGCCATTCCGTCAACAGGGGCTATACGGATTGCGGTTCGACACGCATCGCCAGGACCAAGACCGACTCCAGCCGACGCACCGTACCCATCCCCGACGGGCTCGTTCCCCTGATTCACGACCATCTGCTCAGACACTGCGAATGGACGGACCAGGAAGCCATGGTCTTCCGCCCCAGACGAGCCTCGGTGATGAGCCAGACCACTTTGGAAGCCCAGTTCCGCAAAGCCAGGGAGAAAGCCGGCCGACCCGATCTGACCTTCCAATCCTTGAGAGCGAGCCATGCGACCCTGCTCATGCTCAAGGGCGGCACCCTGAGGGAGGTCATGGATGAACTCGGCCACGTCAGCGAGAAGGTCGCCATAAAGCACTACCAGCGCATCGTCGCCCAGCATCGCAACCAGATCGTCAACCAACTCGCCGAAGACTTCATCAAAACAGCACAATGAATAAGACATCGATATAGGTACAGTGTTTGCCAAACCCAACAAAACACAGTTGGAAGAGCACCCAATATGCCGTGAGTCAATAAACTAGGCTTGAATCACCTAACAATAATGGTGGTTTGCGGAAGCTAAGTTCCGCAAACCACCATTAAAATCATTAGTCCCGTTGGCTAACTCTTCTTATGTAGGAAGTGAATCAGAGAAATGAGAGCCACGATTCCCAGCACATCGACTCCGAGACTAAGAATTATGGCAATAGGGACAAGTATCTCGCTCATTTTCAGATTCCGTCCGTAACTTTGACATTATTACCAGAACCGGTAACATCGGCACGCAGCCAAGCAGTTCCGCTGACCCAGCCTTGGATGCTATATGTGTACTTTTGCTCCGCCATTGTCGCAGTGTGCGTCAAGGTACGATCGCTATAGGTTCCACCAATTAGATTTACCCACCAACTGTCTGTGCCGGTAATTCTGTTGTTGGACATATTGATGTAGTAGCCATCATAAAACGCTAGCCACTCCCTATAGATCTTCCACCTCTTTGTGGCTCGTGCCGTTGTAGCATTTTCGATTCCGATGGTGACGGGATCACCCGAATCAGTGGTTGTCACATATTCGAGTTTTTCTCCGGGCTTGAGCTGGTCAAGACCTTCAAAGATGATAGAACCGTCCTCGGCAGCGACAACAGTCGGCTGAACCTCTGCCGCATATGTAGGAACAGTCCCCGCGAACGCAAGCGCGATACTGGAGACTAGCACCACCATGAGGATGGAAATCCTGCTGGCAAACGACCTGTACTTCATTTTGGACTCCTTAGTTTGTCTTCGTTGACATAGAGCACCGTTTTATCTTTTCATGGAAACTGCTGATGCGGATCATCGTTGATGTATTTCCTGATGTACTTGACTTATCAAGTTAAGCGCTATCAAATGCCTTCATGATTACCTCCATAGGTGTCCTATTGATATTGCCGCATCCGGATGCAGTAACTCCATGATGAAGCCTCTGCGAAGCTGGCGCTCTCCTGAAGCCTAATCTGTCATCTAAAGATGACTTCAATGTTCTGGAAGCCAATGGTTCCAACCACTTACCGACTTTCGGATGGGACACGGAAAGCTATCGGTACGCTGACCGGCTATGTTAGTCAAAGCCCACAGACCGCAGAACGTAGAAGGCGTGGTTGATTCATCGGCGAAGCGAGCAGCGACGAAGGGTTCAGCGCTTTGACTCAGCAAAAGTCGAACGCCACTGCTTACCTGCAGCATCAACTAAAGGGACGAGGTTTTTGATTCAATGGTCCCACCCCTCTGTGTTCCTGACAGCCAGGACATATTCATGGTGCTGGAGAGCGCAAAACGCTTGTAACAGGCTTGTTCACAATGTCTTGGCGGATCGATTGCAATGCTGCGGCGCATTGCATGGCCAGTAGGGGTACTAGTGGCAGGAAGTATCGGCTGTTAATGCCTATGACGCCTTGTTGCCCATCGAGCGTGAACTGCATCCATACTGCCACGTATATCAGCGTCACGCATCCTGCGGCCGCCACCCATGCTGTCAGCCAGAACAGCAGGCATCGGCGGTTTTTGCGCCATGCGATCACGGTCAGTGTCAAAGCCATAATGGAAAGAGTCCAGAACAGGAGCAACAGCGGCGGCTCCCACCATGACCAGCCCTGTAGCCGGATGACACTGTAGAGCATCTGCAGCAGGAACAGTTGCGGGGCGGCTAGGAGCTCCTGTCGTCGTCGTACCACTTCGACATATGACACGCGCGATGGGTTCGTGGCGAACCCGGTCCCGACGCTTACCCATGCGAGTAGCAACAGAACCGATATCGCACATCCGCCGATAAGGATAAGACGAGAACGTATGTCCATACGACGATGGACAGCCATCGGCAGTAGCACCATGAGCAAACATGGCGCATAAGCGAACTTCGCCAACGTAATGATTCCGGAGATTGAAACCAGCACAACGCAATCCTCAGCGCTGAAGCGATCGCCTTCTACGCAGCGTACCATCAGACAGGCCAGCGGCAGGGACAAAGCCACCAATGTCGAGTCAGGCGAGAACATGAACGAGAACGGCATCGCCATCCATACGGCCAACAACCCGGCCAACCATCGAAACCAGCGCAACACGTTCCCGGACAACAGCCGCAGGCAAGCACATACCGATGCAAAATAAACACCTAGCTGAAGTATCTCGGCCAAATAGAACTGTACTGTCGTACTCGATCGCAGAAGTCGCCCCACGGCGAATGCAGCCAGCTGCGGCAGATACGCAAACGGCGGATACACAGCGGTGTTATTGAACGGCACCTCGCATCGGCTCCCGTAACAGGTGGTGATGGACACCGGATCCACCAAGCCGGACACGTAATCGCGATCATTGACCAGCGAGAACGCGATTACGTCATCACTAACCCAGCCACCCATGTTCCGCGTTGCATCGGGGTGATAGTCGGATGCCGCCCGCACTGATCGGGCTAGCACATCGCCGTTGAGCATCGCATCCACTCGATACACATGTGCCCACACATCCGCAGTCGTTCCCGGCCTTACCAACAGAATGCCCAACACCCCGCACAGCAGCACTAAGGTGAGAACAATGATTGTTCCGGGATTTCTTGGTAGCCAACCATTTCGATCAGTCGAATACGAGTGCATAACACCACCCCAGAACCGCACACCAGCACCATGCTGGGCCAAACTCTATGATGATTACGCATGCAGGAATGAGCCAATTAATAGTGAAATCTGTCATCTAAAGATGACAATGGTCAATGGCAAATACCAATGGACGACCGCACGAAGTCATAGACGATTAGACGTCGTTCCGACTGACATCAGCAGGCATACGACAAGGATTATTGAAAGTTTCCACAGCGGCTCTCAGCCAAATGATTGACATTTATAGATATGACGCCGTATATAGGTGCATCAATGTCCCATTGATATAAATATCGCGCCTATAGCCTGCCAGTAATCCTCATTCAGTAATTGATATAGATCCTTGGAAACTACCACCATCATCGTCCTTATTTCCGTATTCTCTTTCAATTTGTACGAATAACATTTATCGCCGCAGATGGTGAAAGCTGTATAAAAGACTGTTCTCCATGTGTATGTCATCTCAAGATGACATACACACAGCAAACGCATCCCCACTAACGACATCTGGCTCAATCTCCCCAAAGGCGCACACACGGTGCGCCTTTTTGCTATCAAGGGGGATCTCATGCCCAGAAATAGGCGTCCCAAGAAAAACCAAGCGGAAAAGCCTCGAAGCAACTGGGGAACGGTCATACCACGTTATGACAAGAACGGAGGAATCATTGCCTGGCAAGTTCGCTATCCGAACCCGCTAGTTCCTGGGAAACGAGTGCAACGACAATTCAAACCCTGGCAAGAATTAGACGCCAGAACGTGGCTCGAAGAAGAGAAACATCTAGTAGATTTGCATAATAAGGGCATATCCGAATGGACGCATCCGACCCAACGTAAAAAAGAAAAGCTGAGCAAACTCAAGGAACAGGAGCGTCGCCGCATCCTGTTCCGCGATTATGTGACGCAGTGGGAATCGAACTACAAGCTCCCGGATGGCACAGAGATAGCCGGAGGTACACGCAGAAATCTCAAACTTGACATCCAGCATTTCATGCCAGATTTTGAATCTTTCCGTCTTACTGAAATCACGTCTTTGAGAATCAAGGCATGGTATGACAAACCACATCCAGAAGGGCAATGGGCCTTCCGCCGTTCCTGCATGCGCTTCAAGGCAATTCTCGAATCCGCGACGAAGCCCGGATTGGACGGGGCGGAGCCGTTGCTTCAATTCAATCCATTCGTTTTCCCTATACCTCCTGCACCTCGGTCCTCCCGCATCGATGCACCTCCGGTGACTCCTCGTGAACTGATGCTATTGGCGGAGGCCATGCCGGAATACACAAGGCTGTCGGTTTTTCTCTCAACCCTGGTCGGAGGGCTACGATGCGGCGAGCTATGCGGCTTACGTGTCATGGACATAGATCTAGATAGTCAGACGTTGCACGTCCGACACTCCGTGAACCGCGGCCGCACGGATCGTGGAGAAATCCGATACAGCCGGACTAAAACGGGGGCAAGCGTAAGGAATGTGCATATACCCGATGCACTCATGCCGATGATTCGTCAGCATCTTCATGATCACTGCGACATGAGGCTACCAGAATCACCGATATTCGTCCCGCGAAGAGCGAAGATAATGTCCCAAACCACTCTGGAGGAACAATTCGCCAAAGCGCGCGTAAAAGCCAGACGTCCTGATTTGACGTTCCAAGGGTTGCGGGCGAGCCATGCGACATTGCTGATGCTGCGGGGAGGCACACTCCGAGAAGTCATGAACGAGCTGGGGCATACAAGTGAGAAAGTTGCCATACGGTATTACCAACTCACTGTTGCTGAACACCAGAGCAGGATAGTGAATCTTCTTGCACGGGATTTCATGGACGCATAACGCCATGTCAAAAGAAGAATGACACAAGCTGGTGCTGGAACCTTCTCGGCTACCAGTACCAGCTCAATGACATGACGGCGCGCATGGCATAAACAATTACCTCATGATGTTGTCATACGAAAGATGACAAGCCCTGCCAATGACAACCTGATGCGATTGCATCTATGCGATACTTCGGTCGCAGAAAGGATGACCATGAAAGTAATTACTTCGGCGTTGCTGATCGCATCATTAACAACAATCGGGGTAATGCCGGAAGGCAATGCCGACGTTATCTCATCGGAGGCATATGACGTTGCTGCCTATTCAGTTCGGATGCTTCCAGTCTGTCCCCATTCCATAAATTGGATCTGTCACATCGTGGGATGAGCTCAGTGGAATTTGCGCATGAAATTGCCATGTTCCGTCTTCTGAGGAAGTTCTAGTTGTCCCACCCAGCGATTGTATGCGTTTTTCATGCAATTTTAAACCATTTTCCGATATAGGTTTATCAGGAAATAAGCTATTTGCCGAAACTTCATTGACCTGGTCAATGGATATCTCTAAATCTTTGCAGCTTATGGAAATATAATAATCGCTATTAGGTTTTGCATGGGCGGCAGTGTTCGTATATAGCTCTTGCATTAAGGACTCTATTTCATCGAAGTAATCGCTGCTGATTTTTTCTGAAAACTCAGAAGGTATATAGGTTTTCCCGGAAAATCCCAGTGTTGATAAGAATTTATCACCTTGCTCGGCAATAGATTGCAGGCGTCTGATATAGGGCATATCTACATTATTTAGCGATGCAACATCATTGCCGTTCATTACATTAATGGCAATTCGTATTTCTTTTAATGTTTTAACAATCGTTGTTCGAAGATTTGAAATCTCTTCTTCACTGAAGTTGTAATCATGTCTTGCTGACTTGTTGTCCAGCATTATTGCCATGTATGTCAGATTTCCGCTAACCGAATCATGTATCTTACTGACGGCAATATTTTCCTTTCTAACCATTGAAAGATGCTGCTGAATCTTTTCTGCTTTAAGCTGATCCTTCTCTACTTGATTTGCTAGATTTCTCCAAGATATAGCCCTTCCGATGGAAAATGCCAAAAACATAATGAGCAGAAGCATGACATATTCATCGAATGGAGTCTTTGTTAGACTGAATCTCCACATACGAATAGCGGAAATTGTTAACGGGTAGACCGCTCCATATGGCGGCTTGATATATAGTCCAATATAGGCAAGCGCCAACCAAGTTCCCCATAGAAAACTTGGTCCGCTAGTATCTGGTATAAAACAGCCGACAATAAATGCACCCAACAGCAAGTTGCTGCCTAATAGCGGATGAACGGCCATTAGAGCGAGCGTCGATATATGAATGATCACTAATAGCCAAGTTATTATTTCTCGTGGCGGGTAAGTCCATGTTTCTGTTATCGTGATAACAATACTGACGATCGGAAGTAAGTATTGAACATACTTGGTGTTATTGAGAATGAAAGCATTGTGTGCTTTATTACCGCTCTTTATTCGTCTTTCTTTGGCTCTATTGCTGTTTTCGTGGGTGGCAGTTCGTTGTTGAGCCGTTGTGGGGGTAAGTGAAGAGCGCTTTTTGGGTAGGATGTTTAACGACCAAGAAAAACACACCCAAAAA
>NZ_JBKEVI010000006.1:0-130713 GCF_056357035.1 Bifidobacterium sp. LH_417
CGCGTCCATGCGGCCGGCCTGGTTCCTATCAGCGGTCTGCGGACGCCCCCGCTCCCGGCGACAACACCCCCCGGATCATCAACGACAGGGCGAGAAAGTCATACCAGGACCGGCGACCCGGCCCCGACCATCGAGGCCTACCAAACATGGTAATGGGGGGATATACGGCAACGGCCGTTCCATCGGCATGGGATGCGATGGAACGGCCGTCGGCCAAGGGCGGATGCGGAACGGGTCCGCATCCGGAACGGGACGAACCCGAATCAGCCCGTGTTCTGCAGGCCGGCGGCGACACCGGACACGGTGCAGAGGATGAGATAGATGAACTCGGCCTGCTGGCTCTTGGAGAGCTCTTCCTTGTCCACCTTCTTACGCAGCGAGCGCAGCGCGAGCACCTGGGTGACGGACAGCGCGTCCACGTAGGGGGAGCGGATTCGGATGGCCTGGCCGAGCACGTGGCGGTGCTGGAGCGGCCACTTGTCGCCGACGATGGCGAGCACCCACTTGCGGGTGAGCTCCATCTCGTGCATGACCTTCTCCGGCAGATCGGTGCGGTCGTCCAGCGCCAGGTACATCTTCGCGATGCGCTCGTCGGTCTTGGCGAGCGACATCTCGATGTTGTCGATGAACGTGGAGAACAGCGGCCACTCCTCGTAGGCCTGGCGCATCGTCTCCAGATCGCCGAACTTCTCGCACGCGGTGCCGAGGCCGTACCAAGCGGCCAGGTTGATGCGGGCCTGGGCCCAGGAGAAGATCCACGGAATCGTGCGCAGGTCGTCGAGCGACTTCGCGCCGAGGCCACGCTTGGCCGGGCGGGAGCCGATCGGCAGCAGGCCGATCTCGGTCAGCGGCGTCACGGTGGAGAACCACTGCGCGAAATCGGGCGTGTGCAGCAGGTCGAGGAAGCGGTTGTGCGCCGCCTCGTCGAGCTCGTGCGCCATCTCCGCGTACTTGACGGTCATGTCCGTGTTGCGCTTCTCGACGCTCGGCGCGGACTGGAGCAGGGTCGCCGCCGCGACGGACTCGACGTGGCGGATGGCCAGCACCGGGTTGCCGTAGCGGGCGAAGATGACCTCGCCCTGTTCGGTGAGCTTGAAGCGGCACTTGACGGAACCGACCGGCTGGGCGAGCACCGCACGGTTGGCGGGGCCGCCGCCACGACCGACGGCGCCGCCGCGGCCATGGAACAGGGTCAGGTCGATGTCGTGCGACTTCGCCCACTTGGCGATGCGCTCCTGCGCGGAGTGCAGGGCCAGCGTCGCGGAGGTCGGGCCGGCGTCCTTCGAGGAGTCGGAGTAGCCGAGCATGACCTCGAGTTTGTTGCCGGTGGCCTTGAGACGAGCCTGCACTTCGGGGATCTTGATCATGTCCTCGAGCACGTCCACCGAGTTCTGGAGATCCTCGAGCTGCTCGAACAGCGGGATCACGTCGATGGTCGGCACGTCCTCCGGATGCGCGAAGGCGAGACGGTTCAGTTCGTAGACGTCCTTGATGTTCTGGGCGCTCTTCGTGAACGAGATGATGTAGCGACGGGCGGCCTTCGTGCCGTTGCGCTTCTGGATCGAACCGAGGGCGCGGAAGGTGTCGAGCACCTCCTGGGTCATCGGCTGCAGATCGCCGCGCTCGCCGTGCAGGCCGTGCTCGCGGATGTCCGCGAGAGCGCGCGAATGCACGACGGAATGCTGACGGAACTCCATCTCGACCATGTGGAAGCCGAAGGTCTCGGCCTGCCAGATGAGGTCCTGCAGCGGGCCGTAGGCGGAGCGCTTGGCGCCCGCGTCGGCCAGCGACTTCTGGACCGTCTTCAGATCGGCGATGTAGTCCTCGCACGTGTGGTACATGAGGTCGGCGTCGCGCTCGATCGTGTAGTGCAGGCGGTCGGCGATCACCAGCATGACGGCGCGGTGCAGCTCCTTGGTGGAGATCAGCGCGGCCTTGTCGGTGAGCCTCTCGCTCATCTCCTTCTGGTGGCTCCACAGCACCTTGAGATCGGAGCTCGGCGGCGTGGTCTCGGCCTCCATCGTGAGGTTGCGGCCCACGGTGCGGGTGGCCTCCTCGAGGGCGGCGAGCACGTGGTCGGAGAACTTGCGGGCCACCTGACGGCTCACCTTGGCGGTGACGTTCGGGTTGCCGTCGCGGTCGGAGCCGATCCAGCTGCCCGGGTGGAAGAACGCGGGGCAGACGGGTTCGACGAGTCCGGCCTTGTCGCCCAGCACCCAGTCGTCGAAACGACGGTAGACCTGCGGGATCGTGTGGAACAGCGTGTTGTCGAAGATGTCGAGGATCGTGTCCGCCTCCTCGACCGGGGTCGGCTTCTTCAGCGCGATCGGCGAGGTGCGGAACAGCGCGTCGATCTCGTTGTAGAGACGACGGCAGTTCTCCTTCTTGTCCGAGCCGCCGAGCGTCTTGTGCGCGGTGAGCAGTTCGGAGATGCGGCGGATCTTGCCTTCGACGGCCTTGCGTCGGGCCTCGGTCGGGTGCGCGGTGAACACCGGGTGGAACTCGAGACGGTCGAGCAGCTCCTTCGCCTTCGCCGGGCCCATCTCGTTGATGAGCTGGTGGTAGGCGACGGTGAGCTCGTTGATCGGGTCCACGGCGCTGTCCTCGGTCACCTTGGCCTCGCGCGCGTGCAGCACGGAGACGCGGTAGTCCTCCTCGCACAGGTTCGCGAGGTGGAAGTAGGTGGCGAACGCGCGGGCCAGCAGCTGGGCGTCGTGGAGCTTCATCTTGTCGATGGTCTCCACGGCCTTCTTCAGTCCGTCGTGATCCGGGTCGGGATCGACCATGACGCCTTCGAAATGCTCGGCGCTGGCCTCGACCGCGTACTGGCGCACTTCATCGAACGTGGCGAGCAGTTCGGGATCGAACTCGCCGAGCACGTCGCGCAGAATGCGCAGACACAGATCCATATCGCTGGCGAGTGATTCAGGCAGCTGACGCTCTTCGGGACCCTTGGTTCCGGTGCCGGTCGAGACTATCGTCGCGTCGGCGGGCGTGATCTGCTGATCGTTATCTGTCATCAGACCTCCTTCTGCCGCGTTGAGGGTTGCTCGGTCTGCCGATCGTCCATGGCTCCTCCATGGTTGTTGAGATCGGCCGTTGCGAGCCCACAGCCCTGCGCAGCGTTTGGTTGTGGTCGCCATTGTAGCCACGGGTAATCGCACTTCACGTTACGAATCCCATTTTTCGCGCGTGATTGTGGGTGGATTCCGTGCGTTTGTCGAATCGTGACGCCGAAATGTCCGGTATGTGGGCAAAAAGATGGTCTCCGATGATTGCGGGGAGCCTGCGCGGTAGTAATGGACACCGTGAGTGAGAGCCAACATCAGCAGGAGGAGCCCCCGATCCAGGGGCATGCCGACATCAAGAACAGCCATGAGCACGGCGCGATCGCCGTCCAGCATTTCCACACCCACTCCATCCCATTGGATATGGAGGACATCGAACGCGATTGGGACAAGCCCATCGCCGAGGCGGGCATCGCCGCGAAGGCCAGCGTGATCGTGCGCGTCGGCCTGCTCGACCTGTCGGCCGGCACCGGATCGTTCCGCGTGCGCGAGATGATGCATCGCATCGCCTACCCGCTCGGCGTGCACGTGCGCGCCGACGTCAACCTCACCGACATCGAGGCCGCCTGCACGGACGGCAAGGACCGCATCACCGAGGTCATCGACCTGCCGAGCACCGGCGTCAACACCGAACGCATCTGGCTGCTCGAGCATTTCGCCGACTGGTTCAGCGTGAACCTCGGCGAGGAGAGCATGTACCACGTGCAGCCCGAGGTCTCGCAGGGCCTCATGCAGCATCTCGACGCGAAGGATGCCTCGCAGGTCTCCGCCGACCTCTCCAAGCAGCTGCGCAGGGAGGAGAAGGAGGAGAAGCGCGAGGAGCGCACCAGCGCCCGCCCCGGCCAGGACGCCGTGCTCGACGCGCTCGAGGACGCCAGCCGCCACACCGATCCCGGCGATCCGCGCGCCCACCAGCTGCACGTGCACGAGACCGACTGGTCGCAATCGGCGATGACCCAGTCGCTCGCCGCGCGCGCCGCCGACGAACAGGCCCGCGAGGCGGAACAGGAACAGCCGCAGCGCCGCAAGCCGAAACTGGCCGACCGCAAACCGCCGAAGGAATACGCCGAACACTTCGACCATCTCGACGGCGCGTCCGCGGCGAACGGCAACGGCGGCCACGGCATCACCGTGCGTCAGGCGCACCACCGCCTCGACATGATCGAGCACCGCAAGCCGCTCTACTCGCCCGCCTTCGCCGGACTCGCCTCCGCGATCGCCTGCGCGTCCTTCGTGTTCCTGCTCGGCGGCGGCCCGTACGACATGGTCGGCGCGTTCTTCGGCGCCGGACTCGGCCACTGGCTGCGCCGCCGCCTGTTCAAGCACCACCTCAACCAGTTCTTCGTCACGTTCGTGTGCGTGGCCGTCGCCGCGCTCGTCTGCACCGGCACGCTGCGCCTCATCGGCCTGTTCGACCCGATTGCGTTGCACCACGACACCGCGTACATCGGTGCGATGCTGTTCGTCATCCCCGGATTCCCGCTCATCACCAGCGGCCTCGACATGGCGAAGATCGACTTCCCGTCCGGCATCCAACGTCTCACCTACTTCTTCTGCATCGTGCTCATGGCCACGCTCGCCGGCTGGATGGTCGCTTCGATCGTGCATCTCAATCCGGAAGGATTCGAGCCGCTCGGCCTCAACGTGTGGGTGAACGGCGCGTTGCGTTTCGTGTTCGCGTTCCTTGGCGTGTGGGGCTTCTCCGTGATGTTCAACTCGCCGCAGCGCATGTGCCTCGTCGCCGCGACGATCGGCGCCATCACCGACACGCTGCGTCTCGAACTCGTCGACCAAGGCGTGCCGGCCGAGGCGGGCGCGTTCATCGGCGCCCTCCTCGCCGGCCTGCTCGCCACCGCGTGGCGTTCGTCCGTGCGCAGGGGTTGGCTCGCGCCGCACTTCGGCTACCCGCGCATCTGCCTGACCGTGCCGTCGATCGTGATCATGGTGCCCGGCCTGTACATGTACCAGGCCATGTTCCACCTCGGCTCGTTCGACACCCTCACCGCGCTCGACTGGGCGTTCCGCGCGTTCATGGTCATCATCTGCCTGCCGATCGGCCTCGCGATGGCCCGCGTCATCACCGACAAGTCCTGGCGCTACGACATCTGATCGTGCGGTCACGTGCGGTCTCGTGCGGTCACGTGCGTTCCCGCGTGACCGCACACACTCGGCCCTCTCGGGTGTTCCGAGGGGGCTTTGCCATAGCGGGCCGCTCACCATGCGAGACATCGTCGTGGAATTGTCCGCACTTTCGGGGAAGGTCGGCGACAGTACTAGGAATTCCCAGAGAGAAACCCCCACGGGCATGACGCGCATCCGCGCAACCGTGGATATTTCGGATAAGGCGGTTAGCGTGGCGAACGATTTCTGGATTCTGCTGGCCATGGTCATCTATTTCGCGGCCATGCTGTCCATCGGATTCATCTACTCCAAGCGGTCCAACTCCTCCTCCAAGGAGTACTTCGCGGGCGGCCGCGGCGTCGGGCCGTGGCTCACCGCGCTGTCCGCCGAAGCCTCCGACATGTCCGGCTGGCTGCTCATGGGCCTGCCCGGCCTCGCCTACTTCACCGGCGCCGCCGACCCGCTGTGGACCGCGCTCGGCCTCGCCATCGGCACCTACCTCAACTGGAAGATCGTCGCCCGCCGCCTGCGCCGCTATTCGGTCGTCGCCGGCGACGCGATCACCATCCCCGACTTCTTCGCCAAGCGATTCCACGATACGAAGGGCGTCATCTCGACGATCTCCGCGATCATCATCCTCGTCTTCTTCTGCGTGTACGTGGGCAGCTGCTTCGTGACCGTCGGCAAGCTGTTCACCGCCCTGTTCGGCTTCGACTACCACCTGATGATGGTGCTCGGCGCGCTCGTCGTGTTCGTGTACACGATCGTCGGCGGCTACCTGTCCGTCGTGATGACCGACTTCATCCAGGGCCTGCTCATGTTCTTCGCGCTCGCCGTCGTGTTTGTCGGCACGGTCGCCTCCGCCGGCGGCATCGGCGAGACCGTCGCGTTCCTGCGCGCGATCCCCGGCTTCATCTCCGGCACGCAGGTCGCCTCCCCGACGCTCGACCCGGAGACCGGCAAGCAGATCGTCGAGGCCGGCAAGGCCGTGTTCGGCGCACCCACCGACTACGGCATCATCACGATCGTCTCGATGCTCGCGTGGGGCCTCGGCTACTTCGGCATGCCGCAGGTGCTCGTGCGCTTCCTGTCGATCCGCGACGCCGAGGAGGTGCGCAAGTCGCGTATCATCGCCACCTCCTGGTGCGTGCTGTCGCTCGCCAGCGCCGTGTGCATCGGCCTCGTTGGCCGTGCGATGATGCCCACGCACCTGCTCACCGGCACCGACGCGGAGACCATCTTCATCGTGCTCGCGCAGACGCTGCTGCCGAGCTTCGTGTGCGGCGTGGTCGTCTCCGGCATCTTCGCCGCGTCGATGAGCTCCAGCTCCTCGTACATGATCATCGGCGCCTCCGCGATGGGCGAGAACATCTTCCGCGGACTGTTCCACAAGAAGGCCACCGACCGTCAGGTGATGATCGTCGCGCGCATCACGCTCGTCGTCATGTTCCTATTCGGCTGTCTCGTCGCCTACGACCAGAACTCCTCGATCTTCCAGGTCGTCTCCTATGCGTGGGCCGGCCTCGGCGCCTCGTTCGGCCCGCTCATGCTGTGCGCGCTCTACTGGCGCCGCGCGAACAAGGTGGGCGCCGTCGCCGGCATGGTTTCCGGCACCGCCACCGTGTTCATCTGGCACAATCTCATCAAGCCGCTGGGCGGCGTGTTCGCGATCTACGAGCTGCTGCCCGCGTTCCTCGTCTCGCTGCTGTGCATCGTCGTGTTCTCGTTGCTCACCGAGAAGCCGAACGAGCAGATGCTCTACGAGTTCGACCATTACATGGACGATCCGCTTCCCGGCACCCTCCCCTCCGGTTCCGTCCTCGTCGACGAGCCGATGGAAGCCCTCGAAGCCGAAGTCAACGGCAAGTAGCGATCTCCGCCCCGCCCCCCTCACGTTGAGGGGGCCGTTCCATTCTCTTATTGTATGCAGAATTATTCTGAACTCAGAATAATTCTGCATACATGCCTCCCTCAAGCGGCAATTAGTACGTGCGTCGTCCCGCGAGGAACGTCAGCGCCACGTGGTTCCTCATGGCACGCATCGCCTCGGGCGTCTCCATCGCGTACGGATCGGCGTCGAGCAGCACGACATCCGCATCGTCGCCGGCATGCAGCCGCACACGACCGACCGCAGTGGACGCCGCGAGCGCGACGCGCAGCGGCAGACGCTGCTCCGGCTGGAACGGTTCGCGCGCGGAACTCTCCGTCGCGAACACGGCCGCCGAAATCGCCATCCACGGATCGAGCGGCGCGACCGGCGCATCGGATCCCAGCCTGAGGCGCGTGCCCGCCGCGTGCAGCGAGCGGAACGCGTACGGCACGCCGGCCGGATTCGCCCAGAACCGGTCGATCACATCGCGGTCGTCCATCGCATGCTGCGGCTGGACGCTCGCCTCGAGGCCGAGCGCGGCCAGACGCGGGATGTCCTCGCGACGTAGCATCTGCGCGTGCTCGATCGACCCGTGCGCGTGCGTGAGCTCCGCCGCGTCAAGCACGATCGCGTTCGCCTCGTCGCCGATCGCGTGACAGGCGATGTCGAAGCCGTGTTCGGTGGCGAGCCGCATGTAGCGCGCGATCTGGCTCGGCGTGTAGCTGAGCGTGCCGTACGTGGTCGGCGTGATGCCCGAATACGGCGTGGAGCAGTAGGCGGAACGCGTGTTGAGCGAACCATCGGAGATGAGCTTCATCGCGCCGACCTCGCCAAGTCCACGGCTGCCGGGCAGCGGCTTGCCGGTGCGCCAGCCGGCGCGGATCGCCGCCTCCAGCCGTTCCGGGTAGACGCCGGCCTTCACGCGCAATCCGTCGATGCCGGCGGCGAAGCGTGCGATCCACGTGTCGATGTTCTCCGCCATCTCGTAATCGCGGATCGCGGTGACGCCTTTGCTTGCGGCGTCCTTCTCCGCCTCGCGCAGCAGCCGGTCGGTTTCCTCGGCCGCGCCCGGCGCCTTGTCGAATTTCGTATACGCGTCGAACCATTCGAGCTCGCCGACGAGCCCGGTGCGCGCGTCCGCGTGTACGCCGAGCCGTCGCGCTGCCGCCGAGTTCACCCATCCGCAGTGCATGTCCGCGCTGGACAGTGCCACCGGCTGCTCGCCGGTCACGGCGTCGATCGCGGCGAGCGTGGGCTGTTCGTCGTCGGCCCACAGCGAGTGGCGGAAGCGCATGCCCACCACGAACGTGTCCGGGGCGAGCGTGCCGGCGGCGCGGCGTGCGTCGAGATGCGCGCGCAGCATCGCCATCGCCTCGGCGGCGGAACGCGCGTTGATGAGGTCGAGCCGGCCGAGCGTCTTCGACCATTGCGTGAAATGCGTGTGACAGTCCATGAGGCCGGGGATGACCCACAGGTCGGTCGCGTCGATGGTGTCGTCGGCGTCCGGCCGCGCGACGGCGTGCCCGGCGGCCGTGATCTTCCCGTCGCGGATGACGAGGTCAATGCGCTCGTCGCCGCCGGGGACGCGCGCATTGAGGATGTTCAGAGATGTGCCCATGCCGCCATCATGCCACCGACATGTGAGCGCGCACGCCCAGCTATCCGCCCCATGGGCACTTCATGATGATGGATGATGATGGAAAACGAGCCGCCCAACCTCGGAGAATGTGTTTCCGTGGTTGGGCGGCTCGTCATTGTGCCGGTCAACTCCAAAAATCCCCAGATGCAAGTTGGCCGGCACCATCAGGGCGGCTTGGAGCCGCTCAGTGCTCTCAGTACTTCAGTGCTCTACTTCAGTGCTCTCAGTACTTCATGCCCATCGCCTCGCGCACCTCGTCGAGGGTGGCGTTGGCGATCTCGTTGGCGCGCTTGTTGCCGTCGTGCAGCACGTCGCGGATGTAGTCCATATCCTTGGCGAGCTCCTCGCGGCGCTCGCGGTGCGGGGCGAGGAACTCGTTCACGGACTCGATCACATACGCCTTGAGCGCGCCGGCGCCGGCGGAGCCGATCTCGGCGGCGATGTCCTTCGGATCGCGTCCGGTGACGAGGCCGGCGGTGGTGAGCAGCGCGGAGACCTGCGGGCGGTTGACCGGGTCGAAGGTGATGGTGCGCTCGGAGTCGGTCGGGCTCTTCTTGATGAGCTTCGCGGTCTCGGCCGCGGTGGCGCCCAGCATGATCGAGTTGCCGTAGGACTTGCTCATCTTGCGGCCGTCGAGACCCGGAATCTCCGGGGCATCGGACAGAATCGCGGCCGGCTCCGGGAACACCGGGTGCTTCTTCGCGTAGCGTTCGTTGAAGCGGCGGGCGATCGTGCGCGTGATCTCGATGTGCGGCAGGTTGTCCTTGCCGATCGGCACGACGTTCGCCTTGCAGAAGAGGATGTCGCACGCCTGGTGCACCGGGTAGGTGAGCAGCAGGCCGGTCAGCGCGTGGCCGGAGGCCTCCATCTCCGACTTGACGGTCGGGTTGCGGTGCAGCTCGGCCTCGGTGACGAGGGAGAGGAACGGCAGCAGCAGCTGGTTCTCGGCCGGCACGGCGGAGTGCGCGTAGATCATCGTCTTCTGCGGGTCGATGCCGGCGGCCATGTAGTCGAGCACGAGGTTGAGGACATTGTCCTGGATGTGCTCGGTGGTGTCGCGGTCGGTGATGACCTGGTAGTCGGCGATGATGATGTTCGAATGCACGCCACGGTTCTGCATGGCGACGCGCTCGCGGATGGAGCCGAAGTAGTGGCCGAGGTGCAGGCGGCCGGTCGGACGGTCGCCGGTGAGCATCGTGAACTTGCCCGGTTCGGCTTCGAGCTTGGCGAGCGTCGCGTCGGAGCGCTTCTTCGCCGCCAGGAAGCTCGCGCTCATCTCGTTGCCGGCCGCCGTGACCTGCGGTTCGGTGGTCTGCGCCTGCGTTTCGTCCGTCATGCTCATCGTCCTTTGATTGATGGAGGCAGCCCGATCGGGTGCGTGTCGCCCTCGCGGGTTGTGTCAAAACCGTGCAAAATATCGCTTTTATCGTAAAAGCGCGAGCCGACAAGCCCGTAGCGGAAAACAAGTGGTACTCTTCTTAGTTGATGAATCGATAGCAAGCATTATTTTCAGGGGGTCACATGGGCCGCGGACGTCAGAAAGCCAAGCAGCAGAAAATTGCCCGTAAGCTCAAGTATCTGACAACCGACACCGATTACGACGAGCTTGCCAAGGAATTGAGCGGCCAGGAGCCGGGAACCGGTTCCGTCGACCCGTTCGCCGACCTCGACGATCACTACGATGACCACTATGCGGACGTTGCCGCGGATTCCGCCCGTGACGCGGACGCCGATGCCGGCAAGTCCGCCGCTCCGGCCGAGGATGACCTCGACGAGTACGCCAAGTGGGCCGCCGAGGCCGCCGCGAAGGCGACCAGCGGCGAATTCCCGAAGGCGTCGGCCGCCAAGCCGGCCGCGCCGAAGCCGATGCCTCCGCACAAGCCGATTCCGATGCCTGTCCCGAGCGCCCTCAAGCCCAAGAAGGCCTGAGCCGGGCGGACGATCCGCACGAGTCGTTTGCGAATCGTCCGCGTCACCGCGGTCATCCCGCGGTTCGCGTTATCGCAACGGCAGCAGCCATCCCAGATCGTCACGTTCGCCGACCGCCGAGATGCGGCCGGCGTTCTTTTCCTCGGCCCACGTGGTCACGCCGGTCGCGACGCGCAGCCACACGTCCGGGTCGAGTTCGATCACGTCCGGCGGCGTGAGATTATGCGGGTCCGATTCCGGCCCGTCGAGGATCTTGATCGCACCCCACGGCGCCACGCGCACTTCGACCCCAGGCCCCGGAGCCTTGCGTTCCAACAGGAACAGCGAGTAGCGCACGGCCATCGCCATCGTCGGCCGGGGCAGTCGCGGCGCGATCGCCAATCGCGCGTCGCGCGTCGCGGCGTCGCCGTCCGTCGCGGCACCCGCGTCCGGGGTTGTACCGTCGGCGATGATTGCACCGTCCTCGCGCATCAGCGCAACTGCCGCGTCGCGCCATTCGTCGAATGCGCGTCGCCCGCGCGCCACGTCCTTTTCCAGAATCACTGCCATACCGCCATTGTGCCGCGACCCCTGCCGCGCCGCACGCGCGGCGGCGGGGGTCGCGGTTGAGGCGGGGTGGGGCGTGGCGTGGCGCATGTGACGCGATGGTGGTTGTGGTTGTGGTTGTGGTTGTGGTTGTGGTTGTGGTTGTGGTTGTGGTTGTGGTTGTGGTTGTGGTTGTGGTTGTGGTTGTGGTTGTGGTTGTGGTTGTGGTTGCGGCGTGGTGCGTGTGATGCGCGCGGCCGCACACGGCGAACACGCACTGCGGCGCTCTCGTTGGGGCTACGTAGTATGGTGGAAACGTTGACCGATGAAAACGTATGCACGATGCCGTGCGAATGTAACGCACTGTTCATGTATGTGTTGGGATGTGCCTTTTGGCGCGTCTTATGATGGTCAGGGAAGTCCCTCCCCGGAAGGAAAACGAGAACAATATGACCGAGATTACCGCTCCGAAATCTCCTGTCACGGCCGAGCAGTTCGCCGACGAGATTCGTGAACAACTGAAGTACACCCAGGGCGTCACCGTCGAGCAGGCCACCGCCGCCGACGTGTACGTCGCCGCCGCCAAGGCCGTTCGCAACCATCTGCAGGACGCTTGGTTCACCACGCAGGCCGACACCGTCAACGGCAACACCAAGGCCGTCGGCTACCTGTCCGCCGAGTTCCTCATGGGCAAGCAGCTGGAGAACGCGCTGCTCAACGCCGGCCTGACCGACCAGTTCGATGCGGCCGTCGAGGCCCTCGGCTTCCAGCCGAAGGACATCGTCGACGCCGAGTACGAGCCGGGTCTCGGCAATGGCGGCCTCGGCCGTCTCGCCGCCTGCTTCATCGACTCCCTCGCCTCGCTGGGCGTGCCGGCCTTCGGCTACGGCATCCAGTACCGCTACGGCATCTTCAAGCAGCAGTTCGACGAGAACGGCAAGCAGGTGGAGACCCCGGACTACTGGCTGAAGAACGAGGAGCCGTGGGGCCACATCGACTACAACCGTGACCAGAAGGTCTCCTTCGGCGGCGAGGTCGTCGAGGAGAACGGCAAGAAGGTGTGGAAGCCGGCCTGGTCCGTGCGCGCCGTGCCGGTCGACTACCTGGTGCCCGGCTACAAGTCCCAGCGCGTGAACACGCTGCGCCTGTGGACCGCCCGCAGCTACGACGAGTTCGATCTGCTCGCCTTCAACCGCTCCGAGTACATGGAGGCCGTCGAGCCGAAGGTCAAGGCCGAGAACATCTCCAAGATCCTCTACCCGGAGGATTCCACCAAGGTCGGCAAGGAACTGCGCCTCGAGCAGCAGTACTTCTTCGTGTCCGCCTCCCTGCACGATGCCATCCGCGTCTTCTACCCGGGCCAGGACAAGCCGGATCTGACCACCTTCCCGGACAAGATCACGTTCCAGCTCAACGACACCCACCCGGTGATCGGCATCCCCGAGCTCATGCGCATCCTCATCGACGAGTACGGCTACGACTGGGACACCGCCTGGAACATCACCGTCAAGACGTTCAACTACACCTGCCACACGCTGCTGCCGGAGGCCCTTGAGGTCTGGCCGGCCAGCCTGATCGGCGAGCTGCTGCCGCGTCACCTCGAGATCATCGAGAAGATCAGCGACCAGTTCAAGGCCGAGCTCAAGGGCAAGGGCGTGGACGCCGCGACCATCGACCGTATGGCGATCTACACCGGCGACGCCGTCCGCATGGCCTACCTCGCCACCTACGGCGGCTCCCACGTCAACGGCGTGGCCGCGCTGCACTCCCAGCTGCTCAAGGATTCCACGCTCAAGGACTTCTCCGACGCCTACCCGGACAAGTTCACCAACGTGACCAACGGCGTCACCCCGCGTCGCTTCGTCAAGCTCGCCAACCCGCGTCTGTCCGACCTCATCACCGAGGGCCTCGGCACCGACAAGTGGGTCTCCGACCTCGAAATGCTGCAGGGCCTCGTCCCGCTGGCCCAGGACGACGAGTTCGTCAAGAAGTTCGCCGCCGTCAAGCAGGCCAACAAGCACGCCTTCGTCGGCTTCACCAAGGACCACTACGGCATCGACATCGACGAGAACACCATGTTCAACACGATGGTCAAGCGCCTGCACGAGTACAAGCGCCAGAGCCTGAAGATCCTCGCCGTCATCTCCCGCTACGCGGGCATCAAGAACGGCACCATCAACGCCGACGACGTCCTGCCGCGCACCGTGTTCTTCGGCGCCAAGGCCGCCCCGGGCTACTACCTGGCCAAGATGACGATCCAGCTCATCAACAACGTCTCCCGCGTCGTCAACAACGACCCGGACGTCAAGGGCAAGCTCGCCGTCCACATGCTCCCGAACTACAACATCGAGATGGCCCAGAACCTCATCCCGGCCACCGAGCTCGACGAGCAGATCTCCCAGGCCGGCAAGGAAGCCTCCGGTACCGGCAACATGAAGTTCGCCCTCAACGGCGCGCTCACCGTCGGCACCCTCGACGGCGCGAACGTCGAGATCCGCGAGCGTGTCGGCGCCGAGAACTTCTTCCTCTTCGGCATGGACGTCGAGGAAGTCGAGTCCCTCTACGCGACCGGCTACGATCCGGCCAAGTACTACGAGGCCGATCCGCGCCTCAAGCAGGCCATCGACCTCGTCGCCGGCGGCGCCTTCTCCGAGGGCGACCGCAACGCCTACGCGCCGCTCGTCGCCGACTGGCTGACCAAGGACTGGTTCATGACGCTCGCGGACTTCTCCTCCTACGCCAACATCCAGGCCCAGATCGAAGAGCTGTACACCCACCCGCTCGACTGGAACCGCAAGGCCCTCCTCAACGTCGCGAACTCCGGCTTCTTCAGCTCGGACCGCTCGATCGAGGATTATTTGGAGCGCATTTGGAAGACCGGCCCGCTCGCCTGATAACGGAGTGTCCTCGTCGTTGCAGAGGGTTCGACGTACCTTCGTACGCCTTCGCCCTCTGCGCCTAGAGGCCACACACGTTATCAGTCCACCGGACTCCGCCCGCTGGCCTGACCTCTTCTCTGGCTCCCCTTGATAGGGGAGCTGGCCGCCGCAGGCGGACTGAGGGGTAGACACAACGCTGGAACGCAATAGGGAAGCCCCGCAACCTTCATCAGGTTGCGGGGCTTCCCTGTTGGCTTACAGTCTGACCTGTGGGTACGGAAGAAACTCAGGCCTCGGCTTCGGCGACGGATTCAGGGGCGTCCTCGGCGGGGGCCTCCTCGTCCTTATCCTTGCCCTTGTTCAGGCCCAGATCGACCGGCGAGGAGCTGTTCTCCCACGGCTCCTCCCACGGATCGTAATCCGGGTTCTGCTGCTTGTAGATGTACAGGCCCACCAGACCCGCGAGCAGCGCACCGAACAGCAGTGCGAAGAATTTCCAACCGTTGGAAGACTTGTTCTCCATGACGGCTCCTTTCCCATTCTCGTCGGCCTGTCCGTTCAAGCCAACCCTGCAACCCATCATAGGCGTGGTTATGTGTGGATTGGGTGGAACGACACCGGGATTCTCCCATCCGTGTGACCGTTCCCGTCCACCCGCTACGATGGCGGCATGCGTATGCGATTCCCGACGAAACGGCAGATCCAGTACGAGTGGCGCAACGGCGGCCCCGTCATCACGTGGACGATCATCGGCCTGTGCGTGGCCGTGTGGGCGGTCGAGATGCTGCTCAGTCTCGTCGCTCCTGCCGCGTTCAACACGTTCGTCGGCTCCGGCATGGTGATGCCGCTCACGATGCTCGCCAAACCGTGGACGATCCTCACATCGCTGTTCCTCCACGCGCCGAACATCATGCACATCCTGTTCAACATGATCGCGTTGTGGTCGGTCGGCCCGATGCTCGAACGGCTGATGGGCCATTGGCGGTTCCTCGCGCTCTACCTGATCTCCGGTTTCGGCGGTGCCGTCGGCATGCTCGTCTGGTCGCGCGTGACCGGTGACTGGATGACCGCCGCCTATGGTGCCTCCGGCGCGCTGTTCGGCCTGTTCGCGGCGGTGCTCGTCGTGTATCGTCGCGTCGGCGAGGACATCCGTTCGATGATGATCTGGATGGCCGTCAACTTCCTATTGCCGTTCGTGGTCGGCGGCATCGCATGGCAGGCGCATGTCGGCGGATTCGTGGTCGGTGGCGTGCTCACGTGGCTGCTCGTCGCCGGAGTGCCGGCGCTGCGGAACCGTTCCTTCACCCAACGCATGTGGATCTACGGTGGTGCGATGGTTGTGCTGCTGATTGCCGGTCTGGTGCTCTGCTCGCCCGTATGGTGACCGCAAGCGCACGGCATGCACACACCGCAATCCACAATGCGAAGAATCTGATATCCGGGCTTCATCATCCAATCCCCATATCTGGGTGATTCGGTGGATAATCACACATATGTAGTTTTCCACAAATGTGGAAAAAGGTGTGGATAACTTGGGGATAACCAGGTGATAACCGGTGGACAACAGTGGATATATTCCGTGGATAAGTGCAAGAATCGTTGCAATATCAACGATTCTTGCATGTGGACAAGGTATGCCTGAAGTTATCCACAACGTTGCTGTCCACCGTGGATTACGCCGCTGTGGGCGCATTTCCACGCAGAGCGGTGGATAACCTGTGGATTTTGGTGGATAAGCGGTGGATAAGTTGCGCACAACTGTGGATAACTTGTGGATAACCCGGTGAGCAACTCGCGCAATCCCAGCATTTCCAATGCCTCAGCTCCTGTGGATAACTGTGGATAACTTTCCACATCCGTTATCCACAGTCATCCACCGCAGCGCTGCGGGAACGACGGGGGACGGGCGTTGTCGCCATGCGATCGTCCGGATCGGACGAGAAGGCGCGCGAGGAGCTTGGGCTGTGCCACACAAGGGGTGCTGAGAGCTTGTGCGGCTTGTGCGGCATGGTTCCATGCCACACAAGCTCCGAAATGCTCGATTGTCTTCTTGTGCGGCACAAGATCGTGCCGCACAAGTTCTCGAAACCCGATTCCGCGTCTTGTGTGGCGCGCCCTCCGCGCCACACAAGACGCGCCGGAACCTGTTGCGCCACACCGTCGGCGTGGCATGACGCGGGGCCGGGGCAGGACGGGCTGGCCGTCGGGCCTCTCCCCTCAGCAGGGGAGCTGAAATACGACGAAGGGGTGTGGCCTTCTCGCCACACCCCTTCGGTCACGTGCTCATCATGCACCCGCTGCGCGCTCAGCGCCACCACATCGTCATCAGGAAGCCGATCATGATGATCACGAAACCGATGAGCAGGTTCCATGCGCCGATGTTCGGAATCGGGTAGTTGCTGGTCAGGTAGTAGCAGACCACCCAGATCAGGCCGATCACCATGAGGATGCAGAACAGCGGTACGAACCAGCGCGGGTTCGACTTGGTGCCCTTGATCGTCTCCTCGACGCGGCGGGTGTTCTCCGCCTGACGAGCCATCATGCGCTTCATCTGCGGCGTCATGGCCGACTTGTCGGCGGTGGCGTTCAACACGGCCTCGACCTGGTCCATATCCACGGTGAATCCTTCGTCCGCCGCGGACTCATCGGACTCCCCGGACTTCTCCGCGGCATCCGCGGCATCCGTAGCATCCGCGGTCTTCGCGGCGTCCTTCGACTCGCCTTCCTCGGCGATCTCGGACTGCCAGTCCTTCTGGTCGTTCTCGTTGAGCTCTTCGTCAGCCATCAGCGTAGTCTCCATTTCAATAGGCTAGAAGTCATCATAGTGGTTACACTCGAAAGCGGCGAACAATGCCCGGCTACCGTGCAAGCGGCCCGTGCAGGTGAAGCGTGCGAATACGGGCACGAACGACGAAAAGCGGGCGGAAAGGCAAGCGTATGGCCAGACACGGCGGCAGGCATATCGCGAAACGGTCCTTGTGGGGGAGCGTCACCGTCATGGTCGTCGTGGCGCTCACCGGCTATCTGCTCGTGACGAATCTGCGCGCGAACCGTACCGCCGTCGTCAATTCGGACACGGCGCAGCTGGTCGAGCAGCGCGTCAAGGAGGTCGACGGCCTGTCCGCCGACGTGAAGAAGCTCAGCTCCGACGTGAGCACGCTCACCGAACTCACCGCGAAGAACAGCGACACTCCGGCCACCAGCGAGGATTCCGGTACCGGCACCACGCTGCCGAAAGTGGAGGGTCCAGGCATCGCCGTCACGCTCGACGATTCGCCGATGTGGGAGCAGGCGGTCGATTCGTCCGGTTCCAGCGATGATATCGACAAGTACGTGATTCACCAGCAGGATCTCGAAGCGGTCATCAACGCCCTGTGGGCGGGCGGCGCCGATTCGATGCAGTTCATGGATCAGCGCATGCTGTTCAATTCGGCGGTCATCTGTTCCGGCAACGTGGTCTCGTTGCACGGCAAGAAATATTCGCCGCCGTTCACGATCTCCGCGATCGGCGATCCGGATCAGCTCATCGCCGCGCTCGACGATTCGCCGGCCATCGAGATCTACCAGCAGTATGTGAGCGCGTTCGGTCTCGGCTGGAAGGTTGAACGCAAGAAGAGCCTGACGTTCGACGAGACCCCGTCCCTGTTGCAGCCGCTCAAATACGCGGCGGTGGTCAAAGGCAAGGACGACGAGTCGACGGGCACCGCAACGACACCGACGACACCGGGCACGACAGGCACAACGGACACCGGCACGAACACTACAGACACCACGACGAATCAGACGGAAGGACAACAGTAACGATGAAGCACAGCGTACAGCGCTCCCGCCGCAACGGCCCGGTCTGGCAGGCGGTCGGCATCGTCGCCGAGATTCTCATCACCCTCGCCGCGGTCTGCGCGCTCTACATCGTGTGGCAGATGTGGTGGACTGGCGTCGAGGCGGAACGCACGCAGGTCGAGACCCGTCAGCAGGTCTCCTGGTCCGATCCGTCGGCGAACGGCGGCGAGACGACGATCGCGAAGGCGCAGGAGGGTGATGCGCCCGTACAGCCGGAGAAGGCGAGCTACGGCGACCTCATCGCGCAGTTGTACGTGCCGCGTTTCGGTGCCGGCTGGCAGCGCAACATCGTCGAAGGCACGGACGCCGCCCAGCTCGCGCGTCACGGTCTCGGCCACTACGATTCCACGCAGATGCCCGGTCAGGTCGGCAACTTCGCCGTCGCCGGTCATCGCAACGGCTACGGCGAGCCGCTCGGCGACGTCGACAAGCTCCAGTCGGGCGATGCGATCGTCGTGCGCACGAAGGACTACTGGTACGTGTACACGTTCACGAAGTACAAGATCGTGCTTCCCGAGGATGTCTACGTGGTCGCCCCCAACCCGGAGGACAGCAGTCAGCCGGCCACCAAACGCATGATCACGCTCACCACGTGCGAACCGAAGTATTCGACGCCGACACACCGGTGGATCGTGTGGGGCGAGCTCACATACTGGGCGAAGGTGTCCGACGGCATCCCGCAGGAACTCGCCACGACCGACGCGTCCGGCAAGGTGAAGTTCGCGAGCAACAGCACCACCGCCATGTCACTGCCCGCGCGCATGGGATCGATGAAGCCGGTCGTCATCGGCGCGCTCATCGCCTGGCTCGTCCTGTTCATCGCCGCCGCGGTCGCGTGGCGTTGGCCCGCGCGCGCCGCGATCCGCGACGGCCTCCGCCCGCGCCCCGACGCGAGCATCTACGGCGGTCTGCTGCGGCTCCAGCCCGGCGTGCTGCCGGTGCGCGTCGTGCTGCTCGCGCTGTTGCTCGTCGCCGCGGCCGCCGCACTGTTCGAATGGGCGTTCCCGTGGGCGGCGACGACCATCCCGTTCCTCCAGCAGATGAGCAATTTCGCGGTGTCGTGACGGTGTCGTGACGGCGTCGTCGTGACACGCGAGTCACGCGAACCGTGCGACACCGCGACCGCGTTCCGGCCGTTCGGCCGCGCGCGTCGCGTCCGTGGCGCGGGAAGCCCGCGGCCACGTCGCGCGCACGGCGGTAGACTGACGGCAAGTACGTCCGTATTCCCCGCGACGGGACGTCCGCGAGGACGCCCGTGACGCTCGTAGATGTCCGTAAAGGAGCCATTGTGACCGATTCCGCGCGCATTCTGGTGATCGATAACTATGATTCGTTCGTCTACACGATCGTTGGCTATCTGAAGACGCTCGGCGCGACCGTGGATGTGGTGCGCAACGACGCCATCGACCCGTCCGACGAGCATGTGACCGACGACTATGACGGTGTGCTCATCAGCCCCGGCCCCGGCGCTCCCGCCGATTCCGGCGCCAGCGAGGACATGATTCGACTGTGCGCCAGGCAGGGCAAGCCGATGTTCGGCGTGTGCCTGGGATTGCAGGCGCTCGCCGAGGTGTACGGTGCCACGGTCGATCATGCGCCGACGATCATGCACGGCAAGACGAGCCTCGTCGAGCATGTCGACGACGAGATCTTCGCTGGCGTCGCCAATCCGATGACCGCGACCCGCTACCATTCGCTCGCCGTCGAACCGGATTCCGTGCCGGACGCGCTGGAAGTGACCGCGTGGACGCAGGGCGACCATATCGTGCAGGGCATCCGCGTCAAGGGCAAGCCGATGTTCGCCGTCCAGTTCCACCCCGAATCGGTGATGACGCAGGACGGCTACCGTCTGCTCGCCAACTGGCTCGCTGTGTGCGGCCAGACCAACGCCGTCGCCAAGGCCCAGGGCCTCCAGCCCAAGGTCGTCAAGTAACGCTTCGCGGCCTTCTCATCGCAGAGGAGCCCGGTACGCAGTTGGCCCCCTCAACAGTTGAGGGGGCCAACTGCTTGCCTACTGATGGCCGATTGTGGGCAGAGCCCGCGGCCGGCCTATGGAGACCATGCATCGCACGCAAGCGCGATGCATGGTTCTATGCGGTCACTGGGAGTTGCCGGAATTGCCGCTGTTGCCGGAGTCACTGTTGCCGGAGCCGTTGCTGCCGGAATCATCCGTGTCGCTGCCGGAACCGGAACCCTGCGTGGTGAGCGTGATCGTCGCACCCTTCTCGGCCTGACCGGAAGCGGGGTTCTGCGACAGGACCTTGTCGCTCGTGCCGGTCGAGCCGGACTGCGCGACGGTGAATCCGAGCGCCTCCAGCTGGGCCTTCGCGGCGGCATACGTCTGGCCGGTCACGTCGGGGACGTTCACCTGCTCCTTGCCCTTCGACACGACGATCGTGACGGCGGAACGCTGCGCGACCGTCGAACCCGAACCCGGGTTGACGCTCATCACCGTGCCGGCCGCGATCGTGTCCGAATACTCCTCGGTGATCGTCACCGTGAACTTCAGCCCCTGCAGCGTGGCCGTGGCCGCGTCCTTGTTCTGGCCGACGATGCCGTCCGGAATCTCCGTCATGCCGGAGGAGACGTACAGCTGGATCGCGGTACCCTTCGTCTGCGCCGTACCGGCCGCCGGATCGGTGCGCGTCACCTTATCCTGGTCGATGTCGGCGCTGTTCTCGGTCTGTACGCTGGACAGGACCTTGAATCCGGCCTTCTCCAACGCCGCCTTCGCCGCCGATTGCGACATGCCCTTCACATCGGGTACGGACGTCTCCTGCGGGCCCGCGGAGAACCACACCTTCACGGTGGAGCCCTTGGTGGCCTTCGTGCCGCCCTTCGGGCTCTGCTTGGTGAACATGCCCTCCGGCTCGGTCGAATCGGTGTCGACCATCGCCTGGAACTGGAATCCGGCCGCCTCGATCGTCGACTTGGCGCGGTCCTTCGTCATCGCGGAGGTGATCGTCGGCACGGTGGCGGTCTGCGCGACCGCCTTCTCGCCGCCCATCGCGAAGAATATGGCGATGAGGATCGCGACGACGACCAGGCCGCCGATCGCCGAACCGAGAATGATCTTCTTCTTACGCTTCTCCTTGGCCGCCGCCTCACGCTGTGCGGCGCGCGAACGGGCGGCCGCGGCGGCGGTCGACTGGCCCGCGCTGGCCGCAGCCGCAGCGGGCACACGGTCGAACTGGCCGGTCACCGGGTTGAACGCCTGCGTCGAGTTCTTGTCGTTCGGGTTGAGCGGCACGGTCGCGGCATCCTGTTCGGCCTGCTTGCGCGCCTTCATGTTCGCCAGATCGGTGAGCGGGTTGAACGCGGCCGCCACCGGCACGCCGCCGTTCATGTACGTGAGGATGTCGTTCTTGAAGTCGGCGGCCGTCGCGTAACGGTTCTGACGGTCCTTCGCCATCGCCTTCGCGCAGATCGAATCCCACATCTTCGGCAGTCCCGGCACGACGGCGCTCGGCGGCGTCGCCACTTCGGAGACATGCTGGTAGGCGATCGCCACCGCCGAGTCGCCGGTGAACGGCGGACGGCCGGTGAGCATCTCGTACAGCACGCAGCCGGCCGAATACAGGTCGGAACGCATGTCGACGGTCTCGCCGCGCGCCTGCTCGGGGGAGAGGTACTGTGCGGTGCCGACCACGCCCTGCGACTGGGTCATCGTGGCGGCGGAGTCGTCGAGCGCGCGGGCGATGCCGAAGTCCATGACCTTGACCATGCCCTGCTCGGAGATCATGATGTTGCCGGGCTTGATATCGCGGTGGATGACGCCCATGCGGTGCGAGTATTCGAGCGCGTTGAGCACGCCGAGCATCACCTGTTCGGCGTCGCGCTGCGACAGGGCGCCGTTCACGTGGAGGATGTCACGCAGCGTCTGGCCCTTCACATACTCCATGACGAGGTACGGTAGGAGTTCGGGCTGGCCGTTGTCTCCCATCACCGTCTCCTCACCCGAATCGTAGATGTTGACGATGTTCGGGTTGTTCATCTGCGCGACCGAATGCGCCTCGCGGCGGAACCGCTTGAGGAAGATCTCGTCGTTGGCGAGGTCGGCGCGCATGATCTTGATGGCGACGGTGCGGCCGAGTCGCGTATCCGTGGCGACGTGCACCTCGGCCATGCCGCCGCGGCCGACCAGCTGGCCCAGCTGGTAGCGGCCCTGGGCGAGAGAAGAGGGCATGTTGCTCATTGCTGCTCCTTCCAAAACGTCTGCTGGTTCGTGCCGGCGGCACGCCTGTCAGGCGACGAGACGAGGGGGATGTGCGGGGTGCTGGCGATCCTGCGCGGCAGGCGGCGCCCCGTGATGATGGTGGCATCGTTGAGTTCGGTCTGCTGGTCGAGCAGACGGCGTTCGATCCGCGCGAGCGTGCGGGAGACGACGAGCGCATCCTTCGGACGGTCGAGCGGGTCCTTGGCGAGCATCGACATGACGAATTCGCGCAGTTGCACGTCGATGTCCGCGGGGAGCGGGGGAACGGGGTCGTTCACGTGTGCGGCGGCGATGTCGACTGGCGTGGCGCCGGTGAACGGGCGGTGCCCGCACAGGCCCTCGTACGCGACGACGCCGAGCGAGTAGATGTCCGACTGCGGCGTGGCCTGCTGGCCCTGCGCCTGCTCGGGGGAGATGTACTGCGCGGTGCCGACGACCATGCCGTCCTGCGTGATCTGCTCCTGATTCGTGGAATAGGAGACACCGAAATCGGTGATTTTCACCTCGCCGTTGTCCGCGACCATGATGTTCGCGGGCTTGACGTCGCGGTGGATCACGCCGTGGCTGTGCGCGACGAACAGGCCGCGCGCGGTCTGGATGAGGATCGGCAGCAGTTCGAGCGGGTCCATCGCGCCCTTCTCGTGGAAGATGTCGGCGAGGGACTTCGACGGCACGTACTCCATGATGAGGAAGCCGATGCCGTCATGCTCGTAGTATTCGAACAATGCGGCGATGTTCGGATGCGCGAGGTTCGCGGAATTATGCGCCTCGGCACGCAGACGGCGCAGCTTCGCCTCCGCGTTCGTCAGATCCGAACGCAGCGCCTTGATGGCGACCGGGCGGCCGAGCTGGATGTCCCAGCCCTTCCACACTTCGCCCATGCCGCCTTTCGCGATGCGCGAGTCAAGGCGATATCGGCGATGGATCAGCTGTCCTTCGATCAGTTTCATTGCTTGAGCGCCTCCTCGAGTACGGAACGGAAAATCGGACCGGCGGAGGTGATGCCGTAGCCGGTGGTGTTGTGCACGACGACGGCGATTGCGATCTTCGGATCGTCGGCGGGGGCGAAGCCCATCACCCATGCGTCGATCGCGCTGTTGTCGGCACCGATCTGTGCGGTGCCGGTCTTCGCCGCCACGCTCACGCCGTCCGGGGCGAGCGTGGGGGAGTCCTTGGTGACGACTGCCTGCATCATCTGCGTGAGCTTGTTCGCCGTGTCCGAGCTGAATGCCTCAGACATCGTCGAAGCTTTCGTTTCGGACAGCACGGTGAGGTCGCTGGCGCGCACGCGGTCGACGAGCGTGGGGCGCATGAGCGTCCCGTCGTTCGCAATCGCGGCGGCGATCATCGCGTTCTGCAGCGGCGTCTCGGTTACATCACCCTGACCGATCGACGCGAGTGCAAGCTTGTCGTCGGTCATCGACGTCGGATAGTTCGAGGCGACGGCCTTCATCGGCGAGCCGGTCGCATCGGTGCCGTCCACGGTGATTGAGCTGCCGAAGCCGAGCTTCGTGGCCATGTCGGCGATCTTGTCCTCGCCGAGCGCGACACCGAGTTGCGCGAACGCCGTGTTCGACGAATAAGCGAGGGCGTCCTCGAAGCTGATCGTGCCGTTCGAGCCGTTCGCCTGGTATTCGACGTTGGTGAGATCCGTGACCGTACCGGGCAGTGTGTAGCTCGCGCCGGCCGGAATTTGCGTGTCGGTCTGGTACTGGCCGGTCTCCAGCGCGGCGGCCGCCACGACGGTCTTGAACGTCGAGCCGGGCGGGAACAGCTGGCTGGTTGCGTTGTTGAGCATCGGATTGCTCGGATCCTGGGTGAGGTTCGCGTAGTTGGAGGTCAGGTCCTTGCCGTTATGCGTGGTGAGCACGTTCGGATCGTAGCTGGGCGTCGACACCATCGCGAGGATGCGTCCGGTCTTCGGCTCGATCGCGACGACCGCGCCGGACTGGCTGCCGAGCGCGTTGTAGGCGACCTGCTGCAGCGCCGGACTGATCGACGTCTCGATGTTCGCGCCCTTGTTCTCGCTGCCGGTGAGCGTCGACTTGATGCGCTGCCAGAACAGGCTGTCCGATTCGCCGGAGAGCAGCGAGTTGCGCGACGCCTCGATGCCGCGGTCGGCGCGCTGGCTGATCGAGAAGTAGCCGGTGACGGGCGCGTACAGCGGGCCGTTCGCATAGGAGCGCTGGTATTTGAACGCGTCGTTCGATGCGTCGGATTTCGCGAGCACCGTGCCGTCCGAGGCGAGGATCGAGCCGCGCGGCGCGCCGAACTCATGGTAGAGGGCGCGCGAGTTGCGCGTGTCCGCGTTGAGTTCGGTCGCGCGGATCGCGGTGATGATCGTCGTCGACAGGCCGAGGATCGTGAACAGCACGATGACGGCGGTGAACAGCTGGCGGAGGGTCTTGTTCATCGGACCGCCTCCCCGGTGACTTGTGCGACTTGCGCGATTGGCGTGGCGCCTGCGGTGCGTGCGGCGTGCGAGGCGTGCGCACCATGCCGCGCACGCGCCTCGTCGGCCTCGCCGGATGCGGCGAGCTCCGCCTCGCGCTCCTTGAGCTCATGGTCGCGCAGCACCGCCATCGCCTCGAACTGGAACGTTTCCGAGTCGGTGTCCGGCGCGGGCTTGTTCGCCGCATTCGAGATGATGAGCAGCAGCGTCGCGAGGATGTAGTTCGCAATCAGCGACGAGCCGCCGGCCGCCATGAACGGCAGCGTGAGGCCCGTGAGCGGGATGACGAGCGTGATGCCGCCGACCACGGTGAACACCTGGAACGCCATCGTGAACACGAGACCGGAGGCGAGCAGTTTGCCGAAACCGTCCTTGATCTTCATCGCGGTGATGAATCCGGAGGCGATGATGATGACGTACAGCACGAGCACGGCCATGCAGCCGACGAGCCCCAGTTCCTCGCCCACCGAGGCGTAGATGTAGTCGGAGTTCGCGAACGGCGTGAGGTTCGGATGCCCCTGGCCGAGCCCGGTGCCGAGCAGACCACCCGAGGCGAGACCGAACAGGCCGGTCACGATCTGGTAGGAGCCGCCGTACGCGCGGTTGTACAGCTCATTGTCGAACGGATGCAGCCACGCGTCCACACGGGCGCCCACATGGCTGAACACGCTCGCGGCGAGCACCGCGCCCGCGGCGAACGCGATGAAGCCGATGACGATCCAGCTCAGGCGGCCGGTGGCCACGTAGAGCATCGCGACGAACATCGCGAAGAACATGAGCGACGTGCCGAGGTCATGCTGCATGATGAGCACGCCCATCGACGCGACCCACACGATGATGATCGGGCCGAGATCCTTGATGCGCGGCAGTTGCAGGCCAAGCACCTTCTTGCCGCCGACGGCCAGCTGGTCGCGGTGATCGAACAGGTAGGCGGCGAAGAAGAACGCGAGGAACAGCTTCGCGAACTCGCCCGGCTGGATCTGCCCGATGCCGGGAATCCTGATCCAGATGCGCGCGCCGTTGACCTCCTGGCCGAGCACCGGCAGCATCGGGGAGAGCAGCAGCACAAGACCCGTCACCATGCTCACATACGAGAACCGCCGCAGCACGCGGTAATCCCTGAGTCCGATGACGAGCGCCGCGCACAGCACAATCGCGACGCATACGAACATGATCTGACGCAACGCCACCGTCGTCTCGTTCTCATGGTCGATACGGGCGATCATCAGCACGCCGATGCCGGTGAGCAACAGCACGCACGGCTGGATCACCTGGCTCGCATACGGCTGGAACCGGTCCACGAGAATCCAGAACACGAGTGACAACGCGCAGACGACGCCCAGCGCGATCGCGTATTCGGACGGGAACGACCCCTCGACGCGATAGAACATCTGATAGAACGCGACCGCACAGATCGCGAACGCGGCCAACAGCAGCGCGATCTGGCGAAGACGGAGGGCGATCATTGCTGCGATCCGCCTTCCTTCGCCGTCTGATCGCCGGATGTCTTGTCGCCGCTCGTTGTGTCGCTGGAGCTGGAACCGGTCGACGCCTGCTCCTTCTCCATCGACTTCAATTCGTCACGAATCAGCTTGACATGATCCTGCGCTTCGCCGAGACTGTCGCGCACGATGCCCTGGCTGAGCTCGGTGCGCCACGTGGACGGCAGGCTGCTCACCTTGATCGTGGTGCGCTGCACCTCATGCGACAGCTCGAATCCTGCGAGATTCGTAGGCACCCCTTGATAGATCGCGACCACGCCATCCGCCTCGCCGACGTAATACTTCGACTGGCTGTAGCGGTACGCGCCATACAGGGCGCCGGCAATCGCTGCGAGTATCGCGATGACGGTGATGATGACCGCCACGCGCCGCCGCCGACGCTTGCCGCGCTCGGACTTGCGCTGTTCGACCTTCTCCTCGCGGATCGCGCGCTTGACCGCCGGATCGTTCGGATCGGCGGTGACTTCGCCGTCGCTCTTCTGGACGACCGGAATCTCGCCCGTATCCGGGTTGCGACGTTCGCCCGCCTCTTCGCGCACGATGGACGGCTGCGCGACGCGCGGCGCCTCCTCGGCGGCCGGTGCGGTCGCGGGCATCTGATGCGCCTCCTGCGTGAGCGCGGCCGCGCGGCGGGCCGGCGAGCCGTCGTCGCGCAGCGCGGGAGCCGTTGCGACCGGCTCGTTGACGATGTCGGCGAGCGGTTCGAGGCTCGCGCTCGCCGCGCCGCCGACGAGCGGCGTCTGCTGCGGCAGCGCGAACGCGTGTGCGTCGAGCGCGAGCGTTGCGTCGCCGATCACCGCGGTCACGTTGTCGGTGCTGCCGGCGCGCAGCGCCATCGAAACGAGATGCTGGGCGCATTCGGCCGGATCGGACAGTTCCATCATCGTCTCGGCGATCGTGGAATCCTCGAGCACGCCGCACAGGCCGTCGGAGCACAGCATCCAACGGTCGGCCGGATGCGCCTTGAGGATCGCGATGTCCGGATGGGGGTCGATGTCGAAATCGCCGAGCACGCGCATCACCACGTTGCGTTGCGGATGGTTCTTCGCCTCCGACTTGGTGATGCGGCCCGTGTCGATCAGATGCTGGACGTAGCTGTGGTCCTGCGTGGCACGGCTGAGCACGCCGTCGCGCAGCAGGTAGGCGCGGGAATCGCCGATGTGCGCGAGCACCCACCAGCCGTTGACGAGCGCCACGGCGGTCACCGTGGTGCCCATGCCGGCGAGTTTGCGTTCGCGGCGGGCTTTGCCGACGATCGCGTCGTGCGCGCCCATCACCGAGGTCTCCATCATCGACGCGATGGCGGCGACGTCGTCGGTCACGTCGTCGCGTTCGATGTGCGCGAGCGAACGGATGGCGATCGTCGAGGCGGTGTCGCCACCCGCGTGGCCGCCCATGCCGTCGCAGATCGCGATGAAATGCTCGCCAGCGAACGAGGAATCCTGATTGTTCGCACGCACGGTGCCCACGTCGGAAACGGTGGTCGAGCAGAGGAACAGTTTCTGGCCGTCGGAACCGCCGTCGCCGTCATCGTCGCGTGCGGCGTGACGCGGCTCCCCGGAGTCGTTGATCGTGTCGCCGATCGTATCTCCGATGGTGTCGCCGTCGAAGAGATCATGGCCGGCCGCGGCGTCGTGCAGGGCCGAGGCGATGGTGTCGCCGTCATCGTCATAGCTGGTGCCGGCGTGGTCGGCGTTGACGATAATCGGCGTCGTGGTCTGGACGTCGCGTGCGTTGACGTGCAGCGCCTGCGTGGCCTGAGCGTCGCGCACGGACGATTCCGCGGCGGAGTGCTGCGGAATCGGCGTGGTGGGCGACTGGTCGGCGGATCCTGTCATGGATGCATCACCTCAGCTCGAAGGTAGTGGCGCCGATGCGCACGGGCACACGGGCGGGAAGTACGGTTGGCACGGTCAGGCGCTGACCGTTGACGACGGTTCCGTTCGTGGAACCGAGGTCCTCGATCGCCCACTGGCCGGAATGCGGGTCGGCGTACACGCGGGCGTGACGCGAGGAGACGAACTCGTCGTCGAGCACGACGGTGTTCGACGCGGCGCGGCCGAGCGTGATCGTCTCGCCGGTCAACGGCACCGACGATCCCGCCAGCGGGCCGTCGATGATGACCAGCAGCGTGGGGCCTTGATGCGCGGTGGTGGACGGGGATGTCGCGCGCGGGGCCGCGGCCTGCCCGGAGGAGGCTCCCCGTCGCGGCGATTCCGCGGGGGAGGAGGGTGCCACGACGGGTGCGCCGCCCGTCACCGGAACGGCGGGGGCGGCGGCCTTGCGGGCGGCGTGGCGTTCCTTGCGACGACGCGAACGCGAGGGACGCGGACTGAAGGACTCGATGTCCTTATGCAAAGAACGCACGGCGAACCACGCGAATGCCCACAGCAGGATCAGGAATCCATACTTCAGCAGTGCGAATGTCAGTTCGGTCATGCGGTTTCGACCTTACTCTTACGGGTCTTCACGCCGTCGGGCGCGTCACTCCTGCTCCTGGGAGGAGGCCCAGTAGAGGATGCGCGTGCGGCCGATGGTGATGGTGTTGCCGTCCAGCAGTGTGGCGGCGGGCACCTGATGGCCTTCGACGTACGTGCCGTTCGTGGAGCCGAGATCGCGGGCGATCACGCCGTTCGGCGTGATGTCGATCTCAAGGTGCTTGCGGGAGATGCCCGGGTCGTCGATGACGATGTCGCAGCCGGAGCCGCGGCCCAGGATCGTCTTGTCCTTGGTGAGCAGGTACTGGCTGCCGTTGATCTCCAGCAGCGGGCTGTCCTGGTTCTGGTCGGTCGTGGTGACCGGCACCGCGTTGCCCTGCACCGAAGCGGAGGTGAGCTTGAAGCTGCCCTTGGACAGGTCGAGATCCTCCTCGAAGATCACGACCACCGGCCCGACGAACGCGTAATGCTGGGTGCGCGCGTAGTTCGTCAGGTTGTCGGCCAGCTCGTCGGCGAGGGTCTCGCTGCCCCACTGCTCGATGCGGTCAAAGTCGGGCGTGCTCAGCTTGAAGCGGTATTCGTTCGGGGCGACCGTGCGGTCGCGGCCCACCGGCATGGCCTCGTTGTCGATCTCGCGCTCAAGTGCGCTGGACAGGTCGACGGGCTGCAGATCCTTGGAGCCGAATTTCGAGAACACTCCGTTCACTGCGCCTTCCACGCTTTTCTCAAAACGGTCGAGAACGCTCATAGTCATCCCTTTCTATCCTTGACTAGTGTACGCAGGGGTTGGAACGCGCCATATTTCACGCGCCGATACTTGCAAAAGCACCACTTTGACACCACTTCGACGGCGCGTCGGCGCAGCGGCGTCCCTCGTTTAGGGCGCATCCCCCACTCGCCCTCGCTGGAGGCCGCGCTCCTTCTCGTCCCCGCTGGAGGCCGGTGCGCGGCCGAGTCTCTTCTCTCGCCCTCGCCGGCGGCGGAGGCCGGTGAACGGCCGCATCCCCCACTCGCCCCGCTGGCGGCGGAGGCCGGTGTGCGGCCGAGTCCTTCTCTCGCCCCCGCTGGCGGGGGCTGGCGGCGTAGCCGTCTGGGGGTGGTCCGCGATGCGCCATCAGTTCCCCGCCCTTCCGCACGAGTGCGGGTATCGTGGGCGGCATGAGTGTTATCGACGATTTTCCCCGCGCGAAGGCGCGCACCCTGCGGTTCACCTGCGGCGCACCGCGTTCCGCCACCGTGATCGGCGACGGTTCCGAGGCCCTGTTCCTGCGCTCCGACGGTCCCGAGGACCTGGTGACCGCTCTCTGGCTCAGCTGGTTCGACGCGGACGGCCGCCACCACGAGACGAAGCTCGCCGACCCGCGCGACCTGCTTGGCGATGCGGGAGCGGACGGCGAGGATGTGCCCGCCGAGGAGAAGGCGCGCCGCGAGCGCGCCCGCGAGGGCGGCGCCGGCATCGTCTCCTATTCGGTGTGCGCGGACGGCGACCGCATCGTGTTCACCATCAATGGACGGCTGTATCTCACCGAGATCCTGTGGGACGACGAGGCCGTGGCGTCGGACAGCGGGCTCCCCGGCGACATCCCGCCGAACGCCGGTGAACGCCGCCGGGGCCATACCGTCACCCCCGACATCGCCACGCGAGAGCTCGCCGGCGCATGGCTCGACGAGGATCCGGCGCTGTACACGCCGGTCCTCAATCCGCGCATCAGCCCGGACGGCGACCATGTGCTCTACACCACCGGCGAGCACCTCATGCTCGTCGACATCGGCGACTGGCCGGACGACGCCGATGACCCGGCCGGTGACGCCGATGCGGATGCCGCCGGAACCGTCGACGACTACGAGCCGCTCGACGACCGTGTGACCGCGATCTACGGCGTCGCCGTCGAGGACGAAGACGGCAATCCAGCCGAGAACACGTGGCGGATCGGCCTCGCCGAATTCGTCGCCGGCGAGGAGATGGACCGCTACGACGGCTTCTGGTGGTCGCCTGATTCCCGTCATGTGCTCTTCGAATCCTTCGACACCGCCGACGAACCCACGTGGTTCATCTCCGATCCGGCCGACCCGGAGCGGCCTGCGGCCGGCCGACGCTACCCGCGTGCGCTCACTCGCAACGCCGACGTGTATCTCACCGCGCTCACGCTCGCCTTCGACGCGGACGACCGGTATGCGGGCATCACCGCGAACGCCGATGTCTCGTGGGATCGCGACGCCTACGAGTACGTGGCCGCGGTGCGCTGGACGGCCGGCCATGAACCAATCGTGCTCGTCCAGAACCGTCGCCAGACCCGCGACCAGGTGCTCGAAGTCGCGGTCGCGCGTCCCACGGACGACCATCCGTTCGGCTCCACCCGCGTACTTGAGGAACATGCGAATGAGCAGTGGATCGACCTCGTCGCCGGCGCGCCCGCGTTCACGCCCGACGGGCGGCTCGTGTGCGCGTGGAACGACATGGAAGGCGACACGAACCGGCTCACCGTCGACGGTCGCGCGTTCACGCCGCTCGGCTGGAACGTGCGCCGCGTACTCGACGTGACCGATACGGACGTGCTCGCCGTCGTGCAGCGCGACCCCGACCTCGCCCCTGACGAGCCCGAGGAGTGGCGGGGCGGCGCGGCCGAGGATGGCGCTGCCGGCGGCGCTGCGGATGACATGATGCGTGGTGCCGACGATGAATCCCACGTCGGCGCGCATGATGCTCGCAGTTTCGACGTGGTGAGCTTCGGCTACGACGGCTCGGTGACGCCGGTCACGAACCGCCCCGGCGTGTGGACCGCGTCACGTGCCGGCGACGGTATCGTCGTCACCGGCCGTTCGATGACCGCTCCCGGCGTCACCATGTCGCATTCGCCGGCCGTCAACCACCCTCCGGCACTGCGTGCCACCTCCCGCCAGCGGGAGGACGACTATGTTTCTTGCTCCCGCTCGGAGGCCGACCGTGTTTCTTGCTCCCGCTCGGAGGCCGACCGTGTTTCTCGCTCCCGCTGGCGGGAGCTGTCGGCGGAGCCGACTGAGGGTGGTCCCGATGCCGCCCCCAAGCGTGGCGACGGTCACGAGTCCGCGAATCCCGCGGCACCCGTCGCATCGATCGCGTCGACCGCCGCCGAACCTGGTTTCACGCCGAACGTGACGTTCACGCGCCTCGGCGAGCACCGTCTCTACACGGCGATTGTCGCGCCGAGCGCGTCCAGCCCGTACGCGCGCGCCGACAAGCTGCCCGTGCTGATGAAGCCGTACGGCGGTCCCGGCTTCCAGCAGGTCGCCGCCGCGCAGTCCTATTATTGGGACGCGCAATGGTGGGCCGATCAGGGGTTCCTCGTCGTCACCGCGGACGGTCGCGGCACCACCGGCCGCGGCCCGCGCTGGGATCGCGAGATCTTCGAGAACATGAAGGCCGTGACCCTCGCCGATCAGATCGAAGCCGTGCGCGCCCTGCCCGACGCGGTCGCCGCGCTCAACGATTCCCGAGTCCGTCGAGAGGAGGGCCGTGCCCTCCGCTCCCGCCGGGAAGAAGACTGTGCCACCTCCTATCGGGAGGAGGATCGTGCCTCCTGCTCCCGCTGGCGGGAGCTGTCGGCGGAGCCGACTGAGGGTGGTCCCGCGGCCGGCTGTCCGACGCGCATCCCCGCGCCGGATCTCGACAAGGTCGCGATGATCGGATGGTCGTACGGCGGATTCCTCTCCGCGCTCGCCGTGCTCGACGCGCCCGACGTGTTCGCCGCCGCGTGCGCCGGCGCGCCGCCCACCGACTGGACGCTCTACGACACCCACTACACCGAGCGTTACCTCGGTCTCGACCCGGCCGTATACGAACGCAACTCGATCATTGCGGACGCCCCGAAGCTCGAACGCCCGCTCATGCTCATCCACGGGTTCGCCGACGACAACGTGACCATCGCGCACAGTCTGCGTCTCTCCCAGGCGCTCATGGCGGCCGGGCGGGCGCACACGTTCCTGCCGCTCACCGGCATCACCCACATGACCAACGACGAGACGGTCGCCGAGAACCTGCTCGTCCTCCAGCGCGACTTCCTCAGGGACGTGCTCGCGTAGGATGGACGGCATGACGCAGCTGCACATGATCGATGAAAGCCAGTACGCCGAAACGATGCGGAACACGGTGATTCCGGCTTTGGAAGCCTGCCGCGACGAAGGATGGTTCGATCCGTCGGCCGCCGAGCGCGCCGCAGGCCTCGAACCGCTGCCCGGCCGCCTCGACACCGGCGGCCGCGGCGGCCAGCTGCACTACCTGTGCTATGACGCGGCCAAGTTCGACGCGGAACGCGAAAGCGGCGCTACTGCGGTCTTCCGCGGTGCGATTGTGATCAGTCATGGGTTCACCGAGTTCGCGGAGAAGTACGACGAACTCGTCTGGTATTTCCTGCTCTCCGGCTATTCCGTGTGTGTGCTCGATCATCGCGGGCACGGCAAGTCGGCGCGTGACGTCGACAACCCGTCGCTCGTCTGGATCGACGATTGGCGGCGTTATGTCGCCGATCTCGCCGGATTCGCCGAGACCATCGGACAGTCGTATGCGGACGGACGTCCGCTCAACCTGTTCTGCCATTCGATGGGCGGCGGCATCGGCGCGGCCGTGCTGGAACGCTACCCGTCGCTGTTCGACCGTGCCGTGCTGTCCGCGCCGATGATCGCGCCGCAGACCGGTATGCCGATGTGGCTGACGCGCGCGCTTGTGGGCACGCTGTGCGCGTGCGGACTGGGCCGTCGCCGCGTGTTCGGGCAGAAGGATTTCGACGGCGTGCTCGACCTGGGCGCGTACCAGTTGTCGAGCGAGCCGCGCGAACGCTGGTACCACCAGCTGCGCTGCGACAATCCCGAATACCAGACGTACTGTGCCTCGTTCGAATGGGTGCGGCAGGCGATGCGCATGAACCGCGCCGTGCTCGCCCCGGCCGCGTGCGCCGAAATCGAGACGCCGATTCTGCTGTTCCAGTGCGGGCACGACATCTGGGTGCGCAACCAGCCTCAGACCGAGTTCGTGCGTCGCGTCAAGGATGGTTCCGGCGAGGCGGAACTCGTGTATCTGCCCGACTCGGAGCATGAGGTGTTCTCGATGCCGAACAAGGTCTACGAGCCATACCTGGAGCGTATCCTCGCCTTCTACGCCGAAAAGATGATCGCCGAGGAGTAGCGCCCTACGTAGGCGGGTGTTGTTTTTCATCCATTGTTCACCTTGATGTCGCTTGGCGGTATCGGGGGCGCAAGAACCGCGTCCGACAATGGAATCATGGATACGAAAGTTGGGTTTCGCCGTCGAATCGCCGCAGCGGCGGCAGTGATCTGCGCCGCCGCCATGATGCTCACCGGATGTGCGTCAGGTGGCAACGGCTCGGGGGGTTCCGGTGACGGCGCGAACGGGGCGAGTGGCAACGGATCCGGCGCAACCGGCACCTCCTCGACGAGCAACAACGGCACCACGCAGACGTTCAAACCCGCCTCCGGTTCCGCCGGCGACATCCGCATCGCCTCCGGTTCGGAGAACAAGGAGGTGGCCGGCGCGATCCAGAAGGCCGTGGATTCCTCCGGCGTGACCGTGACCGTTGACTACATGGGTTCGCTCGACATCATGAACGTGCTCGAATCCGGTGCGGCCGACTACGACGCCGTATGGCCCGCCTCCTCGATGTGGATTTCGATGGGCGACACCAAGCATCTCGTCAAGGACGCGCAGAGCACGTCCACCACGCCGATCGTGTTCGGCATCGCGAAGAAGAAGGCGGAACAGCTCGGCTGGGCGGACTCCTCCGGCAAGACAAAGGCCGTCTCCACCGCCGACGTGCTCGCGAAGGTGCAAAGCGGCGATCTGAAATTCTCGATGACCTCCGCCACGCAATCCAACTCGGGAGCCAGCGCCTACCTCGCGTTCATGACCGCGCTGCGCGGCGGCACCGGCCCGATCACCGACAGTGACCTCGCCGACAGCTCGCTTACCTCGAACGTCGCGCAGCTGCTCAAGGGCGTGGATCGTTCCTCCGGCTCCTCCGACTGGCTGAAGGACATGGTCGTGGCCAGCCCCGACCGTTTCGACTCGATGGTCAACTACGAGTCGCTCGTCATCCAGGCGAACAAGACGCTCGCCAGCAACGGCCATGATCCACTGCTCACCATCTACCCGTCCGACGGCATCGCCGTGTCCGATTCGCCGCTCGGCTACGTGGATCGCGGCCAGGCGTCCGGCAAGCGCAAGGCGTATGACGCGTTCGCGAAGGCGCTGCGTTCCAAGGATTCCAAACTCGAGTTCGAGCGCGCGGGACGTCGCACCGGCCTCGGCGGCGCGCTCACCTACGCTTCTGACAGTCAGGTCAAGCAGTCGTTCCGCGCCGAATGGGGCATCAGCACGGATGCGAGCACGTTGAAGACGATTCCGATGCCCGCCGCGAAGACCATCACCAAGGCGCTCGACGTGTATCAGACCGCGCTGCGCAAGCCCAGCTGGACCGTGTGGGTCGTCGACTACTCCGGTTCGATGAGCGGCGACGGCAAGAACGGCGTCGTCAAGGGACTCAACGCGGCGCTCGACCCGACCGAGGCGGCGAAAGCGCACATCCAGCCCGCCGGCAACGACGTCAACATCCTCATCCCGTTCGAAAGCCTCCCGCACGACCCGGTCCGCGCGAACGGCGCCGACACGGGCGGACTGCTCAACACGGCCAACGTCACCGCGGCCGACGGCGGCACCGACATCTACGCGGGCCTCGAAGCCGCGTACCAGCAGCTGCCCGGTGCCGACCAGAGGAACGACTACACGACCGCGATCGTGCTGATGACCGACGGCCGCTCGCAGGTCGACAACCGTGACGCCGCGCTCGCCCAGTACAAGGACGCCCGGCTCGACGTGCCGATCTTCTCGATCATGTTCGGCGACGCCGATTCCGCACAGCTCGACCCGATCGCGAAGATGTCCAACGCGAAGGTGTTCGACGGCCGCACCGGCGACCTCGCCGACGTGTTCCGTACCGTCAAGGGATTCAACTGATGCTTCAGATCATCTGCGGAATCATCGCCGGCGGCGTGCTGGCCGCGCTCGGATTCGCCGTGTCCGGCGGCGGCATCCCCGGTCTCATCGTCGCGCTCGTACTGGCGGCACTCGGCTACGTCGCCGCGTCGACGCTCACCGAACCGGAACGCCGCATCGGTCACATGCTCGCCAGCGCGCTGCCGAACGGACAGAAGGCGGCCGACGCGATCGACGCCGCCAACTCGCGTCTCAACGCGATCACCATGCTCGCCAGGCAGGTGAACGACGAGGACGTGCGGCGCGAAGCGGACGACTTCATCGCCGCGACGCGCAGCCTCGTCGACTACGTCGCCAAGGACACGTCCGCCTACGCGATCCTGCGCCACTACATCACCGTGTACGGCGAACAGACGCAGAAACTGCTGCGCGCCTACGTGGACGTCGAATCGTCCGGCGCGCACGACCAGACCGCCAAGGCGCGCAGCGAGACCATCGAGGCGCTGCAGGTGCTGGAACGCACTGCAGCCGGTGAGCTGAGCCGCGCCGTCAGCTCGAAGACGCTCGGCATCGCCGCCGACTCCGACGCGATCCAACGCCTCGCCAGCATGGACGGCTACCAGACGGAAACGGAGCCCAAGCAATGAAACTGTCGAAATCGAAGATCATCGGACTGGTGGCGCTGCTCGCCGTCGTCGCCGTCATCGCGGGCACGCTCGTCTGGCGGCAGGCGCAACCCAAGCCCGCCGCGCCCGTCGAAACGGTGAAGGTGAACGGCTATCTCGGCGGCGAGAAGATCGGATTGTTCGACGACCCCGACTTCGCCAAGGCCGCCGCCGCGCAGGGTCTCAGCATCGACTATCGCAAAGCCGGCAGCCTCGCCATGATGACCTCGGACATGAAGGGCATGGACTACCTGTTCCCCTCCTCCCGCGCCGCCGTCGAATACGGCACCGCGCAGGGCGTCAAGGCCACGCAGAGCGACATCGTCTTCAACTCGCCGATCGTGCTGTACACGCACAAGGCCGTCGCCGACGGGCTCGTCGCCGGCGGACTGATGAGCAAAAACAAGGACGGCGTCTACTCGATGGACATGGCCAAGGCCGTCGACGCGATGGTGCATGACAAGACGTGGGCGGACGTCGGCTACACGGCCGGCTACGGGCAGTTCCGCATCGACTCCACCGATCCGGTCCAGTCCAACTCCGGCAACGAGTACGCGGCGCTCATCGCCAACGTGCTCAACGGCGGGCAGCCCGCCACCGTCGATTCGCTCGCCCGCGACAAGGAGACCATCAAGTCGATCTTCGCGAAATCCGGGTGGATGGAGACCTCCTCCGAGGATTCGTTCAACCAGTTCCTCACGCTCGGCGTCGGCTCCAAGCCGATGATGGTCGGCTACGAATCGCAGATCCTCGACCTCGCCGCCAACCAGCCCGACGCGTTCAAACAGATCAAGGACGACGTCGTCATCGTCTACCCGACACCGACCGTGTGGAGCACACACACGCTCATGACCCTCGACAAGAAGGGGGAGAAGCTGCTGAGCGTGCTCAAATCGCCCGCGATCCAGAAACTCGCCTGGGAACAGCACGGATTCCGCGCCGCCAACTTCACCGGCACCGACTCGATCAAACGGTTCAAAGTGAACGGCACGCTCGACCAGATCCCCGCCGTCTCCGAACTGCCCCGCAACAACGCCATGCAGGAGCTGATCGAAGCACTCAAAGGAGTGACGCCGCAGCCGCAGTGACGCTGCCCGCGCGCCCCGCCGCCATCGGAGCTGACCGGGGGAGAGCCCCACACACACGAAAGGAACCACAATCATCATGGCAAAACAAATCTCACTCGCTGACCTCGCCGGCGGCAACACAGTCACCAATCCCGCACTCGCCGGACTGGACGGCACCGGCGCGAACGGTGCCGCCGCCGGCGACTTCGTCCCCACCGCCGCGCAGGCCGCCGCCGACGCGGCGAACCTCACGCCCGACCAGCAGATCGCGAAACTGCCCGCCGCGGACCAGCAGGCCGTCGCGCAGATGGCCGACCAGATCGACTTCATGCGCACCGGCATCGAATCCAGCTACGGCAAGGACGCGCAGCGCGCCACCAGCACGTTCGCCGACGAAATCCTCTCCGAAACCCGTTCGAAGGACACGGGCGAGGCGGGCGAACTGCTCGGCACGATGCTCGTCACCATCGACGAGGCCGAACTCGGCGGATTCCGCAAGATTCCGATCATCGGCCAGGTCGCCGTCTCCATCGACAAGCTGCGCCGCCGCTACCAGAAGGTCGACGCGCAGATCGACGAGATCATCACCAAGCTGGAAGCCGCGCAGGCGCGTCTCGTCGCCGACATCTCCATGTACAACACGATGTACGAGCAGAACGCGCAGCAGTACCGCGAACTCAAGATCACCGTGCTCGCCGGCAAGAAGGCGCTCGCTGACTTCCGTGCGACGCAGCTGCCCGCGCTCGAAGCGGAGGCGGCGAAGAGCGGCGACCCGATGCAGGCGCAGCTGCTCAAGGACTTCAAGGCGAAGCTCGACCGGTTCGAGAAGCGCCTCGACGACCTCGACCGCATCTCCGTCGTCACGTTGCAGACCGCGCCGCAGATCAAGATCATCCAGAACGCGGATCAGACCATCGTCGACAAGATCGACACGACCATCTCCACGACGATCCCGGTGTGGAAGTCGCAGATGGTGATCGCGCTCGGCCTGTCCAACCAGCGCAAGGCGCTCGATTTGCAGAACAAGGCCGACGACGTGACCAACAAGCTGCTGCAGCGCAACGCCGCCGCCCTGCACAAGGGTGCCGTGGACGCGGAGAAGGCGAACCAGCGGTCCGTGGTCGAGATCGAGACCCTGGAGAAGATCAACTCCGAGCTCATCGCCACGCTCAAGGAGACCGTGCAGATCCAGCGCCAGGGCAAGGCGAGCCGCGAGGCCGCCCAGGTGAAGATGCGTCAGATCGAATCCGACCTCAAGAACGCCCTCATCGAAAACGCCCAGGCGATGTGATTACCCGGCCCCTCCGAAGATCCGAAGGAGACTCCCGCGCAGCGGGTGGGGAGAGGCCGCGGCCTGCGACTCCTACTTGCGCTTGCCGGTGAACGGTTCGAGCAGTGTGTTCGGATTCGAGACGCCGAGCATGCTGCGCCCGCCCGTCTTCTCCGGGTGCCGGGCGATGATTGCCATCGAGATCGCGCCCGGCACCATGATGATCGCGAAGATCGCCGCAAGCCCCCAATGCACGAAGAACCCCAAGGCGAGGAAGACCGCGACCAAGGCGATCACGGTCGCGACGATGGTGATGGTGCGCGTCTTCGCGCTCACCGGTTTGAGACCGTCCTCCTTGAGGCCGTCTTCGGCGGGTTTGGCAGGCTGAGAGGTGGGCTGCGGACGACGGGCCTGCGCGGCTTGCGTCGCGCGCTTCGCGGCATCGGAATCATGTGCTTCGCTCATACGCCCCAGCATAGTGCTCGATGCAAGTGTCCGTAACCGGTCGTACCGGTGCCGTCTCGGTAGTGCTCCGACGTGTTCCGACGGTGTTCCGGCGCGGCCCGATAATCGTTCGGTGCCATACTGGTAGCTATGAGCGAGAAGAGCACCCCCACATTCGAACGCACGCCGCGTGACATCCTGATCGGCGCGGGCCTCGTCCTGCTCGGAGGTCTGCTGTGGGGCTGCAACGCCACCGTGTCGAAAGTACTGATGGGGCCATACCATGTCGGACCGCTATGGCTCGCCTGCATCCGCGAACTGTTCGCCGGAATCCTGTTCCTCGTCGCGGCCGGCATCCGCACGCCGAAACTTGTCGTCGGCGCGGCACGTGACCGCAAATCGTACCTGTCGTTCTTCCTCTGCTCGCTCGTATGCGTGCTCGCCGTGCAGGTCGCCTACCTCTCTTCGATCAACTGGACGAACGCCGGAACCGCCACCGTACTGCAGTCGCTGAACCTGCTGTTCGTGCTGCTGTTCGTCTGCATCCGCGGGCGGCGCCTGCCGGGACTGCGCGAAAGCGCGGGCGTCGCGCTCGCGTTCGTCGGCACCGTGCTCATCGCCACCGGTGGGGATTTGTCTACGCTGAAACTGCCGGCCATGGGGCTCGTATGGGGGCTTATCAACGCGGCGGCGACTGGTGCGATGTCGATTCTGCCGATGCGGCTCGTGCAGCGGTGGGGCAACATGGTGGTCAACGGCGTGATGTTCATCATCTCCGGCATCGTGCTGCTGCCGATCGTGCGGCCGTGGGCCGGGTCGCCCTCGTTCGACGGGCTCGGCTGGGCGCTGATGGCGTTCACCGTGGTGTTGGGCACGTTCGGCGCGTTCGGTCTGTTCCTCGCCGGCGTGGTGCGGGTCGGTGCGATGCGTGCCACGATGCTCGGCACGGTCGAGCCGGTCGCCGCCACCGTCTCCTCGGTGCTGTTCCTTGGCGCCGTGTTCACGCCCACCGACCTGGTGGGCTTCGTGCTCATCCTCGCCATGGTGTTCCTGGTGCGGTGACGGGAGCGTGGGTGGGTTCCCTCTCCTCCCTTCTTCCCCTTCCCCTCTTTTCTTGTGGAGGAGGATACTGGACTTTATCGAACGATTGGAATGACTATGAGCGATGAGATTATCCGTGTGCATGCCGCGGTGACGGGTATGGTGCAGGGCGTGGGATTCCGCTACTTCGTGGTGATGAAGACCCGCGCGATCGGCGGGCTGTCCGGGTGGGTGCGCAACCGCTACGACGGGTCGGTGGAGGTCGAGGCGCAGGGGCCGCGCGCCGCGGTCGCGCAGCTGATCAGCGCACTGAAGGTCGGCCCCCGATGGTCGCAGGTCGACCATGTGAAGGTGCGGGAGATTCCCGTGGAAGATGATGGCAGGTTTGGTGGCGCCAAGCCCGACGTCAGGGCCGCTCTCCGACGTGCGTCGAATCATGCCGAGGCCTTCCGCGTCTACCCGGATGCCTGATTGACGCCGGCATTGCCTCGCAAGGGCGTTCGGTGCCGCTCATATTCCTTGTACCGCTATGGCGTATGCAGTCTGGGCGCGAATGTGTATGGTTCGCGGAACGATGTGTATGGTTTCCAATTGAATGTGCACGGTTTTACAACGAATGTGTAGTCCGTTGGCACCCACCTGCAGAGTGGGGTCGTGAAGGATCGCCGTCGCGATCCGGTAGTCGGCGTGACCTTCGGCGGAATTCCGGGCTTTTTCCCGGGCGCCGATGCCATGGCATGGCGTCCTCCAGCACCATACCCCACACATTCGGGTTGGAAGACCACACATAGCATCGAGAATCATGCAGATCATGCCCTGAACCATGCACATCACCCTGCAAACCATGCACATCCACCGTGGAACCGTGGAAGTGATTCCCCGTCGCCCCGTCGCTTGCCGTTCCGCCGCACCCGCAATCGGGAATTCCCGCACATGTTCACTGTGGGTAAAACCGCGGAATGATTCGGCGTCATGGGAATTGAGGGAAGTGAAAGGCGAAGGTGAGAGCCCCGGAAGGGGTTCCGGAACCGGCCACGATATCCGTCGCGGTCGCCGTCCCCGGCTGGGGCGGCGGTCGGCGTCGGTAGCCAACCCGTGTTCCCTCCTTGATGAAGGAGTACCGATTATGGCGATGTTTCCGGCTTTGATGAATGACACGATGTTCTCCGATCTGTTCGATGACCCGTTCTTTGAGGGGTGGCGCAACATGGACAACCAGATGGGCTCCATGATGCCGGCGAACACGATGGCGAACATGATGACCACGGATGTGCGTGAGACCGACAAGGGCTACGACGTGGACATCGATATGCCGGGCTTTAAGAAGGACGACATCAAGCTCGAGCTCAACAACGGCTATCTGACCGTGTCCGCCTCGCGCAGCAGCGAGCATGAGGACAAGGCCCCGGAGTCCGCGAACGGCTCCGACGCCCAGGGTAAGGGCGAGCAGTGCGCCTGCGGCCCGGACGAGTCCGGTCGTTGGCTGCGCCGCGAACGCTACATGGGTTCCTGCTCTCGCAGCTTCTACGTGGGCGACGAGGTGAAGGAGTCCGACATCCACGCCAGCTACAACAACGGCACGCTGTGCATCCAGGTTCCGAAGATGCAGGCCCAGCCGCAAGTCGAGTCCAAGCACCAGATTGCGATTGAAGGCTGACGCGTTAAGCGGACACCCCGGTGGGGTGTCCGTAGCGTCAGCCTGAGTGAGGCGGAAGCCGAGCGAGGGTAGGTTTGGTTCCGGCCGTAGGCCGGTCCGAAGTTGCGGGGCCGGAGGAGACGCGTTAAGCGGACACCCCGGTGGGGTGTCCGTAGCGTCAGCCTGAGTGAGGCGGAAGCCGAGCGAGGGTAGGTCTGGGTCCGGCCGTAGGCCGGTCCACAATTGCAGGGCTGACGCGTTAATACGCCGTCCGCCCCATACGTCCCCCTTCCTTGGGATTGAGTAGACGGGCGACGCGGAAACAATGCCAGCCAACCAAAGAGGCCGGCGCGTCGAGATTGATTCCCGATGCGCCGGCTTCTTTGTCGTTGTGGAAGGTTGTCACAGCCTGATAGGGGGCAGCCTGATAGGGGACAGCACGTCCGCCGGCTTTTACCCCGCCTATGAATGCGGCACCTGAATGATTCATGGGAATCGTCGGTGAAAAGCTTGGGTTTTCTCGCGCATTCCTGAATCGCGCGTTAGGCTTACGTGCGCATTGTGAAGTATGGCATGGGGATGATCAGGATGTTCGCAGCATCGTCGGCATGGTTGATGCAGATGTCGTTGGTTCACGGCGCATTGCCGCGAACCGTGTTCGTGCTCACCGCCTGCGTCGCCGTCGCGCTCGCCGTCTCGTTCGTCATCGCAATACTCCGTCCCGCCCGTCCCGCCCGCGCCACCCATCCAACCCGTCCCGCCCGCGCCGTCGCCATCTCCATTGCGGTCATCCCCGCCGCCGCGGCCGTCGCCGGCCTCATCGGCCTCCTGCTCGCCTGGTTCCTGTCCGACGGCATCATGGTGTTCGGCGTCTCGCTCGGCTGGCCGGTCATCATCGCCATCTCCTGCGGGTTCGCCGGCCTCGGTGCGATCGTGGCCGCGCTCGTCGTCGCGGACCGCCGTCGTGCGCCCTGCGCCGTCGCCCGTCGTGTCACTCGCGTGATCGCCGTCATCCTCATCCCGCTCACGCTGCTCGCCACCGCATTGCGCGTCGACGCGATCTTCGGTGAATACCAGACCGTCGGCAGCGTCGTCGGGTACACCCCATACGCGTCGATCGACTCGGTGGTCATCCATCGTCCGGCCATGACGGTCGCGCAGTGGCGCGCCGCCGCCGCGCGCCGCGCCGCGCCGGACCATCCCGCGCACGGCAGGGTGCTGGCCGTGACCATCCCGAACGTGAAATCCCGCTTCCAGGCGCGCAAGGCGATGGTGTACCTGCCGCCGGCCGCGCTCGCGAAGACGCCGCCGCGGCTGCCGGTCATGGAGCTGCTCGCCGGGCAGCCGGGCAGTCCGGGGCGTCTGATCGCGGCGGGGGATATCGCGCGCATGATGAACACGTATGCCGCCGCGCATGACGGTCTCGCGCCGGTCGTCGTCGTGCCGGACCAGAACGGTGCCGACACGCACAACAGCCTGTGCGCCGACACCAGCCAGGGCGACGCCGAAACGTATCTCACGCGCGACGTCGTCGCATGGGCGAAACGCGCGTTGCCCGTCGCGACTGACCCGCGCATGTGGGCGATCGGCGGGTTCTCGCAGGGCGGCACGTGCACGATGCAGCTCGCGCCGCGCCACCCGGACCTGTACGGCGCGATGCTGCCCGTCGATGGTGAACTCAAACCGACCAACGGGTCCGTCGCCGAGATGACGAAGAACTATTTCCGCGGCCGTCGCGCCGACTATGACGCGCAGGTGCCGGTCAACGCGCTCGCCGCGCTCGACCCCGGCGAGGCGCGCGGACTCGCGCTGTTCGCGGGCGCGGGGGAGCGCGACAAGGAGTCCGTGCGCAACATGCGCACGATCGCCACGGCCGCGCGCAAGGCCGGCATGAGCGACGTGACCGAGATCGTCGTGCCCGGCCGCGGCCACGACTGGCACGCGGTGCAGGCCGTGTGGAAGCCCGGCGTCGACTGGTTCGGCGCGCGCACCGGGCTCGGTGCGATGGCGAGGAGCGTCAAGGATTATCCGCAAGTGGAGGTGCAGGAATGAGCGGAGGTGCAGGAATGAGCGGAGGTGCAGGAATGAGCGGAAAGAAGACATCCAGCCAGGCATGGCAGGCGCTCGCCGGCGACGCGCGGCGATGGGCGGCGTCGCACCGGTTCGCCGTCGCCGCGACGCTCGCGTTCGCGGTGGTGAACCTCGTCGCCTGGATTGTGGCGGCCGTCACTGGATTCGACTTCCCGTTGCGGTTGCACACCAGCATGGCCGAGTTCAGCCTCGGCAAGCTCCTGTGTTCGCTGTTCCTCGCGCGCGGCGTCATCCAATTGGTCATTGACGCGGCGTTGTGGCTTGTCATGCTGTCCATCGCCGAACGGTGGATGGGCCGCGCGCGCACCGTGCGCATCGCCGTCGCATGCGCGCTCGGCGGTGTGATCGTCGGGCTCGCCCTGTGCGCTGCGACCGGCTCGCTGCTGCACGACACCCGCATCGTCGAACGCATCTCGTTCGTGCTGAGCCCGCTCACCCTGCCGGTCGGCGCGCTGATGGCCGCCAGCGCGTACTGCACGCACCTGTGGCGGCAGCGCATCCGGCTCGTCGGCTACGTGGCGATCCTGGTCACGCTGCTGTACAGCGGCAATCCCGGCGGCTACTGCATCCTCGCCACCGCGGTCATCGGACACGTCGCCGGCGCGGTGATGCGCCAGCGCGAGCGTCGCGTCGGCGTGCTCGACGCGACGCATGGTGCGACGGTCGGCGCGTCGAACGCTGACTCCGCTGACGCCGCCGAAACCCGCTGGTACTGGCTGCGCGGCACCTCATACGAGATCCGCCGTCTCTACGCCGCGATCGCCGTCGTGCTCGCGCTCGGCCCGGTGCTCGCCATCACCGCGCACACGCACGCCGGGCCATTGAGCACGCTGGGACTCATCATGAGCCCGGCCGCGGCCGACGACGGCACGCTCGCCCGTTGCATCGCCGGCTTCACGCGCACCGACTGCTTCCTCCAGTTCGACCTGCTGCGCACGTCGATGCCCGGCGCGGTGCTGCGCTCGCTGCTGCCCACCGCCGTCACGCTTGTGCTCGCGTGGGGCCTGTACCGCGGCCGTCGGTTCGCCGCAGTCGTCTCCATCGCCGTCAATCTCGTCACGGCGGGCGTCGCGGTCGCCTACTATCTCGTCGTGCCGCTGCGGTTCGCGCCGGACGGCGTCTACTCGCTCGTCGACCATGGCGCGTTCGCCGCGTGCGTCGCGAACGTGCTGCCGCCGTTCGCGTTCGCCGCGGCGCTGTTCGTCGGTCTGCGCCGGTTCCCGGTGCGCGTCGGATGGCGGCGGCTCGCCGGCGGCGTCGCGGCGTGCGTGCTCGCGCTGCTCGCATGCACGGCCGTGTACCTGTTGTACGGTCTCGCGCTTCCGGGCGAGTTCGCGCCGCGCGCCACGGCCGCGACGCTGCTCGCCGAGCTGCCGGGACGGTTCCTGCCGATCGGGTTCCTCAGTCACGTGCGGCTCGCGTTCGTGCCGGTCACGCCGCTTGCGTCGATTGTGTACCAGGGCGTGGGGCTCGTGTTCTGGATCGTCGTGCTGGTGGTCGTCGTGCGTTGGACGGGCGACGTGACGGCGGTCGACGAGCGCGCGCACGCCCGCGCGGAACGGCTCGTCGAGGCCGGTGGCGAGTCGATGAGCTTCATGACCACGTGGGAGGGCAACGAGTATTGGATGTCCGATTCCGGACGGTCCGCGATCGCGTACCGCGTGTGGGGCGGCGTGGCGCTCACCTGCACCGGGCCGTTCGGCGATCCCGCGGAATGGGATGACGATCTGACCGCGTTCTCCAGGTATTGCGCGTCGCGGTCGCTGACGCCCGCGTTCTACGCGGTGCATCGCGGACAGCGCGACCGGCTGCTCGCGATGGGATGGCAGTCGATCGAGGTGGGCGGCGAGATGGTCGTCGACCCGCGGCAGTGGAAGACCACCGGCAAGAAGTGGCAGGACATCCGCACCGCCATCAACAAGGCGAAGCGGCAGGGCGTCGTAGACGTGTGCTCCACGTTCCTCGATGCGCCGCTCGACGTGCGCGAGCAGATCGAGGACATCTCCGAGGAGTGGGCGCAGGGCAAGGCGCTGCCGGAGATGAAGTTCACCTTGGGCGGCGTCGAGGAGCTGCGTGACCCGCGCGTGCGGCTGCTGTATGCGGTCGACGCGGACGGGCGTGTGCTCGGCGTGACCAGCTGGCTGCCCACGTGGCGTGACGGGCGGATCGTCGGATGGACGCTCGACTTCATGCGGCATCGTCCGGACAGTCCGAACGGCGTGATGGAGTTCCTGATTGCGCGCATGGCGGAACGGTTGCGCGGCGAGGGGCGCGGCGAGGGGAAGGCTTCGCCGGGGCAGGCGGTCGAGTTCATGAGCCTGTCCGCCGCGCCGCTGGCGGGGATGAACCCAGAGCGGGACAATACGCTGCCGGGCGGCGTCGAGGCTGGTGAGGCCGGCGGTGAGGCTGGTAGTGAGGCCGGCGACGGTGAGGCCGGCGACGGGCGCATGGACCCGGGCGTCGAGGTGCTGCAGCACGCGCTCCAGCTCGTGGCCGACTGGATGGAGCCCGCGTATGGCTTCCATTCGCTGTTCAACTTCAAGCGCAAGTTCCAGCCGAGTGAGGAGCCGGTGTACGTGTGCTACCCGGATGCGGCGAAGCTCGCGCAGATCGGCCTGGCCGTGACGCACGCCTACGTGCCGTCCGTCACGCCCGGCGAGATAGCGGGCATGCTCCGGGCGCTGCGCCGGTAGTCTTGGGCGTATGACCGATACGAACGAGAACAGGAACGATGTGACGGGTGGCGTGGCTGTCGCCTACTTCGCGGGCGGCTGCTTCTGGGGGCTGGAACGCTACTTCCAGAACGTGGACGGCGTGACCGACACGACCGTCGGCTACGCGCAGTCCACCGTCGAGAACCCGACCTACGAGCAGGTGTGCGCGGGGGAGACCGACGCCGCCGAGACCGTGAGAGTGACCTTCGACCCGGAGCGTGTGAGCCTGCGCACGCTTTCGCTGCTGTTCCTGGAGGTCATCGACCCGTTCTCTGTGGACCGTCAGGGCGAGGATTCCGGCCGCCAGTACCGTACCGGCATGTTCTTCACGTCCGAGGCGCAGCAGTCGACCTACATCGCGGCGATCGAGCAGCTGATCGACCGTCAGCCGCAGCGTCCGGCCGTGCTCATCGAGCCGTTGCGCAACTTCTACCCGGCGGAGGCGCATCATCAGGATTATCTGGTGAACAATCCCGGCGGCTACTGTCATATTCCGCTCGCCGCGATTGCGAACGTGAAGCGCCGCCAGAAGTACGTGGAGAGGATCTGGGACCTGACGCTCGAACAGTTCGCGGTGACGCAGAACGCCGCCACCGAGCGCCCGTTCGTCAACGAGTACGACCACACGTTCGAGCCGGGCATCTACGTGGACATCGTAAGCGGAGAGCCGCTGTTCTCGTCGCGCGACAAGTTCGATTCCGGCTGCGGCTGGCCCGCGTTCTCGAAGCCGATTGAGGCTTCGTCGCTGACCGAGCACGCCGACGATCGCGTGCCGGGACGCCCGCGTATCGAGATCCGCACGGCGGACACGCAGATCCACCTTGGCCACGTGTTCGAGGACGGTCCCGCCGATCGTGGCGGCCTGCGTTACTGCATGAATTCGGCTTCGCTGCGGTTCGTGCCGCGTTCGCGTATGGAGGTCGAAGGTTACGGCAAGTGGATTCCGGTGGTCGACGGCGAGTGACCGCGATGCCATGTTGTCCGCGTTTCGCGCGAGATTGCGTTTTCGCATGAGAGTGCGTTTCGCGCGAGATTGCGTCTCGTCTGAGACGCAGGCGGCATGCTTGTTGTTCGCTCGATGGCGTCGGCGGCGAGCGAACGCGACCGTCCTGTTGGGCGGCGTCGTGTCGGATTGATGTGCCGCTGGCGGCTGCACATGTTGCCGTGTGTCGTCCCGCGCCTATCGTGCTTGAGGTCGCGCATGTTTCACGCCTCAGGTTTCACGTGTTTCACATGTTTCACATCCGGTATGTTTCACATGTTTCACGTGAAACCGGCTCTCTTCCTCCCGCTGGCGGGAGGTGGCGCGTAGCGCCGGAGGGTGTCCGCGAGGCGGGATCATCGGGCTGGCGGCTCAGATCGGGGTGCCGATAACCGGCCGGCGTGAGACAGCGTGCTATACGCCATCTCTTCCTCCCGTTGGCGGAGGTGGCGCGTGCCCTCGTCTTCCTCCCGCTGGCGGGAGGTGGAGCGTAGCGCCGGAGGGTGGTCGTGGATCGGGGTGCCGGCCGCGTGGCCCTGCTGCCGCGGTTCCGGCATCCAGTGTGCGAAACGCAAAAGACCGGAATCTTGCGATTCCGGTCTTGGCGGTGCCCCCGCAGGGATTCGAACCCTGGACACGCTGATTAAGAGTCAGCTGCTCTAACCAACTGAGCTACAGGGGCGAGCTCAGTGCGTTGCCGTATCTCATGCAACGACCGACCAATATACACTACGTTGCGTATGACGCAACCGGTGCGACACGCCAAGTTGGTGTTCGGCGTGGCGTGGTCGTCCGTTCCAATCGTCGGCGGGCAATGCCCGGAACGGACGATGGTTCGGAGAGCCCCGAGTGAGAATTGGACTCACGACCTCTTCCTTACCAAGGAAGTGCTCTACCACTGAGCTATCGGGGCGTTGCGGATAGCGGTCCTCAATTGATCGGGGAATCCGCGTTCCTGCTTCCCTTGCGGCGGGCCGTTCGGCCTGACCGCGTCGGGCAACTTGGACATCATGGCACGAGATCGCGCATGGTGCAACTCGGCGTCGCGCGTGTCGTCCTCGCGGCGGTGCGAAACATTCCCGCAGATGGCCGATCGCGTTTGTCTCCATGTCGGGCGACGAAAGCCTAGGCGGCGAGCTTGGCCTTGTAGTCCTCTCCCCAGTTCCATAGAGCGTCGATGACGGTTTTGAGGCTATGACCGGTGTCGGTCAGGGAGTATTCGACGCGCGGCGGCACTTCGGGGTAAACCTCGCGATGCACAAGCCCGTCGGCCTCCATCTGACGTAGGTTCGAGGTGAGTACCTTCTGCGAGATGTGCCCGATCGAACGGCGCAGTTCGCTGAACCGTTTGGTGCCCGTGAGCAGGTCGCGCACGATGAGGATCTTCCATTTGTCGGAGATCAGCGTGAGCGTCGTCTCCACAGGACACGCCGGGAGCGTGTTGACATCGACCATATTGGCGCCTCGCATAATCGTTGGAATCATCCAATAGTTCCTTTTTGGTAACTATAGCACTTTAAAGTGCCTTCTTCCCTAAAGGGCAGTACTCCAATATCGTACTGTTCCAACGGCGGGGTCGCAAGATCTCCGACGAAGACAATCAGATATCGCGCACGACAAGCGCGACGAATCACCGAATAGGAGCACACCATGACCAAGACCATCGCAGTCGTCGCCGCCAACGGCAAGTCCGGCCGTCTCATCGTCAAGGAGGCCGTCGATCGCGGACTTGACGTGACCGCCGTCGTGCGCGGCGAGAACAAGACCGTCGCGCAGCACGCCATCGTCAAGGACCTGTTCGACCTGACCGCCGCCGATCTCGCCGGTTTCGACGTGGTCGTCGACGCGTTCGGCGCGTGGACGCCGGACACGTTCCCGCAGCACTCCACGTCGCTCAAGCATCTCGCGGACATCCTCTCCGGCACCGATACGCGACTGATCGTGGTCGGCGGTGCCGGCAGCCTGTACGTCGATCCCGAGCACACCGTGCAGCTGAGCCAGACCGACGGTTTCCCGGCCGCGTTCCTGCCGCTCGCCACCGCGATGGGCGAATCGCTCGCCGCGCTGCGCGAACGCAGCGACGTGAAGTGGACGTACGTCTCCCCGGCCGCCGACTTCCAGGCCGACGGCCCGCGCACCGGCAAGTACGTGCTGGCCGGCGAGGAGTTCACCGCGAACGAGGCGACCGGTGAGAGCGCGATCAGCTACGCCGACTACGCCATCGCCATCATCGACGAGGCAACGGCGGCGCCGGAGGCCGCGCACGTCAACGAACGCATTTCCGTGCGCTGGTAAGGCGCGGGGTCGAGCCGTCGATTCCCGGCTCGACCCCCGCTCCGGCTGCGTCTCAGTCCTCGACCGGGAACGCCTTCAGCAGCATGTCGCCCACACCCTCGGCGTCAGGGTTGTGGGAGGGCTTGCCGGTGTCGAGACCGCGGAGCGATGCCATCTCCTCATCCGTGAACGCGAAATCGAATACATCCAGATTGCCCTTGATGCGTTCGGGATTCGTGGACTTCGGCAGGGTGACGACGCCCTCCTGCACCTCGAAACGGATGCAGATCTGCCCCGCGTTCTTGCCGTACTTGTGCGCAAGAGCGGTGATGACCGGATTATTGAGCAGTTCCGCGTTGCCGTGGCCCAGCGGGAAGTACGCCTCGACCTTCGTGTCGCTTGGCGCCATGATTGCGCGGATCTCCTTCTGTTGCACGAAGGGATTCCATTCGATCTGATTGACCGCTGGCTTGACGTCGAACTGCGGCACGAAGCTGTTCCAGATGCGCGGCGTCATATTGGAAACGCCGATGGACCGGATCGTGCCGGCCGCCTTCGCCTCTTCCAGCGCCTTCCATGCGCCCGGCACGTCGCCGTACGGTTGATGGACGAGATACAGGTCGATGTAGTCGAGTCCCAGCTTGTTCAGCGAACGTGTGATGCCGATCTTCGCACGCTCGTATCCGTAATGCGACAGCCACAGTTTGCTGGTGACGAAGATGTCGCTCCTCGGGATGCCGCTGTCCCGGACGGCCTTGCCGACCTCTTCCTCGTTGAAATACGCCGTGGCGGTGTCGATGTGCCGATACCCCGCGTCCAGCGCCTCGCGCACGGCCTTGTAGGTGCTGCCGTCGTTCGGGATTTGAAATACCCCGAAGCCGATCGTTGGGATGACATTGCCGTCGTTCAGCGTGATGGTGCGATGCGTCGCATCGGCCGCATTGACGTTGGTGCCGGGTTTGGTGTCGGTGCTCATTGTGCGTTGCCTCCTGATTGGTAGTGGTTGATGATCGGTCTGAGCCCGTATGCGCAGAAGGCACTCATGTTCTCGATGAGATCCTGCGTGCCGCCGGTGATGCACCAGTCGGCCACTGCGCCGTAATAGCAGTTCATGATGATTGCGCACAGCGCGTCGATTGGTGCGTCTTCAGCCAATTCCCCGCGCTGTCGGCCTGCGTCGAGCAGTCGGGAGATGTTGTCGTAGTCGAATCGGAATTTATCCGCGCCGCCGTGTTCGCCGTCGATGGGAGCGGTCACGCTTTTCATCCAGTTTTGCGCCACTTGCAGTGTGTTGCCGTCGATGATCCTCGCCGAACAGGTCAGGTATTCGCCGATGCGCTCGCAGACGTCTCCGGTGAGGTTCAGTGCGCTTTCCATCGCCGCGTTGTACTGTTCCATCGCGATGACGGAGACGACATCCTCTTTGCGTTTGAAATGGGTGTAGAAACTGCCTTTCGCGACTCCCGCCCGGGTTGTGATGTCTTCGATGGTGATGTCGATTGCGTCCCGTTCCCGCAGCAGCGCGCGCATGGCGTCGACGATTTTCTGCCGTGACTGCTGTTTCGCTTCCTGTCGTATGCCCATGCCGCGCCTCCTTGGTGCCATCTGATGAATATTGTACGATATTCACTGAATAAAGTCAATGAATATATTCACAATGATGGTGCGCGCATGGCGTCTCGTATTGCCCCCGCCGGTGGGAGGTGGCGCGTGCGAGCCGTCCCTCGTTTCTTCCTCCCGCCGGTGGGAGGTGGCGCGTAACGTCGGAGGGTGGCCGCGGGGCGGATTTCGCCCGTGCAATGAGTGCAATGAGTAAGGACCGGAGCCTTTCGGTTCCGGTCCCGCATGGCCGTTGGCCGTCCGCCACGTTGGCTTACACGCTGGCTGCCGCCGGGGTTCGCCACGCGGCCACGAGGTCATCGGCGCATCATGATCAGCATCATCTTGGAGGGCTCGACGGCGTAGACCGCGTGCGGCAGGCGGGTCGGGAAGTGCAGGATACCGCCCGGCACAAGGTCTACGGTCTTGCCGCCGCCGGTGACTTGGAGGTGGCCTTCGAGGCACTGCACGAGCACCGGCATGGCGGCGGTGTGCTCGCTGAGCTCCTGCCCCTTGTCGAAGGAGAACAGCACCACGTTGGCGCCTTCCACCTGCATCACGGTGCGTGACACCGTGGCCTCCGGCTGCACGGCGACCATCGGCGCGAGATCGTCGATGGACTCCATCACCATCGGCTGGTTCGGCTGGTCCGTTTGGGTCTGCTGGGTCGGCTGGGTTGGCTGGTCGTCGTGCGTATTGTCGGTCATATCGGAGCTCCTGTCCTTGTTGTTCCATCGATTACCGTCTTCCGCCCGCGGTCCGTTTCGGCGGCGATGCCGGCATGCCGTTCGTGCGGGACGAATCGTGTACATGCCAGCTTAACCGCGCGTGCGGGTGGCAACGTGCGTCAGTCCTTGCGGCGCGCCACGAACGCGATGCCGGTGAGTGTGTCGCCGTACGTGTTGAACACGCGACGCATCTGCATCACCCGCGCGCGCAGGTCCGCGTGCGTCAGCACGTTGCGCATGATGCGCAGCACGCCGCCGATGCCCTCATCCGCCAGATTGCGGCGCATCTTCAGCAGCGCCATCGGTTCGGCGCCGGTCCACAGCACCTCGAATCCCTCCGATTCGAGCAATTCCCGCCACTCGGCGGCGGTCAGCGGACGCGCGTTGACCTTGATGGCCCGGGCGAGATCCCCGCGGATCGCGTCCTTGACCGATTCATCCAGATCGTCCGGTGCGAGACCCATCTCGTGAATCGCGTACAGTCCGCCTGGTTTCAGCAGACGATGCGCCTCGCCGATGATCGCGCGCTTGCCGCGCTCGGACTGCATGGTGAGCATCGCCTCGCCGACCACCACGTCCGCCGATGTGCCCGGCAGGCCCGTGTGCGCGGCGTCGGAACGGATGCAGGAGCCTCCCTGCGGCGCGACCAGCGGGCCGATGATGTCCACGACCTGTTCGTCGCGGTCGACGCCGGTGTATCCGGCCGGACCTTCGCCCAGGATGAGTCGTGTGGTGCGGCCGAGACCCGGGGCGAACTCCACCACGCGTTTGTCGGCGATCGTCGTGTGCGCGAGCATGCGTTTGGTGAGTTTTTCGCCGCCCGGCCGCAGCACGCGTTTGCCGAGTTTGGCCAGCACCCAATGGCCCTGCATGTGTTCGGCTTCGCGGTCGGCCTGCGGCAATTGCGATTCCGTGATGGTCGTTGCATTGCGTTCGCTCATGGGCCCTAAGCATATGGGAATGGGCCCGTGTTGGGAAGACCTTGGCGGGAAGTATCAGGTGAGGCTACGGCTTCAGATATTCGTCGCTGTCGAAATAGCCGGCGACGTCGTTGGCATCGATGATGAGCTGCGGCGCGATGGCCAGCGTGTGATGCGCGTCCTCGGTGCCGCAGTACACGCTGTCGTGCGTGAGCAGTCGTTCGTCGAAGAACATGCGCACGCCGTCGAGGAACAATGGCCCTACTGTGCCGACGTCATAGCCGGTGCGTTCCCTGACCAGTTCCGGCGCGGCCAGATGAATCTGATGCAATCCCAATGCGCGGCCGAGCTGTCGCCATCTCAGGTGCCCGGTGGCGGCCGCGACGACGGCGAAGACGCCCTCCTTCGCTTCGACGATGTAGGTGGCGGCCGCCTTGGCGACGTCGAACACCTTCGCCCCGGATGCCAAGTCGACGATCGGCGTCTCGTGCCTGATGATTGCGGCCTGTCCGGGATGCGCGTCAACGAATCGTCTGATCTGCTCGTACTTGGTCATGTTCCCGCGCCCCTCCACTCATCCGTTCATCCTTTCATTCGTCTATCTTTCCATTCTTCCTTCCGTTCCGGTGGCATTCGCCCTGTTCCGTGTGTACGCCCCTCCGGGGCTTTCCGGTTGCCATCCGGTGCGACGGGCCGCGGCGCGTTGTGATGGGGCTTCGCGTCATTGCCGGGATGGTTGCGGCCGGGGGCGGGGCCGCGCTCAAGCCGTTTGCTTCGGTGCTGTCGTCGTAGCGCGGCTTTCGCTGAATGTTTCACTGAATACACTGAATTCAGTTATTAAACACTGAATTCAGTGTAAAATTCAGTGTATCAAGAAGAATGCGTCGGATTGGATCCCTTTATGGCACATGAATATGGCAAGGAAACGTTGTCGCTCGAGTTCAAAAGCGATTTGAAGCGTTTGCCGGATGACGATCTACTTGATGCCGTTGTGGCGTTGGCGAACTCGGATGGCGGTACGGTGTATCTGGGCGTCGAGGATGACGGCACGCCGACCGGCATCGACAAAGTGCATCAGGATGCGGTCGGTTTGTCGGCGATGATTGCCAACCGTACGGTTCCTCCGGTTTCCGCTCGTGCGCAGATCGTTGGGACGGAGAAGACGCCGGTGATGCAGATCGACGTGCCGAAATCCCGCAGCGTGGTCTCGACCAAGTCGGGCAAGGTGTTGCGACGCCGTATGAAGGTGGATGGTACGCCGGAGAGCGTGCCGATGTACCCGTACGAGATCGCCACGCGCCTGTCCGATTTGGGGCGTTTGGACTTTTCCGCGCAGCCGGTGCCGGATGCGACCCGTGATGATTTCGATCCCCTTGAACGCGACCGTCTGCGCCGGATCATCGGCGCCTACCAATCCAGTGACCGTAATTTGTTGGAATTGACCGATGAGGAGCTGGAGAAATCCCTGCAATTGACGGTGACCGTCGATGGCAAGACCATGCCGACGCTGACCGGTTTGCTGCTGCTGGGCAAGGGGGAGTCTCTGAAACGCTTCGTTCCGACTCATCGGGCGTCTTTCCAAGTCATGTCTGGTACGGATATCAAAGTCAACCAAGACTATGCCGGACCGTTGCTGAAGACCATCGAGCAAATCAACGACATGTTCTCTCCTTGGAATCCAAGCGTCGAGCTATCCGTCGGTCTGTTCTCAACGATGGTGCCGGAATTCGATCATCGGGCGTTCCGAGAGGCGCTGGTGAACGCCTTCGGCCATCGTGACTACACCCTGCTGGGACGTGTGCGTGTGCAGTTGGATGATGCGGGGCTTACCATCGCCAATCCCGGCGGGTTTGTGGAGGGCATCAACATCCATAATCTGCTTACCGCCGAACCGCATGGTCGCAATCCCTGCCTAATGGATGCTCTGAAACGAACCGGATTGGCCGAGCGTACGGGGCGCGGCATCGATCGCATCTACGAAGGGTCGCTGCACTATGGACGTCCCCTGCCCGATTACACGGCGTCGAATGAGCGCAACGTGTCCGTGTACCTGCAGCGCAGCGCACCCGACGTCGAATTCGTGCGGATGCTTGTCGAGGAACAGGAGCGCACCGGTAAGACCATGCCGGTCAACGGTCTGCTGATTCTGAATATGCTCAGGAACGAACGGCGCTGCACGTTCGAGACCATGAACAAGGAACTCGATATGAGTGAGCAGCGTCTGCGCGCTATGCTGGGGCAGCTTACGGAATCCGGCATGATTGAAGGTTCCGGCAACGGTTCTCGGCGGGCATACACTTTGGGGTCCACGGTCTACCGGCGCACCGGTAAGACCATCGAGTACGTACGTCAGACGGGCATCGACCGTGTGCGATGGCCAGAGCTCATTATGAAATTGGTTGCAGAGCAGAATGATGTCACGCGGGCGGATGTCATGGAACTGCTGCATGTCGATGCGAATCAGGCGTACTACCAGCTGTCCAAGCTTGTCAAGGGTGGGAAGCTGAGAGTCATTGGCCGTGGCAAGGGGGCGCGCTATACGATCGGTGGCTTTACCAGGCGAAAGTGATGTGCTGGCGGATGTGCCTGTGTGGGTGCTTTGTACTGGGCATCGTCCGAACTTGGGAAGTCGTTTCAGTACTTAGGAAGATACCTAGGAACCTGGGAAGTGGGTGTGGGTAAGGTTCCTAGGTTCGGGTGTGGGTTGGTTGATGATCAGTCATGCTGTCGCTTTGGGTTTTCGGACTGTCGTGCGCTCGCCGTGCCATCTTCGTTACCTCGTCCGCGGCGTGTCGTGATGGGGCTTCGCGTCATTCATGGGACGGCTACGGTGGGGTGAGGATTCGCCATGTGCTGCGCCGGTTCGAGCCGGTGCGTTCGATTGTTCCGGATTCCCGCATTGCCTGGAAGGTTCTTCGGACGGTGGAGTAGGACACGTCCAGCGCGATCGCCGCCTGACGGTACGTGATCGCCGGATTCTCGCGAAGCAGTTCCAGAAGACGCCACTCCCTTGGTACGATGCCGTTTACAGTTTCATTTACAGTTTCACTTGGGTCGTTTACCTGTTCATCGGGATCATGGTTCGGCGTATCGCGAGCAGGTAAATCGTCTTCGGCAGTGTTGCCCTCCACCCAGCGCACGGGGACGAACGCCTCGAACACGTCGGTAGTGTCCGATTGGCGGCTGGAGCAGGTTGCTGGTTCTCCCGGGGGGGCTTGCATGCGCTCATTAATGTAGAAGAAGATTCGTTTTCTCGGCTGAGAAAATTGATGATTCTTCAGGTCCATGAGGAATCATCGGAATTTCTTCGATGATTTCTTATATTACGGGCGGTGGCCATGCGCCGTAAACCCCCGGTCATGTGCTTGGTGTAATACCAATGACGGCGTCTAGAGTTTTTTTAATTTACGGGGACATGCAGCGATTTGCTGCATGTCCCCGAGGTGTTTATTCCCGTGATAAGAACGCCTTGCTCTCATTTATTGGAATAAAATTTATGAAATTACTCATTGCTTTTCCCAGGCTCCACATCCATTGGAGCTGAAACCGGCGACGCCGTTCGGTATGGTAATCGTTTGAGCTATGCCAGCAGATGTAAAGTTGTTGTCATAAATCTGTCCATTTGCATCCTGCATCTCCCAGTAGCAGTTCGTGACCTTTTCGCTCATGGTTTTCCATGTTCCGGTAGACATCTCCGAGGGAACTTTATATGTTCCCTCATCTTTGATTAGGCCTTGCTGGCGTTTGGTCTGAATTTCGTTTTGGCGCGCTACATCGGCTTCGGCCTTTTGTTTGATTTCTTCAGCACGTGGGTGGTCGGGGCACAGTATAAGTGCTCCCAGCAGTTCTTGCGCTTGACTTTCGCTCATTGTTTGCAGGCTTAGCTGAATAAACGAAGTGGAAGCGCATTCACTATACAAAGCGCCCATACCATATTCGGTATCGTTGGCATGGTCTCCATATGCTGTTTTCAGAGCTTCGTAATCAGTGGTGTTCTTTTCTCCGGTGGCCGTTGAATCTTTGTCCTCGGCATTGCAACTAACTGATTTGCCAGTTTTCCATACTGTGTCCCTGAAATTCTGGCTTGTGACGCCATCAATATGTTCTGTGTGAGTTGATAAATCTCCATCACCGGAAGTAACATAACAGTTCATGCCAATAGCGAAGGGCTGCGGTTCGGACTCTTCCTCTTCTGTATCAGCAGATTCGTCCTCTTTATTCGTAAAATCTTTTAAAGTTGCTTTACCCTTGAAAGAGTTTCTCCCGGTACCCAGATACTGCACTGTGATTGTGGCATACATGGTATCGTCATCGAGAGTCCATGCTGCCTTCCAATCTTTCCACTGGGTTGATGAATTATCCTTTGATGAAGATGAATACCCTATGGTGTCTATGGTATTCTCGCTCATTCCGGTATTAGCTGCTATGCATTCAAGAATTTCACGGTCTGGGATGCTGCTCCATACCATTTGCAAGGCAGGTTCATTGGAATAATCGCCGTCAGACAGTACCTTAATCTTGTTGTCTCGATTGCAGGCAGTGGACACTTTCTGAACAACCTCGAATCGTCCCCTGCTTTGAGCATTGTGTGATGCAACAGTTGCAATTGCATAAATCAGTATTATTGCAACAACTATAATTGAGACAACCACTATCTGAAAATGATACTTATTCCAAATGTCTTTAACTTTCGGCTGGTCTGATTCTTTTGTGATAGAAAACGGGGAATCCGTTTTTGTCTTGACCTCTGCGGTGGCATCTTCGCTTGAGGTGAGTTCTGAGATCGTTTCTTTCCCCGTTTGTGTCTCCTCGGGAGCTTGAGGCGTTGCATATGCAGCCGGGACTGATTGCTCTTGTGTGTCTCGCGGTTCTGCGTCACTCTCAGAAAGAACTCCGGACACTCCTGAGAAGAATTCATCCGCGATGGTGACGTTGTGGGAGTTCTGGAACCCGGCTGCCGTTGACCCCAGTTTCCCGGCCACAGTGAGTCTAACCAAGGTGCCATCCCCGCTGGGGACAGCCGAGGCTGTCAAGTTCTCTCCCCATGTGGTCATGCTGATACCCGACGAGAACGTGCATGAGCACGATAAATCATCGGCGTTCTTCAAAGTGAAGCGGGACTGCCCTGATTCCAGATAGCGCTTCATCGCCCCGTATACTTCTCCGATGGACGCATTATAGTAACGCTCCAGTTGCGTGGTATTCAACGCCATTGTTCTTCTCCCTTAATAGAACAGATAACTGTTCAATTCTACTGGGAAACAAGGATGGCGAGACTTCTCCGGTGTCTGGGAATCCAGTCTTTTGGGGATTGGGTGGGTGCGCGAGGCAACATGCTCAACAGTTCATGCGGGTGGGGTCAGTGCGGTGCCCGTACGGGGTACCGCGAGCGAGGCTCCGAAATGAGCGGAAAGTAATAGCACCGGAACCTGTGAGAAAGCTAAGCAAAAGCCGAAATCCTTTGGAAAATAAGGGTTCCGGCGATGACGGAGGATACGAGACCCCAACCTTCATGGTGACTTAGACCTACTGTCGCTTGGGTTTGTGGGCTGTCATGCGTTTGCCGTGCCACCTCCGTTACCGGTCTACGGCGCGTCGTGACGGGGCTTCGCGTCATTCATGGGATGGTTGCGGCGGGGTGAGGATTCGCCATGTGCCGCGCCTGTCCGAGCCGGTGCGTTCGATCAGTTTGGCTTCCTGCATCGCCCGGAACGTGCGCCATACGGTGGTGTAGGACACGTCCAGCGCGATCGCCGCCTGACGGTACGTGATCGCCGGATTCTCGCGAAGCAGTTCCAGAAGACGCCACTCCCTTGGTACGATGCCGTTTACAGTTTCATTTACAGTTTCACTTGGGTCGTTTACCTGTTCATCGGGATCATGGTTCGGCGTATCGCGAGCAGGTAAATCGTCTTCGGCAGTGTTGCCCTCCACCCAGCGCACGGGGACGAACGCCTCGAACACGTCGCCGTCGTCCAGTACGGGGTCCTTGCCGGAGTAGGGCTTCGAGTACTTGTACAGGTTGCGCATGCCGCTGCCGAGCAGCATCAGGGCGGCCATCTTGCGTACGCGCGGCAGCAGGTCGAATCGGGAGTCGGATGGTTTCAGGTACCGGTACACGCGCTGTTCGCTGAAATGGTTCTGTTTGCGGATGTGCATCTGCGCGATCTGCGTCTCGCTAGTGATGCGGCGGTCGACATCGGCCACCCGGTCGTAGATCACGTGCTTGAAGCTGATGACGGCGGGGCCGGCCGGGGCCCATACGCGGATCACGAGTCTGCCGTCGTATTCGATGTGTTCGGTTGCAGTGGTGGGGAGGAGTCCCCTCCGTGCCGCCGGTCGCGCCCCGGAATTTTTCTCCAATCGACTTGGAGGTATTGCGTTCTGTGTAAACCATTGGTTTATACAGAGTAAATGAAAAGCACTTATAATCCGCTGTTTCAAACGAATCGCCGGGCATACCATGATGACTGCAACAACCAAATAGAAATAATCAATCGGTAAAGCATAGGTGAGAATGACAACAATCAACGAATCCGGGACCTTGGACTTCGTGCATGAGGAGGAGGTGCGTGGACTGCGTTTCGGACGTCTATTGCGTCGTACGGCCCGTCACAGCGCCGCGGTGACCACGTTCGCCACGTCTTTGGCGTTCTTCCTGACCGGTATGGACACGATGATCGTCAACGTGGCCCTGCCCACCATCACTGCCGAACTCGGCGGCGACATGGCCCTGCAGCAGTGGATGATCGACGGCTACACGCTGCTGTTCGCCTCGCTGCTGTTGCTTGCCGGGAGTCTTTCGGACAGGTTCGGCGCGAAGCGCATGTTCTTCTTCGGCACGGCGCTGTTCGGTGCGGCCTCACTGCTGAGCACCTTCGCATGGAGCATGCTGGTGCTCATCATCGGCCGCTGCGTGATGGGCGTGGCCGCCGCACTGATTCTGCCGGCGTCGATGGCCCTCATCAACGAGGCGAATCCCGATCCCCGTCGCCGTGCGTTCGCGCTGGGGCTGTGGGGCGCGGGCTCGGCGTCCGCCTCGGCGTTCGGCCCGTTGTTCGGCGGCCTGTTGACGCCGATTCACTGGAGTCTGATCTTCGCGGTGAACGTGCCGTTCTGCCTGATCGTGCTCGCGCTCGCGCCGAAGGTCGCGCCGTCGCCCACCCGCGCCATCTCGTTCGACTGGCTCGGCCAGACGCTGGCGTTGATCGGGCTGGCCGCATTGGTGGCGGGAGTCATCGAGATCGGCTCCCTGGGCTTCTCGTCCCCGGTGACGATCGCTCTGCTCGCGATCGGCGTCGTGGCGCTCGTGCTGTTCGTGGTCTCCCAAGCCAAGGTCGCGCATCCGATGGTGCCGTTGGGGCTGTTCCGCAACGACGGCATGCGCATCTCGCTGATCGTCGGATTCATCATGATCTTCAACTGGTTCGGCATGGTCTTCATCTCCACCCTGTTCCTGCAGAGCGAGCAGGGCATGAGCCCGTTCACCGCCGGACTGGTGTTCATCCCCTCGGCGGTGGTGATGGTGGTCACCAATGTGTTCAGTGGGCAGATCATCAATTCGATGGGAACCCGGTTCGCCGTGTCTTTCGGCCTGATCGCTATGGCGGTCGGATTCCTCGCCGCCGTGCTCGTTCCCGCACCGATGCCCGCATGGGTGATCGCCGTGGCGCTGAGCGTCGTCGGACTCGGCGGCGCTCTGGTCACGCCGGCGCTGTCCGGACTGGTGTTGGTGAGCGTGGACCAGAGGCAGGCGGGCATCGCCAGTGCGGTGTTCAACACGTTCCGTCAGGTCGGCGGCGCGATTGGAGTGGCGGTGTTCGGCGTGGTCGCCACCTTCATGCCCTCGCTGGACGGTTCGCTGAGGGCCGTGTTCGTCGCGGCCGCCGTCCTGCTCGCTTTTGCGTTCGTCTACGCCGTTCTGCGCTGGCGCGAACGCTGAGCCGAGTCGATGGTCACTATTCCTGACGGTGTAGCTGGATTCAGTTCACAAGGCTGCGGTGCCTGGGAAAACAGTGGCGAATACATCCCTGCATGTGTATAGATAACGCGAGAGCCGGCCCCCAAGATACTCGGGGCGTCCGGCTCTCACTTCCATTTCCCCAGCGGGGTTGGCTTACTGCGAAGTATACGCGAGTCTGGAATGGGAATTCCCGATGCTGCCATCGGACTGGTAGCAGGTGTCTGCGCACCTGTTGCAGATAGTTCTTCTTGAATGTGCGAGCCGAGCCGAAGAACCGTTCATCAGTCGCCGTCTGTTCATGGTTGTCGTACTTGCGGGCAGTCAATTCGATAGTGCAGATGAAGTCCGCCACTTGGACGAGTCGGTAATCAGTCGGCGAACCTTTCCAGAAAAGTCTCACACGATTCCGGAACCTGGGAACCCGACTTGGATAAGGACGTCGGAATCGTTGGCATTCCAATGATCATGCCCCGTCCCCCATGATGGCATACCGTAATCCCCGGGGGAACCTTGACGGATCACGAAGGAACGTCAGACTGCAGATCCTTCCATGTGGCCGCCCCTCCACCACGTCGTCCCTTATGTGGACCACACCGACGGTACAGGCTTCGAGTGCCTGATTCTCAAGCCGGCCACATTTTCCTACGATGGTTGCTAAGTATTGCAACACGAAGTACTATTCGAAATAGATTCCGATTGTTTTTCGTAAAGGGGGTTGTCATGGCATCCATCACCAGGGAGCGCGCCGACGCGCTGCGTGAGGCGGCGAATCCCGATTCCAAGGTGACGCTCACGGACCTCGGCCGGTCGAACGCATGGCGGCGCAGGTTGGACGACAACGGCGTGCTCCAGCTCATGGACCGTTCCGACACGGCCGGCTTCATCGTGTCCGTGGACGCGATGAACGACCTGCTGGACTCGCTCGACGCTTACGAGGACGAGCTGGAGACTCTTTCGGTGAGGGACATGTTCGTGGCCCGGCAGGCGCGCACCGACGTCGAGTCGGGGCGCGGGCTGATCGATGCCGCGCTCGCCAGCTTCGATGCCAGGGCCGACATGCTGATGGGCGTCGTCGCGAAGGGCGGGCCGCGGTGATCTCCCGAACCGTCATTCGTGACGCCGTCGTCATGATCTCCCGGGTCGGGGGGTTGTCCATGAACCCTGACGATCTGGTCGACGACGTCGTGCTCATGGCCCAGGCGTGGCCCGACGAGGAGGAGTTCATGCGGGCCACGCTCGCCGTATGCACGGCGATGGACGATCTCGTGTCGGGAAAGGTCGAGGGGACGCGGCTCAAATACGATCTGTCCGCATGGAGCTCGTTCCATTTCCAGCACCACCGTGCCCGCGGGGCCAAGGCCGACACCCGCATCGTCTACCGGCGGACAGAGCAGGGCATCGTCGTGAAGGGATTCGGCAACCGCCACAAGCCGCACATCTACCGCCGTCTGCTCGCGCAACGGATGTAGGGCTTCTCATGGAGGGACTGGTGGACATCACAACACTGGAAGCGGCCGCATCATCGCACGATGACCCGCCAGTGGCCGGCATGACGCCGCGTTCAATGGCGCCCAGAACGATGGCCGCGAGCGTGCATCCGTCATCGGCCATGAGCGCTGTCAGTGCGTGTCCGACGGCGTCCGCGGTGTCCGTCGACGGATGGCATGACGTTCGCCCCTGTTCCCGATACCGGGTTCGCCGGCTCCATCGGAGCCGGTTGGTTCACGGCGAGGAAGCCTGCGGCTGGGGCATCGTCCATGCATTGCGGAATCCCGCGGCTCCCCGCGGCGATGCGGGTCACGGCATGGGGGAATGGCGGATCTGCACAAATGTGATGGAATTGTGATGGCGTGAGTGCGCTCGGGCCGGTCGAAAAACGCTCACGTAGACGCTCACGTATGGCGAGCGGAACACGGGTCTGCATGGCGGTCCGTGGCGCGGTCCGGTCATGCGGCCAATGGTGTGAAAACGTTGGAATTTCGCGGTTTTTGCGGGTTTCGGGCATGAAAAAAGGATTCCGGCGAAACGCCGAAATCCTTACCGGGCGGAGGATACGAGATTCGAACTCGTGAGGCTGTTACACCAACACGCTTTCCAAGCGTGCGCCATAGACCACTAGGCGAATCCTCCATGTGTTTCCCTGAACTCCTGAACAAGCAAGCTCAGCACACAATTGAGAGAGCATAGCACTGTGCTTGTCCTTGTGTCCAATCAGCGGCTCTTCGGCGTGTCGCAACTGTCGTAGCTTGTCGTGCGCGTCGCCGTTGACGTGCGTCACTGTTCCTCACCGCTCTTTACTGGAGCCGCGGGAGCCTTCCCCATGCTCCAGCATAGGGGGCGAAGGTTAACGGGATGTGGTGAAGCGTCAATGCGTGGTGCAGTCCGCCCTGGCTGTGCGTTGGAGGTATCTGCGTTGGCATCCACGTGTTGGCATCCACATCGATATCCGCATCGGCGTTCGCCGGGTAGTGAGAGAATAAGGCGCATGACCGATGTGAAGACGACCACACAAGCCGTGAACGCCGCGAAGAACGCAAAGAGCGCCCAGAACGCCACGAGCGCCCAGAAAGATTCCAAGACCATCGACAAGCTCGCCATGGTCATCACCACCTACAAGCGCCAGAACCTGCTTGCCACCCTGTTCGAGTCGATCCTCGCGCTTGAGCAGGCGCCGTGGCGCGTCGTCGTCGTCGACAACGAGCACTCCGACGAGACCAAGTCCATGGTCGAGGACTTCTCTGCCAAAGTCACCGCCCAGTGGGGCAAGACCGTCGCCGACCGCGCCGGCAACCAGTCGCGCGTCGTCTACGCGCCGCAGGCCGAGAACCTCGGCGGCGCGGGCGGCTTCTCCGCCGGCGTGAAGAAGGCATATCAGCTCGGCGCGGAATGGTTCTGGGTGATGGACGACGACGTCGCCGTCCTGCCCGACGGCATCGCCAAGCTCGCCCCGTGGACCCGCCGCCACGAGGTCATCCAGGGCAGCCGCTTCGACTACGACGGCGGCCCGTTCTACTGGCAGTACGACTTCCGCATTGGCCTGGGCATTCCGAACCCGATCGCGCCGGCCGCGTTCGGCCGCGCCGGATTCCGCACGATGAATACGCTGTGCTTCGAAGGAGGCCTGTTCAACCGTCGCGTCGTCAAGGAGATCGGCCTGCCCGACCCGCGCTTCTTCATCTACTGGGACGACACGATCTATGGCTATCGCGCGAGCAAGGTCACCGCGCCGATCGTCGTGCCCGACGTCGTGCTGCGCCGCACGCGCGAAATCGGCAACTGGGACATCGCCGGCCTGCGCCAGCTCAACTCCACGTCCGACATGAACCGCTACCACATCATGCGCAACCGCGGCTACATGGCCCGCTACTTCATGGTGTACGGCGACTACCGCCCGTTCCTCTTCGGTTTGGGTACGATCGCCACCGCCGCGAAGGAGCTCATCCGCCTCGTCATGGTCGACCGCGAACATCTCAAGACCGGCATCGTCCAGATCGCCAAGGGCTGGTGGGATTCCCGCAAGCTCCTGCACGACAACGCCTGGCGTCCCATGCCGTGCCCGCTGCCCGACGTGCTCGACGACTGATTCGAGGGGGCGGAGCCGGTGTTCCGGGGTGATGCCCCCCCGGGACCGGCTCTGCGGCCGGCTTTTCGGTCAGGCGTTTCCGAGCGGTGTCCAGCGGCCTCCGGCGATTTGTTGAGTGGGTTTCAGAGACCGAAGGTGGTGCTTTGACAAAACGGCTGGGCTGGGCGGCCTTTCAGCGGTTCTCAGCGGCCCTAGGTCATCGCATCGGCCCGGGGTGTGACGGAATCTATAAGGGGGTTAGGGGTATTCCCTTGTGTCGGGCGAGGTGTCCTTCTGCGCTGGAAGCGCTGGCTTCCGCCAGTGCTGGCGCAATGTGGCGTGCTGGCGCGAGCTGATTACGGGGGTGGGAATTAAGGGGGTATATTGCAAGTGCAGCCGTGTCGGCCGTGCTTTGGGGGCTTATGCCAGCTATCGTCTCAGACTGGGCAGAATTAAGGGGGTATGCAAGGGGGTAAAGAAGGGAATGGGCGGATGTGTGGAATGGGAAACGATATGTGTGGAGTTGGCGGCATGATGTGCATGATTCGGAGGGCGATGTGTATGAGAAAACGCCACACCTGTAGGGTGTGGTAGCGAAGCGACCGCCATAGAGGGATTCCATGCCATGTGTTTTTGGCGGAATTGCAGCATTCTGGCCATGTGGCCATGCTCCGTCTGGAGGCGTCTTCCCAGCCGCACTCCGCAGGTTTACGCCTGTAGACTACAGGTTCCCGCCTGAACCATACAGAAGCACTCTCAGACCGTACAAGAATGGGCTTGAACCGTACAGGTGCGCCTCTCCCGCGTGTGTTCGCCTCCTCATGGGGCTCGCCGGGCGTCCCCGAGCTTCGGGCGATTCCTTCCCTTTGATGGCCCTGGCGGTTCCTCGACGCTCGCCCTCCTCATCGATGCTTATCCACCGCCTTATGAACATTCATCCACCGCATCCGATCCCGATTTCGCCTTCCCGTGCGCGCCATTTACCCTGAGGGCATGAACGCTGCAATGACGCCGGGCATAGCGATGAGGCAACTGGCATTGAATCGACTGGACGAGCTGCATAAGGCCGTAGAGCTCGCGGATAAGCACGAAATCGAATTCGAGTGCGGCCTGATTTCCGCGCTGCGTCTCCACGGCATCGAGCTGCCGTTGTTTCCGCGTGGAGCCATTGACTTGGAGAAACTGCACATCGTGGTGGGCGATCCGGCGAAACGGGTGCTCTGGAATGGGGCGAAATGCCATCTGCTGACCAACCCGTCGTTGTGTTCCCTTCCAAGGGACCATCGATCTGATTACTCGCCCACTCTCGTCGTGGATGGAGTGCGTGCCACGCACCCGCTTATCGTCTGGGCACAGATGGCTCGTCTGCTTGATGAGGAAGAGCTGACGGTGCTTGCTGATTCGATGATGCGCCGCAACCAGTCCGACCCGCATTTCACCCCGGATGATTTCCGTGCGATGCTCGAGGTTCTGCCGAAGCAGTTCAAGGGGCGGGCGAAATGCCGAAACGCCGTGAAGCGTATGCGCGAGAACACGGATTCCTCGATGGAGACTCGTATGCGGCTCAAGTTGGAGGGTGAACCGTTGCCGGAATTGCGCACGTTGGTGGTGAACCATCGCGTGCGAATCGATGAGGAGAAGGCGGTGGTGTATCTGGATATGGCATTGCCCGATCTGCGTATCGGCATCGAATATGCGGGCCGGCATCATGCCGGCCAGTGGAGCGACGACGTGTCCCGTCAATCCGCGCTCACCGCCGTGGGATGGGAGGTGCTGACCGCTCATAATGACACGTTGAAGAACCCCGGCCAGTGGAGCGAGTTCATGGTCCGTTTGACGGCTCTGGTAATGACCCAGCGTCAGCGTTAGCGTCAGCGTCAGCACCAGCCCCAGTGCTGACTGCCCCCGCTTCACCCCATCATCGGCAACCGCACCGTTACCCGGCCGAACGCCATGTGACCGCCGCGCCTCCACCAGCCTCGGAATGCTCCTATGGTGGCTTGCGTATTCATCCGTCACATGCAATCAGAGGTAGGGTAGGCCAAATCCATGCTGTCCGTGGTGTCCATGCTGTCCAAATCCGGCGCGCTGCTGCTCGCCATCATCGGCCCGTATGCGCTCAAGCATCTGCACGTGTTCGGCGAGCGCGACTACAAGGTGGCGCAGGGCCTCGTGTTCAACCTCACCCTGCCGTGCGCGATCATCCTCTCGTTCGCGACGAACAAGCATGACATGCGCATGCTGTGGATCGTCCTGTTCGGCTTCTTCGCCTGCGCGATCCCGCTGTTCGTGGTGTACGCGGGTTCGCGCGGCGACGAGCGCAACTACCGCGCGTTTCAGATGCTCAACGCGTCCGGCCTGAACCTGGGCGCGTTCTGCCTGCCTGTGGTGCAGACGTTCATGGGTGCGTCCGCGGGTCTGCCGGTGATCATGCTGGATATCGGCAATGCGACGGTCGCCACGGCGGGCTCGCTCACGATCACGCGCACGCTGCTGCACATGGACGGCAATTTCAAGAGCCTGCCGCTGAGCCTGCGTCTGCGTAATATCGCGCGTGATTTCCTCGGTTCGATCAGTTTCGACATCTACATGCTGATGCTCGTGTTCATGTTCCTGCATATCACGATTCCGCAGCCGATCGTCACGTTGATCACGCCGTTCGCGAATGCGAACGCGTTCTGCGCGATGGCGATGATCGGCCTGATGATGGAAATTCCGGACAACCGCAAGGACAAGGTCGAGCTCGCCAAGGTGATCGCCTGGCGCGCGTTGTTCGGCGTGCTGATCGCGCTCGCCGCCTGGTTCCTGCTACCGTTCGATATGCGCATCCGAGAGATCGTCGTGTTGGGCGCGTTCGCCCCGATCACGATTTTCTCGACGAAGTTCACGGATTCCCTGACGGGCAATGCGAAGCTCGCCGGCTTCTCCCTGACCGTCACCGCCGTGATCTCCCTCGTGGTGATGACCGCCCTCCACGCGGCGCTGCCGGGTGCGTAGGCCGGCAGCGCAGGCGCGTAGGCCGGCAGCACCGGGACGCTGCGCGGGCGCGTAGGCCGATAGTGCCACAGCACCGCACGGATGCGGCTCGGCCGGCGCGGGCTTTATTCCAGCAGCCAGTCGATGATGTTCACCTGTTTGATGCCGGCGTGGTCGCCGTCGCCGATGCGATCCATGGTGAGCAGTGTCTTGGGATGGTTGTCGTTGATGGCGCGCAACGGTCTGAGTTCCCTGTCGAGCGTGGATTCGTCCATCACGCTCAGTGAGACCTGGTAGTAGTGATCGCCTTGCGGGTCGGGCGTGTAGAAGTCCACTTCGGTGGAGCCCACCTTGCCGATGTGAACCGTGCTGTAGCGGCGCATAAGCTCGAGGTAGACGACGTTCTCGATGCGATGCCCGAGATCGCCGCCGGTCTTGCCTAGGAACCAGAAGCGGAATCCTGGGTCTCCCAGATAGTATTTTTCGAGGGTTTTCAAATAGGCTTTGCCTTTGATGTCGTATCTGTCGGCGCGGAACAGCAGGTAGTTCTCGCGCAAGGCGGCGATGTATTCGTTCACCGTGGTGGGGGAGATGCTCCGATGCGTTTGCTTCATGGCGTCGGCAATGCCTTTTACGGAGGTGATGTTGCCGGCGTTGTCCGCGAGGAACGAGGCCACTTCGTTGAAGGCGGCGGTGTCGGTGCGGGGGTGACGTTGGGCGATGTCTTTGACCAGGATGGTGTTGAACACGCCTCCTAGGTAGTCTGCGATGTCCTGATCGTGGTCAAGCGTGGATGCGTATGGCAGGCCTCCGTACAGCAGGTACCGGTTGAAGGACTGTTCGGCGGCTTCCGATGAAGGTCGTGTGCTGCGGTATTCCTTGAACGACAGGGGGAGCATGCGGAGTTCCACGTATCGGCCGGTGAGTCTCGTCGCCAGCTCGCTGGAGAGCAGATCGGCGTTCGAGCCGGTGAGGTAGAGGTCCACGTCGTCGCGTACGTAGAGCCCGTCGGCGGCGCGTTCGAATTCGTGCACGTGCTGGATTTCGTCGAGGAACACATAGTTCGTTGCGCCCGGTGTGATGCGCGAGACGATGTAGTCGTACAGTGGCTTGGCTTCAGTGGGGTATTCCTCGTCCAGTGCTTCGAAGTTGATGGCGATGATGCGTTCGGGGGATACTCCTTCGGCGAGGAGTCGGTCGCGGAACATGCGGAGTATGGTCGATTTGCCGCAGCGTCTCAGGCCGGTGACCACCTTGATGACGTCCTTGTCGCGCCACCGGTCCAACCAGGCCGTATATGTCGGTCGTTCGATTGTGGTTGTGGTTTTCATGGTCCGCCGTCCTCTCTGTTGCGTGGCCGATTGCGGTTGCCGCAGTAGTCAAACTACTGCCAAGTATGTGATAAGTATATCAAAATATAGGAAATTCTCTCAAATAAGTGAGAGAATTTCCCTCTTTGTGGTACTTGTGTCAACGTCCCCGCGCAATGCATTCATATGATGCTTGCGTTCAGGTTCCTGTTGCCGGGTGTATGCCCCGGCGTTTTATTTGCTTCGTAACTGCGTTTTCGACGCGTGAATCGCGGAAATCGTTGGAATTCCGCCAAAATTTTATTTGCCTGGTATTTGCTTCTGTATGTACAATCGGAGGGGAGATCAGGAGTTATGCCGCTCTTGCGCCGCTCTTGCGTCGCTTTGCATTGCCTGTGCGTGCTTGGTGCGTTCGGCGTGTGTGACGGCGTGTGTGACGGCGTGTGGTGCGTCTGATGCGAGTCGAATTGATGGGATGGTGCGGAGATGCCGGAAGATTATGTGGCGCTTGTCAGGCGCTTGACGCGGAACGCGACGGAGACTCAGACCATCGAATTCAAGGATTCAAATGCGCGGTTCGAGATGATCGGCAGAGATATCGCGGCCTTAGCCAATTCCGCCGTCGTTGAGGGGCAGGATTACGCGTACATGGTGTGGGGTGTGGAGGATTCCGGTCACGCCATCGTGGGGACGTCGTTCGACCCGTTGAAGGAGAAGCGTGGCAACCAGGAGCTGGAGATTTGGCTGCGTGTGAAATTGTCCGCCAATGCGGAGTTTCGTTTCATTCGTGTCGATGTGGATGATAAGCGCGTGGTCGTGCTGCGAATCTGGCCGGCCGTCGGCTATCCGGTCACGTTTGAGAACGTCGAGTACATTCGTTCCGGTACGGCTACACAGCCGTTGAAGAAGAACTCCCAGCGTGAGCAGCGACTGTGGGATTTGACGAGGACCGGTTTGTTCGAGGACCAGATCGCGCTGCGATGGTTGTCTCGTGATGAGGTGTTGTCCAAGTTGAATTGGGCTCGTTATTTCACTCAGACTGAGATTTCGCTTCCGGAGAGCGGTTCCGGCATCCTGCATTATCTTCTCGCCGATGGCATTGTGAAGGAACTGGATAGCGGACAGTATGCGGTCACGAATTTGGGAGCGTTGCTGTTCGCGGTCAGGATGGATGATTTCGAGACGGTTTCCCGTAAAGCCATTCGTACGATTCGGTATGCCGGCAGGGACCGTCTGGCGGCGACCCGATCGAAGACCTTCCCAGGCGGGTATGCGGATATCGACGCCATCATGGAGTATTTGCAGGCGTTGTTGCCTGAGCGTGAGGAGATTGACCGGGGACTGCGGGTGACGGTCAACGGGTATCCAGAGCTCGCCATTCGTGAATTGCTGGGCAATATGCTCATTCATCAGGATTTGACGGTTCGCGGCGGTGGCCCGCTGATCGAGATTTTCGACGATCGTGTGGAGTTCTCTAATCCGGGCGCGTCTCTCATTGAGGTGTCTCGTCTGGTCAACGATCCGCCGCAATCGAGGAACCCGAAATTGGCGAAGTTGGCTCGTCGTCTTCATATCTGCGAGGAGGCGGGGTCCGGTTGGGATAAGATCATCCGCTCCTGCGAACTCATGCAGCTTCCGGCTCCGGAGATTCAGGAGACCCGTGGGGATGCGCCGAGTATGCGGGTACGGTTGATGCAGAAGCGCTCATACCGGAATCTCACGTCGGAGGAACGTCTGCAGGCTTGTTACTGGCATGCCTGCGTGCAGTTCGCCAATGGAGAGACGCTGACGAATGCTTCGCTGCGTCGTCGATTCGGGTTGTCTGCGACTGCCAGTTCGCAGATGTCGCGGCTGATTGCGGCGGCGATTGCGGAGAATCTGATTCGTCCGGTCGATGCCGAGGCCGCGAACAAGAAGATGCAGTATGTGCCCGGATGGGTTGGCCAGCGCGGATAGTGCTCACCGGTATGCTCGACGTGCTCGGTATTTGACCGGTATGTACTCAGGATGCCCCGGCGTTTTATTTGCTTCGTAACTGCGTTTTCGATGCGTGAATCGCGGAAATCGCTGGAATTCCGCCAAAATTTTATTTGCCGGGTATTTGCTTCTGTTCGCCTCGGCGTGTGGTTTCGACGCACTGCCTGCCTTGACGCCACTGTCTGCCGCGACGCACTGCCTGCCTCGGCATACGGCCTACTCCCGGCGTACGGCCTACCCCTAGCGTGCGGCGCCGACGCGATCCACCCACTCGGCCGGCCCTACCTCGCTCCACTCTGCCTCGCCTTATCCGCCTTGCCCGTTAGACTGGGCTGCGGTTGAAACGTTGGGATTACGCCTGTTTGCGTAATGTCGTGCGTGATTTTCCGTGATTTTCTTGGTTCGGTCAATTTTGATATTTACATGTTGATGCTTGCGTTCAGGTTCCTGTTGCCGTTCGACATGCGTATTCGTGCCGCTTGTCATAATACCGGTTCTTGATGTCATGAGCTTATCATGATGCAATCATGATAAGCTCATCATAGAGTATTTATCTTCACGTTATCATGAGATTTCAGACGTGGGTTTGGGGTCGATTGGAGGCGACTGCTTGGATCCATGTGGTCGCAACAAATAGGACAAATAAGACAAATGAGCTGATCAAGGGGGATGATGATGTGGACGAACGACGATATCGCCGAGGTGCTGGAACATCTACGCGTCCAAGGCAACGATGACGCCCGTTTCGAGGCGAAATCCTGTGCGCGGACCATCGGCACCAGCGTGTGGGAGAGTGTGAGCGCGTTCGCCAACACCAAGGGCGGCGTGCTGTTGTTGGGAATCAGCGAGGATGGTGATTTCTCGCCTGTTCCGGGATTCGACGCCAACCATATCGCATCGCAGTTCATGGATGGTATGGGAGATGGCAATCCGCAAGGAGCACGGTTGACGAATCCTCCGGAGTATGACGTTTCCCGATGCGAGCAGAACGGCTTGTCGTTCCTGGTCATCGACATCCATGAAAACGGCATTCAGCACAAACCCTGCTATCTTACGGCGAGAGGGCCGCAAACCGGTGGGTACCGCCGTATGGACGACAAGGATTTGAGATTGTCGCCAACCGAAGTGTTCGAAATGACCCATGCCCTGACGCCCAGTTCCGCGGATCGCATGGTTGTCCCTGAAGCCGACGTCTCCGATCTGAATGCCGAGGCGGTGGACAGGGTGCTTGCCGAGCATCGTAATTCCAAGGCGCTGCGCGGGACTGATACTCGTCTTGAGCGCATGACCAGATTGAATATGGTGAACAAGGTTGGCGAGGTGCGTCTTGCGGGACTGTTGGCCGCCGGACAGTACCCGCAGCAGTACTATCCCAAGCTGATCATCGACGTCGTCGCACATCCGGGTGTCGAGAAATCGGCGGTTGAGGGTCCGCGTTTCGTGGATCGTGTGCAATGCGACGGCAATATGCCGGAAGCAATCGAACAGGCGGTGGAGGCCATCGCCAAAAACCTGCGGGCTCCCACGTTCGTCGTGGGGGTCGGAGCCCGTACCGATAGCGAGATTCCAAAGGAGGTGCTGCGCGAGGTCGTCGCCAATGCAGTGGTTCACAGGGAATATGATGCGCAATTCCTCGGAGAATCCGTGACCGTGGACATCTACCCCGATCGGGTGGAGGTGTCGAATCCTGGCGGATTATGGGGTGGGGTCACACTGGCCACGATCGGCAGCGGCGTGTCGTGCTGCCGCAATGCGACGTTGATGCAGCTGCTTCATCAGATACCGTATGACGATGCGAATGATGTGACCGTGGAAGGCGGTGGCTCCGGCATTCCTCTGGTGATTCGCGAGATGAAATCCCATGCACTGGGGGAACCTGTGTTCCGCGCGACTCCCGATCGGTTCACGGTCGTTCTTGGACGCTACGGCGTGGAGCAGCAGGAGAACCGTGACTGGCTTGATCATGTGGGTGTCCCCTTGACTCGTCATGAACGTATGGCGTTGCTCTTGTTGAAGAGGCATGGCGATATGACGGTCCCGCAGTTGCATGTCGCGCTGTATCTGGATTCCGACGACATCAGGGTGATTCTGCATAGATTGGTTCAAGCGGGGCTGGCCGATGAAATCGGTCCTGATCGGTACGCACTAGCGGAGAAGGTTGATGGTGGGGAGCCGAGTGGAGTCCGTAAGGGGCTTACGGCATCGGAATCCGCGATACTGTCCGTATTGTCGGCGGATACGCCGCTTGATGTCCACGAAATCGGCCGTCGCTCGGGGAGAGGCCTTCCTACGACGCGTAAGGCGTTGAGCCGGCTCGTCGAACGTGGAGTCGTTCTCGCCACTGCGCCGCCGCGCAGCAGAAACAGGAAGTACCTTCTCACAAGATAGGATGATGCCGTCGCCGGAATGTGCGGCGGAGTTCCGCTGATTTTGGCCGCTCCACTCTGCCTCGCCTTATCCGCCTTGCCCGTTAGACTGGGCTGCGGTTGAAAACGTTGGGATTACGCCTGTTCGCGCCTGCCTGTTCCCGCGTGCGAGAGTCCGGTTTGCTCGCTGGAACGCGCGGTGATATGCGGCGGTACGCGGATGCGGGCGCGTCAAGGAGTTACGCATGGTGGAAAAGAAGCGGTTCGACAGGTCCGGTTCCGGTGCGAAAGGTGCGGGTTCCGGTGCGGTGAGCATGTTGCGTGCGTTGCGTGCGTTGCGTGCGCGTGCAACGGCATCCGGCGCGGGACGCGGTGTGACTGCGGCAGTGGCGTCCGTCGCGGCGATGGCGATGTTGGGCGCGGTGTGTGTCGCTCCGGCCAGCGCGCTCGCGGACGTGAACGCCGACGCGGATGCGTCCGGCGTCCGGTCCGCGGCCTCCGTGACGGCCTCCGCGGCCTCCGCGGCTTCCACGACGCACCCGGTCGCGAACGGTGTGACGGTCGCCGATGAGACGGCTGCCACCGCGATGCCGGACAATCCGAATGCCGAGCTGCCGGACAAGGTGTCCGCCGAGATCTCCGATGACGCGACGGTGGTGTCCGAGCAATATGCGGCTACGCCGGAAGGCGAGTTGAAGGACATCGAGACGGGCGAGACGGTCACCGATCCGAAGATCGTGGGCACGGAGAGCAAGCAGCCCGATCCGTTGGCGAAGACGGATGGCGAGTCGTTCATTCCGGTGAGCGCCGCGGATGTGAAGGAGAAGGTCGCCGCGAACGGCGGTGACGTGAACGCCGGTGCCACGAATGGTGCGAATGATGCGGATGGTACCGGCAATGCGGATGCCGGCGCGTCCGGCGACGCCGATGGCGACGCGACGCAGCAGCAGGATGATTCCGTCTCGCAGCAGTCCACCGCCCCGTCCGCGCAGCGCCGGAGCGGTGCTGCCGGCTCCCGCGCGTCGGTGCAGCTCGCTGCGTTGCAGAACAACGAGTATGGCGCGCATTGGGGCACGTACAACGGCACGCAGGCGTTCTTCGATGCGCGCAACAACCTGTTCGCCCAGCAGGCGAAGGGCGTGATCGACGTGTCCGCGTGGCAGAACACGATTGACTGGCAGGCGGTGAAGAACGCGGGCGTCGAGGGCGCGATCATCCGTCTGAGCTACGGCTGGGGCAATGGCTTCGACGCGCAGGCGCGCCGCAACATCTCCGAGTGCAAGCGTCTGGGGATTCCGTTCGGCGTGTACATTTTCTCGTATGCGGAGAGCGCTGCGGACGGCGCGTCCGAGGGCGCGGATGTGGTGAACCTGCTGCGCCAGGCGGGCGTGAATCCGGGCGACCTGAGCTACCCGGTGTTCTACGATCTGGAGAGCTGGACGTACACGGGGCATAAGAGCCCGACGAGCCCGAGCGTGTACGAGGGCATGGTGAACGCCTGGTATGCGAAGCTGCAGGCCGCCGGCTACAACAATCTGAGCGTCTACTCGTACACAAGCTACCTGAACACGGCATTGAACAGTGCGAGCATCCACGCGAAGACCCGCTGGGTCGCCCAGTACGGCGCCAGGATGCAGTACACCGCGTGGCCGTCCAACGATCGCGGCTGGCAGTACACCAGCTCCGGTACCATCAACGGCATCAGCGGCCAGGTCGACCTCAACGTGTTCGGGTACAGGACCTATAAGGCCGCCATGGACGTGCGTTTGCTGGACACGATCGCCGTGCCGAACGGCACGTACTACATCAACTCCGCGAAGAGGAACTCGGCCGGCGTCGACATCGCCGGCGGCGGCACCGCGAACGGCGTGAGGACGCAGCTGTACGGCGCCAACGGGAGCAAAGCCCAGCGGTTCACGTTCACGAGGCAGTCCGACGGCAGCTACGTCGTCAGGAACGTCGGCTCCGGCAAGGCGCTTGACGTGTCGGGCGGCAACGCCGGTCTCAACGCGACCGTCCAGCAGTATGACGCGAACGGCACCGCGGCGCAGCGCTGGTTCATCCGCGATTCCGGCGCCGGCTGGTACCTGCAGTCCGCGCTCGGCAACTGGGTGCTCGACATCGCCGGCGGCAACACCGCGAACGGTACCGTCGTCGCGCTGTACGAGCCGAACGGTTCCGACGCGCAGAAGTTCTCGCTCGCGTCCGTGTCCGCCTCCACGCGCGTGCCCACCGGCACGTCCGTCCGTCTGCGTTCCGTGAGGAACACGACGTATGTCATCGACATGACCGGCGGTTCCACGGCCAACAATGCGAAGGCCCAACTGTACGCGTGGAACGGTACGGCCGCGCAGATCCACCGGTTCACGGCGATCGGCAACGGCGTGTACGAGATCAGGAACGCGAATTCCGGCAAGGCGTTGGAGACGGCCGGCGGCCGTACCGGCAACGCCGTGGCCATTCAGCAGTATGCGTCCAACGGCACCGCGGCGCAGCACTGGTCCGTGATCGACGTGAACGGCAAGCTCACGTTCCTCAGCGCCAAATCGGCGAAGGCCATCGACGTTCCCGGCGGCAACGCCGTCTCCCAGGCGAAGCTCCAGACGTACACCTACAACGGCACCGTCGCCCAGCAATGGCTGTTGGACAAGCAGAAGACCGCGCGTGAGCGTCTTGATGCGGCGGCGGCCGCGAACAAGGATGTTCTGGCGAACGGTACGTATGTGTTCGCCGCGGAGGCGAAGACGGGCCGTGTGTTGGATGTGTCCGGTGGGTCGAGGGCGAATGGCGCGAATGTGCAGTTGTATGCGTCGAACGGTACGGTCGCGCAGCGTTGGAGGGTGTCGCGTGATGCGAAGGGTTATGTGACGTTGACGAATGTGGGTTCGGGTAAGGTGTTGGACGTGTCCGGCGGTAGTACGTCGAGTGGTGCGAATATCCAGCAGTATGCGTCGAATGGTACGTGGGCGCAGAAGTGGATTGCGGTGCGGAATGCGAACGGCAGTGTGACGTTGCGTTCGGCGGCCGTGGAGGGCATGGTGGTGGATGTTTCGGGCGGCAGCACGGCGAATGGTGCGAACGTGCAGCTGTACGCGTCCAACGGCACCGCAGCACAGCAATGGGTGGTGAAGTAGTGGCGGTGCGGCAGGTGCCGTGAGTGGTAGCCAGTGGCGGGCGGCTTTTGGAAAAGCCGCCCGCTTTATATTTGCGGTGAATGATGCTCCTTGGGTTACCATGTATGTGGTTAATTGACTGTGTTTTGAGGTGAGATATGGACGTGAAGGCCGTAGAGCAACTGGCTCCCGATAAGCGGACGATTACGGTGCTGATTCCGTGCTATAACGAGCAGGAGTCGTTGCCGTTGCTCTTCGAACGCATGGATGCTCTGGTGGACAATGCTGACGGTCTCGAATATACGGTGCTGTTCGTTGATGACGGTTCGAAGGATGATACCCGGCCTCTGATCAAGGAGTACGCTAACAAGCACTCGTACGTGGAATACATTTTCCTGTCGCGCAACTTCGGCAAGGAAAAGGCCATGTATGCGGGCATCGAGAGCGTGCATACGGATGGTCTGGTGATCATCGACGCAGATCTGCAGGATCCGCCGGAGCTTATTCCGCAGATGGCGGAGCTGTGGATGCAAGGCTATGACGATGTGTATGCGCGTAGGCGTTCCCGTGAAGGCGAAAGCTGGCTGAAGAAAGCCACGAGCCGCTGGTACTATGACCTGCTGCAGAAGGTATCGGGCGTGGCCATTCAGAAGGATACTGGCGACTTCCGTCTGTTGGATCGTAAGTGCATTGATGCGCTGAAGCGTTTGGACGAGTCCGAGCGTAATTCCAAGGCGCTGTTCAGCTGGATCGGGTTCAGGAAGATCGAGTTCCTGTATGACCGCGACAAGCGTGTGGCAGGCAAAACCAAGTGGAACTATCTCAAGTTGTTCCATTTGGCCATGGACGGTATCACCAGCTTCACCACCGCACCGTTGAAGATCGCAACATGGGTGGGAAGCTTTGTCTCGCTGGCCGCGGTTATATACGCGATTGTGATTTTGGTCAAGACCTTCGTGCAGGGTATTGACGTGCCCGGCTATGCATCCACCATGGTCGTGGTCCTTGTCCTAGGTGGTGTGCAGCTGCTCAGTCTTGGCATTATCGGCGAATACCTTGGCCGTATCTTCATGCAGACCAAGGGACGCCCGAATTACCTGGTGCAAGAACAGCATTTGCTGGATGAATGATGATAGAAAACTGTCTGCGTAATTGGCTTCTGATTGTTTGTCCGGGATAGACATATCGCAGCTTTATATTGGATCGCTAGACCGATGTGCGGCAGTGTATTTACTGCAAAAAATATTCTTTATTAGAAAGGGTGAGCTATGGATAATTTGGTAGTGAGCAGAGGGTCATGTGGTAGAAGCTGGAGATTATCTGGTTTTAGTCGTGTTTTGTATGATATTGCGCTTATTATGCAAGGCGTTATACTTCTAGTTTTACTGAGCTTGTCTTGCTTGATTACGGTGGAGTTCATTCGTTCTGAAGACAGGCCGGATGTGTTCACTGAGTATTTGATGTACCGGCATTCTTCAATACTATTCCCGATAGTATTTGTTGTGATTATGCTGGTTTTGTTTTTCTTAAGTCGCTTGCTTGCATCTCTGTCTTATAGACGACTGTTGATTCTGCTTTTTCTAACTACTTTTATAGTGCAGTTGGCTTGGATTGCATCTTTGGCGTTGACCAATTACTGGTATGCTGATTCAATCAGTTTAATGAGAGCTGCTGACGCTATTCTTAATCACGATTACAGTAAGTTTGCGCCTTCTAGTTGTGCGTTTGGGGATGCGGCAGCGATTGCTCGTTGTACTGCTACGCCTGATTTATATAAGGGGAATTTGTATCAGTATTTTTCATGGTACCCTTATCAGGCCGGGCCGATGATGTGGTTTTTGTTCGTCTTTTCTATCTTTGGGTCTTACAACGTATTGGCATTTCAAATTGTTAATGCTTTTTTTGTCTCTGGGATGGCTGTACTGTTTGTGTGCATGTCTAAGCAGTCTGGCTTGCAAAAACGGGGTATATGTTTTCTTGTTGTAATTCTGTCCACATGCTTGCCTTTGCTGTTCTTTTCGGCATTTGTTTATACCAATGTGGTAGGTGTATTTTTTGGAATATTAGCAATATATATTGCATCAAGGTCGTTGTCGGCGGTCTCGATTCGTAAAAGTACTGTAATGCTTGTGCTGGCATATGGTGTTGGATCCTTAAGTGTCTTGATTAAGACCACTTATTTAATATTCTTGATTGCCATTACTATTGTTTGCATTCTTTTCTTCCTTAGCCATATGAATAGGTGGCCTGTGCTACTTGGAATCCCCATGCTGATAGTTGCTAACCTGATATCAAAGGTTCCAATTGTTTTATTGGAGAGGGTAACTGGTCAGAAATTTGGTACAGGAATGCCGATGACTGCATGGGTGGTAATTGGGTTACGTGAAAATCCTCCCACTGCGCCAGGTTGGTGGACGAATATTGCCATACAGGAATATCAACGCAGCAATGGCGATTATGGTCTGCAATCTTTGCGTTTTAAAGAGCTTCTTACTTCATTAATTAGTTCTTTCGTAGATAACCCCGCTGGCGCTTTTTCTTTTTTCGCTCGCAAAATTGCTTCAGAATGGGCTGAACCTTCATTCCAGACTGCCTTGTATTCGTCTCAGGGGGATCGCTCTGCTACGGGTGGCTTGGAATATATGCTCCTTGCCGGAAGAGGCTATAAGGTGATGATTGGATTTGATAACGTTATGCAGACTATGATATACGGGTTTGCCGTTATTGCCGTTATGGCTATGTTGGTGAGGAGCTTGCATTACAAAACTGCATGCGATCCAGTACTCCAAATGTTGACTATAACATTTTTGGGTGGTTTTATATGTTATATATTCTGGGAAGCAAAGAGCGTGTATGCACTACCTTTTTATTTGCTGTTGCTTCCTCTGTCTGCATTGGGTGGACAATATTTGATGAGCGATATAGAACCAAGAACGCGGCATTTAGCTCGTAAAATCTTCGGAATTGTGCGACGTAAAATTAGTGTACAGAATTAGGTGTCGTTGGTGGAAGACGATTGCCCTCCACTCAATGTGGGGGATAATCTGGTTTGCTAATGGGGGCTCCTGAAGTGGTACCGCCGGTACCGTGTGACTGGTACCGGCGGTGATGACGTGCGAGATTTTGCGCACTTTGGTCGGGCTTTGACGTGATGAGCATGCCCGTGTCCTGTGTACGATTTTCTGTCGCCAAACAAAACAAATCGCGATTGGAAACGAGGGCACGAGCCATGTCACAGCAGATTCTACAGGTCGACCAGGCCATGCTCGAGACCACGCTGGACCGGATGATCAGGAAAACGGTCGAGGAGACGTTGAACGCGATGCTCGATGCTGAGGCCGACGAGATCACCGGCGCCGCCGGATACGAGCGCAGCGGGACGAGGAAGGCGTATCGGGCTGGCCACTACCCCCACAGAAAACGCCGCTCGGCTTGCCGACAAGCATTGAAGCAATACGGGCTTGATTTCTGCGTGTCATCGTTGATGCTCCCTTCATCCACGCGACCATCGCATGGATGAAAGGAGCCTAATCCGCCCGGTGCCGAACAGCAATAACCGCGGTGTCGAACGGCAATAAGCACCGAACTCAACAACAGTGCCGAACCAGAATAACTAGCGTGTTCGGCAAGTCAAATCAATGACTCAGATACCAAGGTATCGCTTCCAGTAAGGAATTGAAGTTAATTCAATACTGGCTTCCTTGTATTCTGATTCAAGACGTGCACGGTTCTTCTTGAAATAGGTGAGATCGCGCTTGTACCGCTTCATGACTTCGTTGTATCGTTTGAGGTCCTTGACCCTGATGGTGCCTTTGCGGTTGAACCAGTCAACAGCCACAATGATATTTTCGCCATGGATGCTACCCGCGGGATAAATCCAGCCGGCGCTTGGAATCAAAGCGTAACTCTTACCAGAGGTTCCTTTGGCACCGTGGATGCTGGCATGCAGGAGGCGCTGCCCATTGTCAGTCAGGAAATCAAAAGCGCGCTGCTGAATCGAGCGGGGGGCGTCGTTATCTATTTCCTGACGTGTTAGCTTGGATACGTCGAAGCCTTCCAACCCCATATCGTCTGCCATCTTCTGCAGCTCAGGGAAGGAAACAAGCTTCTCCTTCTCTCGATTCGCTTGCATGAACTTGTCTTGTGCGACCGGTTGCTTAATGAAATCAGGACCCTTAAGGAAGTCCTCAAAGCCCTTGAGTGCAAGTTCCGCATCAGTATAATTGAACTTTTTAAGTTCCAGATCGACCTGATCGCGAAGTTCACGCAGGAAGGTATCGATGCTGGGGGCTAGGCCCGTCGTCATCTGGGCAATCATGCCATTACGGATGCTTTGATAGCGTTCCACTGCGGCGTTGTATCGAATTTCGAACTTGGAATGCCAAATACCAAGGCCATTCATCGTCATGAACGTGGGATTACAACGGATGCCATATTCCACGTCGTCATAACGGACAAAGACCGGCAACGGCATACCATTGCGTTTGATGACACTCATAGGAATGCAGCAATACCACCAAGCTGCGTAACGCCGGCCGTTCCCGACACGCATCTCCTCGTTATACGCTTCGTTGAACACGATATCGGTGAACTTCGTAATCTGCAGGGGAATCTTAGCGGCAACACAGACACCGACGTTCGGATCGATGAAGCCCGTGTCCTCCTTCATATCCTGTACATCTTCATAGTTCAACATGGCGCCGCTGACGAACGCTTCCGAATATTCGGGCTTGACGATACGAAGAAGATTGTAGGTGCGCATGATGCTCTCGGGGGAGACTTCAACGTCGTCGTCCATAAGTAGCACATGGGTTGCGGGAACGTCCTGTTCCATGGATTCGATCATGCCTCGTGCGAAGCCACCGGCCCCTCCCACATTCTCATTCGGGGAGACCGTCACCTTGTCGGTGCTGAGCTCTTTGTAAGGGAGTGTGCGACCATTGTCGATGACATGCATGCGGAAATGCTCGGCGATATCATTGCCAGAGCCAAGAATCTCCTTCTTCACCAGTTCGATGTTCTTGGTGATATAGGATTCCTTCTTGAACGTGGTGGTCGAGAGGGAAAGCTCCACATCTGTCAACGCGCCGTCAATATCGAGTGTGTAATAAGCGTTACGAACTACGATTCTGCCAGTGGTTTCAATTTGGAATCCCACAAGAACCATGTCATTGTCAACAGCGAGATCAAGATTAACGGGTTGCCAATTTTCGCTGGTCTCAATCTTTTGCGAAACTGCTGACTCTACTTCTGGCGAAGAGGACAAGCGGTAAGCTTTGGTCTGCGTCACTGTACAGGCCGAGCCCTTAATTTCAAGATGCAGGTGGAAGTTGGTCGCGCGCGTGTACCTCAGCAGCTTCATCACGGACAGACTGTTGAAATACGTGGTGAAGTCGACGGTGCCTGCACCCTCGATGCTCCACTCATGAGCATCCGAATCGACACGTACTGGCTGATCGGTGCGATAGTACATCGTCGGGTAGCTGAGCGCTCGTGGAGTCGTCTCCATGAGCACATTTGCGAAACGCATTGATGGCATGTGCCCTTACCTCGCTTAGGTGTGTTGCTTGCAAACATTTCAAGGATACCGGTATTCCTGTATGTGACACAAAATGGCTGCCGATCTCTTGTTCGGTTCTGCTCGTAAGGTGTTCCTATGCCTAATGCAGAGCTTGAGACGATTTGGCGGGTGGTGTTTCCTTCGGGGAACGTCGGATTGGACGAGTCATTCCGTGTGGCCGCGGCTCCGATCTACGGCAGCGGGCGGGACGCCGCCGGCGAATCCGTGGACAACGGGACGCTGCATTCGTGGGTGAAGGGTCGCTCCTCCATCGAAATCCCCGCCGGCCATGAGTACTCGACCGGCTGCTACTACAACGCGTTCCCGGCGGCGTACTGGGCGCAGTGGACGAACGTGCAATCCGTGACGCTGCGCTTGCGCGTCGCCGGTCAAGGCGCCGTGACCGTCCACGCCTCCGACGAGAAGGCGGACGACCGCATCGTCCACAGCGTCGACGTGAACACTGTAGACGGCGACTCCAGCGCGGGCGAGGCCGTCGAGACCATCATCCCCATCGCCGGCATGAGCGAGGGAGGCTGGCTGTGGTTCGACGCGCAGGCGGCATCCGACGGCCCGCTCTCCATCGTCGACGCGCAGTGGCTGTCCTCCGTGCCCGCGAAACGCACGCTCACCGCGTCCCTGTCCATCACCACGATGAACAAGCCGGAATGGTGCATCCGCCAGTTCAACCTGCTCGCCGACACGGCCGACATGCGTCTCATCGACGCGGTCTACGTCGTCGACCAAGGCACGAAACTCGTCACGGACGGCCCCGGATTCGCCGCGGCGAAAGCGAAGCTGGGCGACAAGCTGCGCGTCATCCGCCAAGGCAACATCGGCGGCTCCGGTGGCTTCGCGCGCGGCATGTACGAGGTCGAACGCCACGACGAAAGCGGCTACGCGATGCTGCTCGACGACGACACGGTGCTCGAACCAGAATCCGTCTCCCGCGCCATCGCCTTCGCGAACCACTGCATCGAACCCACGCTCGTCGGCGGCAACATGCTGTTCCTGAGCGAACCGACCCGCATCTGCGCGCTGGCCGAGGTATTCGACGCGAAGAGCATCAGCTGGGGCACCGCCGTGAAGGAATCCCGCTACGACGACCTCGCATCCGAGCCGTTCCTCAAGAAGACCTACCTGCACAAGCGCGTGGACGCCGACTACAACGCATGGTGGATGTGCCTCATCCCCGTCGAGACGATCCGCAAGATCGGACTCTCGTACCCGTTCTTCATCAAGAACGACGACGTCGAATACGGCGTGCGCGCCCAGCGCGCCGGCTACCGCACGGTCACTGTCCCCGGCGTGTGCCTGTGGCACCAGTCCTTCGTGGACAAGGACGACCAGCTCGACTGGCAGGCGTATTTCCACATCCGTAACCGCACGATCATGGGCCTGCTGTACACGAACCAGGCGTACCGCAACAGTGTGCTGAAGGAGATGGTGCGGTTCACGATGTCCGCCACCGCCAAGATGCGCTACTCCGCCGTTGCGCTGCACCAGGCCGCCATGAAGGACATCATGGCCGGGCCGGAGCATGTGGGTTCCATTCTGGAGACCCGTCTGCCCGAAATCCGCGAGATTCGCGGCAGATTCGCCGACTCGACGATGGTTCCCATCGAGGAGCTGCCGGACACGCTGCGCGCGCAGAGCGAGGAGTTCGAGCATCTGCACGACGACTCCCGGGCCGCCGTCACGCTGAAGATCGGACTGCACCAGATCACCCCGCCGCGCGCGGACCGGAACACCGTCATCGACGGCTATATGGAGCCGACCAAGGTGCACTGCCTCATCGCCGACGACCACCACACGAGCGACGTGCCCGCCGACCGACTCGACACGCTGACCCTCGTCGCGAACGACGCGTCCGACCACTGGCGCGCGGCGGGACTCATGGACTCCGCCGTGTTCGTCGACCCGGACCGAGGCAAAGGCATCCTGCTGACGCGCAGGCCGCTGCTCGCGATCACCGGCTTCGTGCGGACCTGCGCGCTGTACGCGCGCCTCGTGGCGAACTGGCGCACCTACCAGAAGCAGTATCGCAAGGCGTTCGCCACGATGGTTTCGCCGGAATGGTGGCGGCGGTACTTCGGCGAGTGAGACGGCCTTACCGCTCCGCGTCCTTGAAGATGCGCTCCCAAGTGTCCATCGAGGCGACGCCGTAATCGCGGTATTCGCGGGACAGACGCTTCCAGTCGCGGGCGATCCGCCGCGCCAGACCGAAGCACTTGCGCATGTTGCGGCGGTACAGTCGGCTGTCGCGGCGGAACCACGCCACCGAATCGCCGTCGGCGGACGTGACCATCGCGGACCGCACGCCGAGGAACGACGGCCAGATCGAGAACCGGGCCGGAATCGCCACCTGCGGCGTCTCGTCCTTCGCGCCGTCCGCGCGGGAACGGGAGCGCAGGGCGGCGAGCACCGCCTTCATGCCGCGTTTCGTCACGTCGCGCGGCCCCTGCGGCGCCCACGAACGATCGGCGTGGTCGTCCGGTTCGGGCAGGTCCAGCGGGCTGGCATACGTGACGCTGTCCGCGAAGCCCTTGCGGGCCTTGCGGACCTCGTCGATTTTCGTCGGCAGCGACTCCACCAGATAATCCGGCCCCTTCAGGATGTCGGCGAGGGCCATCTGGCTCAACGCCATGCCCGAGTAGAGCATGCGCAGGCCCAGATTCGCCTCCTCGTAGAGCATACGGAATGCGGCCGCGCGCCCCGCGCCCGGATAGTGCAGCAGCGCGCAGATCCACCGGTTGCGCACCTGGAAGTACTCCTCCCAGCCGCGCGCCGGATCCTTGTCATGCCAACCCATATGCCACACGGCCACGCCCGGCAGGCTCACCGTCGGGAACCCGTGCCGCTTCGCACGCAGGCCATACTCGATATCATCGAACTTGATGAACGCGGGCAATCCCAAGCCGATCGCGCGCATCGTCTCAGCCGGAATCAGGCAGAACCACCACCCGTTGAAGTCGGAGAAGCGCACGGCGTGCATCGACGGGCTGTCCGCCAACGGCTCGGAACGGAAATCATGGTTGAACTCGGCACCGCGCGACGGCTCCATCCACTGCGCGTGCGCGTCATACCGCTCGCCCTGCACGTGCAGCACCGTGCGGTGATCGATATGGAACATGCCGCCGCCCACCAGCACCGGACGCACCGTGTAATCCGCGAACTGCACCGCACGCAGAATCGACTCCGGCTCGCTGATCGCATCATCGTCGAGTAGCAGCGTGTAGTCGCTCACGCCCGCCTTCACCGTCTCGTACATGCCGCGCGAAAAACCGCCGGAACCGCCCAGATTGCCCTGACGGATATACGTGAGCTGCCCGCCCAGAGCGTCCGCCGTCTCGGCGAAACAGGGCTGGTCGCGCACCATATCAGTGCCCTGATCGGTGCAATACACGGTATCCAGACGTTCGCGCAACCCGCGCTCGCCCGCGATCGCGCGCAACTGGTCCAGACAGTAGGAAGGACGGTTGAACGTCGTGATCGCGACGGACACCGTACCCGGCTCGCGCGTGCGACGCACGCGAGCCGGGACCTGCCAGACCGCGTCGCCGACCGTCAGCGACGCGTCGACGTCCGCGCGCGCGTCGAACCAGTAGAGGCCGCCGTCAAGCATGCCCTTGAGCGAGAGCTCCGCGACGAGACGCTCCGGGCCGCCGTCGCCATGCTTCGTATCGATCGAGAACGTCTCCACCGGCGCGGCGAGACCGCGCGCCGTGGAGCGGAACAACGTGACCGTGCCCTTGCCCGTCGCCCACGCGACGAACCGCACGCTCCTCACGCGCGTCCAATACCGCCAATAGCCGGCCGGGAACGCGTTGAAATACGTGCACAGCGACAGGTGCGTGCCCGCCGCCAATGTGACCGTATTGCGCGAATCGACGGCAAACCCATGCGGCTCCTCGACCGGCGCGCGGCGGCCCTGCGCGACGAGGCGCGCGAGCTCGGAACGGGTCATGCCGCTCGGATTCGCGCTGTACAGGTTGTCGCGCTCGTCGAACACGCTCGGGTCGAAATGCGCGGGATGCCAGTTCACCGCGTACAACGGCATCGTCTGGTCGGCGTCGCGCATCGGGTAAACGACCCTGTTCACCGACTCCCAGCGAGTGTCGTCGGAGCTTTCGGGCGTATGCTCGAACGTCGTATTCGTGGGTGGAATCTGTGCCTGTGCCATACCAGTCAGTATACAAATGGAGGACCGGCTTTGTTGAGTGAGATTATCCGGAACACACACGTCGCGGCGCACACTCGGGTACACGACGCGGTACGTGCGGTACTGGTGGTGACGGCGACTGCGGTCTTGGTGATCCTTGGCTCGGTGATGGTGCCGGATACGGTGTGTCAGGCGGTTCTGGGACGATATGTTACATGACTGCCGAACATGGACACTGTCAACTGTGCCCTGAGACATGTGTCAACTATCCGCTCGGGCTGGACAATCACACTAGTGATCCACACTCGCGCAAACATCCGAAGAGCCCAAAACCCGGGACTAGACACTTCTTATGAGGAAGGCAACTACGCGTACACGCAGCCTGTTTTCTATTGAACAGATGCATTGGTGTGCATCTTCGCCAGTGTTCGCATGGTTTGCGGCTGTGACCTTCCGGCTTGTCCGCGATTCTCGTATGGCACAAGCGCAACAACAAGCGGTCATTGGTCTGGGAAACCGTCTATGCTCTATCCAGCATGATGAAGCAGAAAGATGAAGAAAGGTGGCGATGATGCCAGCGCCAGTAATTACCGTTGCCTTGGCGATATATAACCAAGAGGCATGCATTCAAGCCAGTATTCGCCATTTGCTTCAGCAGACTATTGCAGATATAGAGATTCTGTGCATTGATGATGGGTCTACAGACGGCTCGCTTGACATTATGAGATCCATCGCAGCAACGGATTCGCGTGTTCGCGTTGTCGCGGCACCTCATGCCGGTGTTTCCGCGGCACGTAATCGAGCCATTAGTGAAGCTAATGGGACTTGGATAATTTTCCATGATCCTGATGATGCATTCGCAGCTGATAATTCTTTGGAGAAATTGCTTGCAGCTGCCGAACGTTATGAAGATGTACAAGTAGTTGGAGGATCCTTCTCGATTTACGACGAGGAAACCAATTGCGTGCAAACGGATTTTTCCGAAGATCCCCTATTTTGGGGATATACTCTACCAACGGATGGCATCGTCAATTATACCGACTACCAGTTTGATTACGGTTTTCATCGTTTCATGTTCCGCGCTATGTTCTTGCGGACTCATGAGAATCTCAGATTTCCGCCGTATACCCGCTACCAGGATCCGCCGTTCTTGGTTCGAGTTTTGGCAGAAGCTGAGCGATTTGTTGCTATTCGCGATGTGGTTTATCGCTATTCATTGGGTCATCAGGAAATCAAATGGACAGCTGCCAAAAAACTTGGAGTACTCAACGGATTGACAGACGAGCTCGCGTTATCTGGCCAATATCATTTTGCAAGGTTGCATGATTTGGCCATTCGTAGGCTGGAGAAAGAATACGCCGGTTTGTACTGGTGGCTGCTGGATGATAATCCTGATCTGCTTGCAGCCGCTGCCAAGCTGAATTCGATGGTCAAACCGGAGTTGCTTTCGGACGAGATGCGTGATTTGCTGACTGATTCAGGCAAACATGTCAGCTTGACGTTCCCTTTGCGCCAGCAGATTATCAATTCCGCGAAATGGCATGATGATGTGGAACATCTGCGCACTGCCATGCTTGCAGAACGACATGATAAGGAAACTGCCTGGCGGGCAACCGACGCAGCACGTGCTGAGGTTGCCAAAATCGCTAACTCCAAATCATTCAAGATTGGGAAACTGCTTGCGACTCCGCTTCGTGCTTTGCGCTCCCTGTTAGGTAAGAGAAGCGGAAAACGTCCATGATGTTCAAGGTTATCGAGCTCTCCGATAGAATATGTGAAAACACCGGAAGAGATGACGCCTCATCTTTCAGAGGCTGCATGCGAGTAGGATAGGACACTTGTGAAAGACGTGATCAAACGCCTCCGGGAGAGGTATCATTACGCACTGGTCGTATTCAAAGAGCTGGTGAAGACCAACTTCAAACTGCGCTATCAGGGCTCATACCTTGGTGTATTGTGGTCGGTCCTCCAGCCGTTGATGCTGTTTGCTGTGATGTACATGGTGTTCGTCAAGTTCCTCAAGTTCACGGATGGCACGCCCACATTCCCAATCTCGTTGCTGTGCGGCACCTGTCTATGGCAGTTCTTCACCGAGTCCACGAGCATGGGCATGCGTTCCATCGTGGATCGTGGTGACCTGCTGCGCAAGATTCACTTCCCGAACTACATTATCGTTGCCGCCACAACGATGGGTTCGATGATTTCCTTGGCAATCAACCTCGGCGTGGTCATCCTCTTCGGTTTTTTCGCGCACGCGCACTACACGTGGCGCGTGTTAACCGTGATCCCCAGCATTCTACAGTTGTACGCGATCTCGCTTGGGGTCGCCCTACTACTCGGGTCGCTGTACGTATACTTTCGCGACATCGGCCACATCTGGGACGTCATCCTGCAAGCGATGTTTTACGCGACGCCTATTATCTACCCCCTTTCCATGGTACAGAAGAATCCGGAATTCAGCTGGGCTGCCGATTTCATGATGTTCGTGCCGACTACGCAGACAATCATGGATATCCGTCATAATCTGTTGTCGCCGGAATACGTGCCGACGATTTGGACGGTGGTAGACAACAAGCTGTTGTGTTTGGTGCCATACGTACTATCTGTAGTGGTTCTATGGCTGGGTGTCCATATCTTCCGTAAGTACAGTGCTAAGTTCGCGGAGGTACTCTGATGAGCAAGACCGTAAGAGCTGCAATGCATGCTGCAGACAGCGCCGATTTGAATATAGCTGCCAACGATGATCGTCCTGTGGTACTTAAGGTGGAGCATGTAGCAAAATATTTCCGGCTGCCCACTGAACAGGCTACCGGTCTGAAAATGGCATTTCTCAACTGGACGAAGGGTATCAAAGGTTACACCGAGCAGCAGGTGCTGCGTGATATCAACTTCGAAGTCCGGCAGGGAGACTTCTTTGGCATTGTTGGGCGCAATGGATCCGGCAAATCCACGCTTTTGAAAGTCATTTCTCAAATCTATAAGCCGGAAAAAGGTAGAGTGACCGTCAAAGGTAAACTTGTGCCGTTCATCGAGTTGGGCGTGGGTTTCAATCCGGAGCTTACCGGTCGTGAGAATGTGTATCTGAATGGTGCATTACTCGGTTTCACCCGCGATGAGATTGACGCGATGTACGACGACATTGTGAAGTTCGCCGAGCTCGAAGACTTCATGGATCAGAAGCTCAAGAACTACTCCTCTGGCATGCAGGTGCGTCTCGCCTTCTCCGTCGCTATCAAGGCGCAAGGTGACATCCTCGTGCTTGATGAAGTTCTCGCCGTGGGCGACGAGGCGTTCCAGCGTAAGTGCGACAATTACTTTGCTCAAATTAAAAAGGATCCCACCAAAACTGTCATCTTGGTCACCCATTCAATGGATGCCGTGAAACAATATTGTGATAAGGCGATTCTCATTCGCGATGGCAGGGTTGTTGTATCCGGCAATAAGAACGATGTTGCAGACCAATATACTATAGACAACTTCAGTCAATCTGAAGTTGGAGCCAATTTGAGTGCGGAAGAATATCCCGATGGTCTGAATAATCGTGTTCCTGTATTCAATATCAAGCCGATTTCTAAGCAAGTATGCAGTAATTTAAACCCGTTTAGGTTCACTGTTGAATATGAATTCAATGAAGATGTTCCATTTTATATCACATTGACTCTGTTGGATGTGAAACGCGGCGGTGCCGTATTTGATACAGGCGCAGACTTCATGATAAATAAAACAGGCAAGAACGTTCTTACCTTTGAATTGCCCATAAATCCGTTCACTAATGGGGAGTTTCGTATTCAGGCGCAATTGCATACATTAAAAGATCCCACGAATATCAAGAGCAATGAGCTTATAGCTTATACCAATGAATCGAATTCCTGTGCTTTTATGATTAGGAATCGCACTAATGATGGCGGTTATGCCTTATTGAGCCGGCGTGCGTATTCGATAACTCAATGTTAAATCATTCTAATACTGGTTTTAGATAGGGGCAGATATGAATCCTACGATTTCGGTTATTGTTCCAGCATACAATGTTGAGTCTTATATCAAAGAGTGTATCGAGAGTATTAAAAATCAAACATTTAATGATTGGGAACTTATTGTTGTTGACGATGGGTCGACTGATAATACCTTGGCTGTGGCTACTAAGTGTCTCGATGACATTACCCAGCAAGAAACTCGCATTATACATCAGATTAATGCAGGCCAGAGTGTGGCAAGGAATAATGCGTTAAAGCTTGCGAAAGGGAAGTACGTTTATTTCTTAGATTCAGACGATACCATACGTAGTGATGCTTTAGAAGAGCTAAGCGGAATAATGGAATCCGAGCATTTAGACATGCTAATGTTTAGTTCTTCGGCATATGTGGATGCATTAAGGCCCGTAGGGAATGCAGAAATTGGTCAACAGCGCGTCAATGACTATTTGCAATACTGCGACCGTTGTGTTGATACATTGACTATAAAGACCGGGCCGGAGGCTCTGTGCTGGATGTTGGGCAACAACCATTTTATCCCATCGGCTGTTTTTGCTATATATCGCAGAGATTTATTAGGCAATGATCCTTTTATTCCAGGTATCGTGTATGAAGATAATCCATTCACTTTGGACATGCTGGTTAAAGCCGGTTTGGTTGGTATAACTAATACCAAATATTATAGTAGACGAATCCGTTCGGGGTCCACTATGTATAATGTAAATCCTGAATACCGCAAGCATTTTATTAGTAGATTTACGATTAGTGAACACATTAGGTCAATATATAACTCTATTAGTAATTCTGATTTAAAAAAGCATTTAGGCAGGATGTATATAGATTTCATTCATCTTGCTGACGAGGACTTTAAGCATATTCATGCTCCAGTTTTCGGAGACCTCTTATCTGATGAGTCAATGCTTTTGTACGAGGCTTTTTTCAAACAAAGGGAATCTTTATATGCTGCGCAGGTTCGTGCTGACCAGATTGCACGTGAATTAGAACAGGTTCGTCATTCCCGGTCCTTCAGAATCGGCGTTGCGTTGACTGCTTTTCCGCGCTGGGTCAGAGGAAAATTGACAATGCGTAAGGCGTGATGGTAGGACTTTGGGTGTTTACATAAGCAGAAGCCTCGAAAATGCGGGCTCTTAGGGCAGTTGATCTACTTATCACCAGGCCAAACCTGTAGGGTTCCGAATCGGACGTGTAGGATCCTGAGTCGAATGTGTATGGTTCGCTCGAAGACCCTACACATTCACCCGAAACCCCTATAGGTTCGCCTCCCACTCTACAGATCCGCCCGCGAACCCCAATCGGGTCGGCTTCTCTTCCCCCGTACAAGCTCGGCCCGGCATCCTTTCCTCTGCATGCGCATTCCTCACAGCCCTTCCGTTGGAGGCAAGGCCGCTTTCGACTAAGCTGGTAGCCAGCGAAAAAGCGGAATCCTAGAGAAAGCGCGTGAATATGAAGATTGCGGTTGCCGGTACCGGTTATGTGGGTTTGTCGGTGGCGTTGCTGCTGTCGCAGCATAACGAGGTGCACGCGTTGGACATCGTGCCGGAGAAGGTCGAGCTGCTCAACAACGGCAAGAGCCCGATCGTGGATAGGGAGATCACCGCGTTCCTCGACGCGGACAAGTCCGGTGAACGTCCGCTCGACTTCCAGGCGACGCTTGACCCGGAGCAGGCGTACACGGGCGCGGACTATGCGGTCGTCGCCACGCCCACGAACTATGACCCGCAACGCAACTACTTCGACACCTCCAGCGTGGAGGCGGCAATCGAGGCGATCCGCACCTACGACAAGACCGCGTGGATCGTCATCAAGTCCACGATTCCGGTCGGCTACACGCAGCAGATCCGCGAACGCTTCAACGACACGCGCATTCTCTTCTCCCCCGAGTTCCTGCGTGAGGGCCACGCCCTGTACGACAATCTGCATCCGAGCCGTATCGTGGCCGGCGCCCCGCAGGACGACCCGGAGGCAGGCGAGGCGGCGCGCACATTCGTGGAGCTGCTCGCCGCCGGCGCCGATCCGGCCGAGGCGACGCGCACGAACCCGGACGGCACGGAAGGCATCCCGGAGCTCGTGGTCGGCACCACGGAGGCGGAGGCGATCAAACTGTTCGCGAACACGTATCTCGCGTTGCGCGTCGCCTATTTCAACGAGCTGGACACGTATGCGGAGAGCCGCGGTTTGGATACGCGCGAGATCATCAAGGGCGTCTGCTATGACCCGCGTATTCGCGACGACTACAACAACCCGAGCTTCGGCTACGGCGGCTACTGCCTGCCGAAGGACACGAAGCAGCTGCTCGCCAACTACGACAAGGTGCCGCAGAACCTCATCGAGGCGATTGTCGAGTCGAACCGCACGCGCAAGGATTTCGTCGCCGATGAGATTCTGCAGCGTGTGGAAGCGGCACGCGCGGCCGGCAAGTCGCACCCGGTGGTGGGCGTGTACCGTCTGACCATGAAGTCCGGTTCGGACAACTTCCGACAGTCCGCGGTGCAGGGCGTGATGAAGCGCATCAAGGCGAAGGGCGTGGATGTGATCGTCTACGAGCCGACGCTCGACAAGCCTGATTTCTTCGGCAGTCCGGTCACGCACGACTTGGATACGTTCAAGCGCGATGCCGATGTGATCATCTCCAACCGCTGGAACGAGGATCTCGCCGACGTGAGCGGCAAAGTCTACACCAGGGACCTGTTCCGCAGGGATTGAATCCCTCCGCAGGGATTGGGCGATGCCAGCGACCTAGGCCTCCGGCATCGCCAATGCCCGCAGGCACGTCGGCTCGTACCGGCCCCGTCGTCTGCCTCCGCTGATTACCGCTGATTCCCCGTATACGTCGCCTTCGCCATTGGCGTGGTGCCCGCCTATCCTTTCGCGAGACGAAGCCGAATCCTGAACGTGCCGACACATTCCATCTCGGTACGTTCAGGCAAACATCAGGTGAATTCGTCCTGAACCTGCGATTACAATGTCTCGGTACGTTGCCAAAGCGGGACAGGTAGGACAGGGATAGTGAGCGAAATGCAGCATCAGGACGAAGACACAACGGCTTCGCCCGAAACGGCAGCCAGTGGGATTGTCCCGGATACGAATCCCGGATCTCCAGAGTCGATGCCCACGGATTCCGCTATCAAGGATTCCGTCACGGATGACTCCGCTAGGAGCACCGACTTGTCATCTCGCCACGACAGCATGCTTGATTTCGTTGATTTCCGTCGTCGCGCACGGCTCTCTCCCGCCAAGGCCATCGTCGCTTCCATACGATCGGCCAACACTTCGGAAGCTCTTGCGGTCGTCTTCACGAATCCGACGCGCATGTTGCTTAAAGCGGTTCGCGACCTGTGGCGGAAACGCCCGAAGTGCCCGTACACGTTGTACGTGCTGGCGATGGCGCTGATGACCGCCTCCGCCACGATCTTCATCCAGTGGGGCATGTATTCAGAACCCGCCTATGATGATCCGAACGCGGTGGATGAGACCACGAAAGCCCTTAACAGCGTGAACGGGCAGCTCACCACATTCGTTTCTCAGATGTGGCTGGAAGGCAAGCTCAACTGGCTGCTGAACTTCCTCGCATTGGGCATGATCTATCTGGTGTTGGTGTTCGTGCTGAACCGATTCTGGGTGGCGACAGCCGTGTTCGGCATCGTGATGAGCGTATACGCGGTGGCGAACCATATCAAGTTCCAACTGCGCAACGAGTCTGTCCTACCCTCCGACCTGAGTTTCCTGTCGAGCGGCAACGGCGGCGAAATCGCCTCGTTCATACCCAAAGGGAGCCGGGGGTTGGTCGACGGCACCATCACCATGCTGATTTGGCTGACCGTCATCTGCCTAATTCTCCAGTTCGTCGATGGACGCCGTTGTGTCATCCCGTTCCATTGGTGGCGTCCGTTCCGCAACGTGAAGACCGTCGTCGGCAACCTCACAAGGTTCGTCGCGGCAGGCGTCAGCATCGCGCTCCTGTGCTCGTTCACGTGGACGTTGAGCATCCCCGGCGCGTGGGGCTATGAGTGGGCAAAGTCGTGGGGCGATACTCCTCGTCTATGGGATGCAGCCAATGACGCATGGGCGAATGGGCCAGTGATCAGTTTTTTACGCCTGACTCACCCGAAGATCATGGATAAGCCTGAGGGATACAGCCAGGAGACCATGCAGGCGCTGGCGAAGAAGTACGCCAAGCAGGCTCAGATCACCAATCAGTCGCGCGCGAACAATCTGACCGACAGCACGGTGGTAATGATTCTGTCAGAGACGTTCTCCGATCCGACGCGCGTACCCGGCATTAGCCTACTCGAAGATCCGATGCCGAACATCCGCGCCGTCAAGGATTCCACGACATCCGGCCTGATGGTCTCTCCCGGTTACGGCGGCGGCACAGCAAACATCGAATACCAGACGCTGACCGGCCTCGATCTGGCGTTGTTCGACGACTCGATGCAGTCCATGTATCAGGAGCTCGTGCCCCATCAGAAGACCCCGTACTCGTTCAACCAGATATGGAACGCCAAGTACGGCAAGACCGGCTCCACGGCCTTCCACCCGTACTACAAGAACATGTATCTGCGTGACGCGAACTACAAGAAGTTCGGGTTCAACAAGTTCTATACGCTGGATAGCAAGCCGTCGATTACCCATCAGGACAGAGTGGACAACAACCCGTATGTGAGCGATGCCGCCGCCTATCAGAACGTGATCGACCAAATCAGCGGCACCGACCATCCGCAGTTCGTGCAGCTCGTCACCATGCAGAACCATTCGCCGCACAGTGGCTGGTACAACGACAACCAGTTCGACTGGGCGAATGTCTCCGAGAATCTGGGCGATGGCGAGCGCTACGCGGTGAACACGTATATCAAGGGCGTGAACATCACCGATCAGGCGACCGCCGATTTCCTGAACCAGTTGAACACCATGGACAAGCCCGTCACCGTGATCTTCTATGGTGATCATCTGCCCAGCGACTACGTGACGGCCGCCGCTGACAAGAACAATAATCTGACGCTGCATGAGACGGACTATTTCATCTGGTCGAATCAGGCGTCGGGAGCGGTCGGCTCAGGCGTGAAACTCGACCCGTCCGCCGCGCTCACCAGTTTCACGTCACCGAACTATTTCATGGCGTTGGCCAGCGAGCATATGAACGCGAAGATCTCCCCGTATCTGACGTTCCTTTCCACGGTGCGTGGAAATCTGCCGGCCGTGGAGCGTCTGGTGCTCGGCGAAGGCGGTTTCACCGATGACACGGCCACCACGTATCTGGACGGGAACGGCAATGTCATCAAGCATAAGGACCTTTCCAAGGAACAGCGGAAGATTCTCAAGGAGTACCGTCTCATCCAATACGACATGACCGCCGGCAAGAATTATCTGGCCGATACCGCTTTCTTCGATGTGAAGTAGCCCGTATCGGCAGACAGGCATTGTGCGTTGTCGAGTTGGAGTGGTTCGTTCTCTGGTGATGTTCGTTTCTGTGCTGTGTTTTGTGCGGTTTTCTCGTGTCGCACGGAGGACTATGCGGCGTGTCGGCCGGAATTCCGCCAGTTACTCTAACGTTGTACTAGTTTCGTTTGCGCGCCCTTCGGGCTGGGTGTATCTTAGGTATCAGCAATCGGTACAAGGTTGTACTAATCTAGGAAAGCGAGCTTAAAGTTACGGGAAAAGTCCGATGCGGCGTTTCGCAGAGGGGTTCTCCGGTCGCCTATCTCGATTGAGACAACGTTGTACATAACTATGGAGCATAGAGAACGAAAGGGTTCCCATGACACAGGAAACCACCACCGGCAAGGCCCGCCTCGTCGTGGACGACGCGTTTGAGGTCGCCCCGATCAACGACCGCATCTTCGGATCCTTCGTGGAGCATCTCGGACGATGCGTGTACACCGGCATCTACGAGCCGGGGCATCCGTCGGCGGATGAACACGGTTTCCGCGAGGATGTTCTTGACCTCGTCAAGGAACTTGGAGCCACCGCGATTCGTTACCCGGGTGGTAACTTCGTCTCCGGATACCGCTGGGAGGACGGCGTCGGCCCGCAGGAGGAACGTCCTCGCCGCCTCGACCTGGCATGGCACTCCACCGAGACCAACGAATTCGGCCTGCATGAGATGGCCGAATGGCTCGACAAGGTCGGCGGCAACGAGCTGATGGAGGCCGTGAACCTCGGCACTCGCGGTCTTGAGGAAGCGCTTGACCTGTTGGAATACGCCAACATCCCTGGCGGCACCAAGCTGTCCGATTGGCGTAAACAGAATGGTCGTGAAGAGCCGTTCGATATCCGCATGTGGTGCCTCGGCAACGAAATGGACGGCCCATGGCAGACCGGGCATATGACCGCGGAGGAATACGGCGAACTGGCTCTGCGCGTTGCGGCCGCGATGCGTATGATCGACCCGGACCTCGAACTGGTTGCCTGCGGTTCGTCCACCCACGAGATGGCGACCTATGGTGAGTGGGAGCAGACCGTTCTCGACAAGGCCTACGACGTCATCGATTATGTGTCTTGCCATGCCTATTACCGTCCGTGGGACGGTGACATGGTGAGCTTCCTGGCTTCCGGCGACGATATGGACCACTTCATCAAGGAGATCGCGGCCATTATCGATGCGGCCAAGGCCAAAAAGAAGTCCAAGCACGATGTCTACCTGTCCTTCGACGAGTGGAACGTGTGGTACGCCTCCACCGATCCGCTGGACAACCCGGGTATCGACAACTGGCCGGTCGCGCCGAGGCTGCTCGAGCAGGTCTACAGCGCCGCCGATGCCGTGGTCTTCGGCGATTTGATGATACAGCTCATCCGAAACGCTGACCGCGTCCGTTCGGCATCGCTTGCCCAGCTGGTCAATGTCATCGCCCCGATCATGACTGAACCGAACGGTCCGGCCTGGCGGCAGACCACGTTCCATCCGTTCGCCTCCATCGCGCGATATGCGAAGGGAGGCACGGCGCTCACGCCGAATCTGGATTCCCCGAAGATCAGCACCCCGCGCTACGGCGAGGTGGATGCGCTCGGTTCCATCGCAGTGCGTTGCGCCGATGGCTCGCTCGCGGTGTTCGTCGTGAACAGGTCCATGGATGAGTCTATCGACTTCGACATTGACCTGCGCGGCTCCTCCTCGTACGGTTCCGTCGAGGCCAGAACCTTGCACGAGGACGACATCGAGGCGAAGAACACCAAGGACGAGCCCGACCGTGTTGTCATGCACGACAACGGAACCGCGCGCTTCGAGAACGACAGGGTTTCGGTGACGCTACCGCCGGTCTCCTTCACCACCATTCACATCCGTTGATCCATAACCGAATAATCCATGGTTTTGCCAATGAAGGCAGGAAAGAAAAGGAGAACACCATGAAGAACACCAAGAAGGTGCTGGCTCTCGCGTTCGCGGGAATCATGGCGCTGTCGGTCGGTGCCTGTGGACAGCCGGGCGCCCCGTCGTCAGCGAGCGATGGTTCCCAGACGGTCAACAACGACCCGAAGGCGAACGACAACGCCAAGTGCATCAACACGGTGAAGTACCCGGATGCGGAGAAGGTCACGCTGTGGTCCTGGTACCCGCAGGTCGAGAAGCTCATCGACCACTTCAACGAGACGCACAAGGACGTTCAGGTCTGCTGGACCAGCTCCGACCAGTCCGCCAAGGCATACTCACGCTTGAGCACCACCATCAAGGCGAAGTCCGGCGCCGCCGACATCGTCCAGCTGGAGTACGCGGTCATGCCGCAGTACGCCTCCGGTGTGGAAAAGCATCTCGTCGACCTGACTCAGTTCGGTGCCGACAAAATCAAGGACAACTACACGTCCGGCGCATGGAAGGATGTGCAGCTCGGCGGTGATCAGGGCGTCTATGGCGTGCCGGTCGACGTCGGTCCGGTTGTGATGTACTACCGCAAGGACATCTTCGACAAGTACGGCGTGAAGATTCCGACCACGTGGGAGGAATACGAGAAGGCCGGCCGCGAGCTCAAGGAGAAGGGCTACGAGGGCCACATCGGCAACTGGCAGCCCAACGGCACCCTGTTCAACTACGCCTACTACGACCAGAACGGCGGCGACGTGTTCAAGTACTCCGCCAACGATCCGGAGAAGGTCGGCATCGACATCAACTCCAAGCAGGTCAAGGACGTGGTCTCCTTCTGGCAGAAGCTTGCCAAGGATGACATCGTGGCCACGGACGACACCGATACCGCTGAATGGAACAAGAAGAACGTGGACGGCTCCTACGCCACCATCATCCACGCCTCGTGGATGGTCGGCTACCTCAACGGTCTGTCCGGTGTTCAGGAGGGATCCGTCTGGCAGGTCGCCAAGGCCCCGGTGTGGAGCAACAGCGACCCGGCCATCAACTGCGGCGGCTCCGCACTGGCCGTGACCGATCAGGCCAAGCACACCGAACTCGCCGCGAAGGTCGCCATGGAGTTCTTCGGCGATGACGAGGCCCAGGAACTCGCCGTCACCGAATCCGGCCTGTACCCGACTTGGAAGAAGAAGCTCGAGTCCACCGACTTCCTCAACCGTGAGGAGAAGTTCTTCAACAACCAGAAGATCAACGAGATCATCGCTCCGGTCGCTCAGGCCTACGAAGGCTACCAGTTCCTGCCGTTCCAGACCTATGCGAACGACGAGCAGACCAAGACCCTGTCCTCGATTCTCCGCGATAGCGCCGACGTGAGCTCCAGCATGGATTCTCTCCAGAAGACGCTGTCGGATTACGCGAAGCAGCAGGGCTTCACCGTCGAGTAAACCACACGGTTCCGGGGAGACGCTCGGAGAGGCGTCTCCCCGGACCACACCATCCATCAGGAGTCTCGCATCATGTCACAGAAGCAAGCGCAGGCAGGGGCGTTGAGTTCTCGTCGCGCCAATCGCTGGGGCTGGTTCTTTACCGCCCCCTTCGGAATCATCTTCATTCTCTTCCTCGTCATCCCGCTTATCTACGCGTTCTACGTCTCGCTGTTCACCTACACGCAGGTCCGAGGCAGCGTGTTCACCGGCATCGCCAACTATCAGCGAGTATTCACCGATCCGATTTTCCTGAAGGGCATGGGCCGTGTGGCGCTGTACACCGTGGTGATGGTCCCGATTCAGCTTGGCTTCGCGCTGCTGCTGGCGCTGGTGCTCGATTCCGTCAAGAACAAGTACGCGTCGGTCTGCCGTCTGCTGTACTTCCTCCCGTACGCCATCCCCGTCGTCATCGGCGCTCTGATGTGGGGTTTCCTCTACTCCAAGGAGATGGGGCCGTTTGCCACGTTCTTCGATTTGTTCGGCTTGCAGGCACCTGATTTCCTCAGCACAAGCGGCATCTTCGGCGCGTTGGTCAACATGGTCACCTGGCAGTGGACCGGCTACTACATGGTCATCCTCTACTCGGCCCTGCAGTCGATTCCGACCGAGCTGTACGAATCTGCCCGTATCGACGGTGCCTCCGAGACCAAAATCGCGGTGCGCATCAAGGTTCCGATGATCGCCAGCTCCTTGGTGATGGTGACCATCTTCTCACTCATCGGCACCCTGCAGTTCTACACCGAACCGATGGTGCTGAGGAACAACGCCAATTCTGCCATTCCGCCCGAATACACTCCGAACATGTATGCGCAAGCGTTGGCGTTCAACTACAACCAGCTCAACTATTCGGCCACGGTCTCGTTCGCCCTTGGACTTCTGGTCGTGATTTTCAGCGTGCTGTTCATGCGGTTGACCCGCAAGCAGTCGGGATTGGGGGACTGACATGGCAAAGCGCGGTTCGTCGCATGGCCAGACCATCGCCAGGCCGCAGGTTTTCTCGAAGATCCTGCTGGGCGTGTGCGTGCTCTACTTCATCCTTCCGGTCTGGTGGCTGATCGTCGCCGCCACCAAGACCAACGCCGGACTGTTCGTAGGTTCGAACGGCCCGATGTGGTTCGACAAGAACTTCGCCCTGTGGGACAACATCAAAGAGCTGACCACCTATCAGGACGGCATCTTCTGGCGCTGGCTCGGCAACTCGCTCCTGTACGCGCTGGTCGGCGGCTTCGGTGCCACTGCGGTCTCCGTCATGGCCGGATACGGGTTCGCGAAGTTCAAGTTCAAGGGACGCAACGTCTACTTCAACATCGTGCTTGGCGCACTGATGATCCCGACCACGGCGCTGGTCATCCCGACCTTCATCCTGATGACGCAGATCGGCATGAACGACACCGTTTGGGCCGTGATCCTGCCTTCGTTGCTCTCTCCATTCGGCACGTACCTCATGCGCGTCTACTGCGCGGGATCCCTGCCCGACGAGATGATGGAAGCCGCCCGAGTGGACGGTGCCGGCGAGCTGCGCACCTTCTTCCAAGTATCCCTGCCGATCATGACCCCGGCTATCACCACCGTGTTCCTGCTCTCCGTCGTGAACTGCTGGAACAACTACTTCCTGCCGCAGGTCGTGTTGGCGGATACCAAGCTGTTCCCCATCACCGTGGGCCTCACCCAGTGGCAGGCGAAGTCCAACGCAGGCGCCGGTGTCGAACAGGTCTGGAACCTCATCGCTTCCGGCGCGTTCATCTCGGTGATCCCGTTGGTGCTCGCGTTCCTCTTCCTCCAGCGCTACTGGGTCGGTGGCATCGCCGCCGGTTCGGTGAAGGGCTGACCGTCATATCACGTTGGGCCGTGTCGGATAAGCGCTAGGCCCAACGTCCACGGCATCATCGATTCTTACCTCCTCCTTCCTCTTCGGGCGACACCCAGCACATGTTCTCCTTTTTCCGGCATGGGCTGGGTGTCGTCGTGTGCGCATCGGGATTCATCCCCATATTCGTCTGCGTATTCGTCTGCAATCGCGGTGTCGTGACATGGTGAAGGAGCAATGGGAGGTTAGGCTGGGGGAATCGTTAGAATCCAAGTCAACGAAGACCGAACAAGGAGCGGACGATGTCTAGGCGGGTGACCATCAAAGACGTGGCCAAAGAGGCCGATGTATCGTTCAAAACTGTTTCCAATGTGCTGAACGGTACGGGCAGCATGCGTCCATCGACCCGTGAACGTGTGCTGCTCGCCATCGACAAGCTGGGATACTCGGTCAATGTGTCCGCGCGGTCGTTGAAGACTGGAGAATCGAAGCTCATAGGTTTGGCGGTCTTTGACTTCCTGCAGCCCTTTGCTCCGTATTTTGCCGATAAAGTCATCGATATCGCCCGTGAACGTGGATATGGCGTCATCATCAGCACCTACCGTTCCGGCGGCGCGGGCATCCCGTCGATTATTGCGGAGACGCATCGGCTTGGGGCGGACGGTTGGATTTTCTTCTCGGATATCGCTCTGGAGAACGAAGCCGCCATTCTCACGCAGCCGTATCCGGTGGTGCTGACCGGCGACTACCTGTCTTACGGGAAGGCTGATACGGTCACCATGCCCAATGTCAAAGCGATGCGGGAAACGGTCGGACGTCTACTGGACTCCGGATGTCGGTCGGTCGCATTGATCGGAGCTCCTCTGGATCGCGATTGGGGCAAGGTATTGGAATCCTCACAAGGCACGCAGCAGCTGCGCATCCAAGGTTATGCGCAGGCGTTTGAGGAGCGAGGACTGGAAGTCGACTGGTCTCAGGTGTTTTCGGTCTTCCCCTTGAATAGTCCGGAGGGAGTCGAAGTGTCGCGGGCGATGGCGAAACAGGGGAATCTCCCGGATGCAATCATTTGTCTCGACGACGCATTGGCGTTCGGTATGATGAGCGGTCTGCAATCGCAGGGAGTTCGCGTGCCGGAGGACGTGCAGATCGTGGGATTCGACAATGTGCCGGAAGGCGCCTTCTCCACGCCGACGCTTACCACCATCGACCCACATGTCGAAATCTACGCGCGCAAGGCCGTGGACATGCTTATCGAGCGGTTGGAAGGCTATGGCGGACCAGCGCGCACCTACACCACTGATTACACGCTCATCGAACGCGGGTCGACCCGGTTGGGAACCTCGGGGCGTCAGCAATCTACACTAGCGGTATGAGTACGAGTGGTAGCCAGTCATTACGAGCAACGATGATTTCCAATTTCGATTCTACTGAGCAACGGCGAGAGTGGGATGAATTAGTCCATGAATATCAGTCATACCCTTCTGATGAATGTCTTTGGCGCAAAACAGACACGAATTGTCCTTGTGAACGCTTGTTGAACGATTATACCGAAATCTCCACGCATTTCGCAGGCATCATTCGCACTGCCTATATGTATTGCCCTAAAATACTACTCACGGATGCGCAGCTGTTGGACGGCATATTCTTCATGGCACTTGGCCCCACCGCTGTCAACGGCATATTGGGTAAATCCTATAAGGACGGTCCTGCAATTATTGTTTCAGGCCGCATGCCGACACTGGAAGAATGTCTTGTAGCATTCACCACTGCGACCGTTGGCTCTGTACAGAAAAGTGCTGGCCAAGCGGATTCGTCCACTCGGACGTGCGATATTGACTGTGAGGGGGAGTCGGATCAGCTGACCTTGCGTCCCTTGGAGTACAGCGTGTTGGGCGTAACGATTACGAATGCGCAGGTTTTGGGGTTTAACGCTTCGTTCTATCGGGAATTCACCGAGCGAATGAAGGACGCGCGCCGCCGTGGAGAGTCGCGGGTGGATATCATCGCGGAAGCTTATGCACGTGTTTTATACGGAAAGAGGTCTGAAGATGATAATGCAGGTGACGTTGCTGATCGTTGCCGCTTTCTCAGTCAGCGATGGCAAGAATGGATTGACGCTGAACGCCAGGGGTTGGTGTCGTATGAGAATCAGAATCAGGGAATCGAGAAGTGGAAGGGGACCGATGCGCAAATATGCTCCAACAAAAGAAGTTTTACTGCACAATTCGACTGCAACGCATCGAGGTACAAGCAGCTGTTGCTTGACCAACTCCACTTGCCGTCTGTTGGACACGCACTGGACTCTTTGCCGCTACAAGATGACGTGCGGATATTCACTGATACGCTGCAATCCATTTCAACAATGGAGGAACGCTCGGCTGCGCGCATGTGCATTAGGCAAGCGGAGTTGCGGGAAAGCGGAGACGGATTATCCCGTCAGCTGTTGCGGGATTGGTACCAATTTGTCTATCAGAAAACGTTGGCGCAGCATCTAGGCGTGTACTTGGTAGCGGTGAACACTCCCGACAATTCATTTGCACGCATCGCGGGTGAGAAATCCCAAGGTCTATCGTTGATTTTGAATGGCGTCATTACGCGTAGCCTTGGAGGCATGCCATTTGTGTTGTTCTCGATATTTTGCTATCGGAGCAAGCCTGTAATCGATGAATGGAGAGAATGTACGGCAGACATGAGCATACGTGTGCAGAAAACGCGTACGCGCAATGTAGCCTATGCAGTGGAGAAGGCGTGTCAGCGATATAGCCTGAAGGATGATCGCAACGATATTATGCAAAGTGCGGCGGTAGCTTTTGTATTGGCTTTGCTTTCTGCTCTGGCAGATAACGTATGGCTGAATGGTAATGCGCCAATATGGCTGGTAGTGCTGGTGGCGTGGCTTATCGGTATTGTTCCTAATCTCATTGATATCTTCAAATGGGTTCGGAGCATGAACACGAGTTTCAAAACCATAGTGTATTTGGGATAAGGGAGGAAGGTTCTGATTGTGGAGACGAATATATCGAACGCGCCGTGGGAAAGCGACAGAACCATGACTGATGCTCCTGTCCCGCTCGCAATTTTAAGAAGAGACGTGGTATACCGCGAACAAGGCGGCGCTGACTTTACCGTGACCAGAGTGCGGGTACGGGATACCGGGACAGGGAATCGTTTCGCGGTACATTATGCTTCAGTCAAAGATGGCAACCCTGGTGCCGTATGCGTGGCGGTGCACGGCAGACGTCTGCTGTTGGCTCGGCATTGGCGTGTTACTACAGGAGCTTGGGAATGGGAGTTCCCGCGTGGTATGAGCCAAGTCGGAGAGGCGAGTGAACAGACTGCTCTACGCGAGTTTCATGAAGAGACCGGCATACGTGCTACGCCGGATGGTGCAACCCTGTTGCAATACATGCACGCGGATACCGGCGTGTTGAAGGATTCGATAGGAGTGGTGTCGCTGGCAGTGGGTGATGACGTCCATGTCGATGCGCACGACTGGGAATTGTCGAATCTCACGTGGGCTGAGCCCGAAAGCATCGACCGGATGATTGCGGATGGTGAAATCGTAGACGGTATCACCATCGCTGCTTATGCTATCTGGCGATTGAAGAGCGTCTTGCAATGAGCCTGATATATGGTGTCTGATCAGTTGATGCGGGATGGCAGGCCCCTCAGTGGCCCTGCAGCCGGTATTTCTCCTCGGTGGCCTGCTTGTCGGGCAGCCACCAGCTCTGATGGGCGCGATACCACGCGATCGTCTCATCGAGTCCTTCGGCGAAGTCGGTGTGACGTGGCCGCCAGCCGAGCTCGCGCGTGATCTTCGAGGCATCGATCGCGTACCGCTTATCACCGCCGGGCCGGTCGTTCACGTGGTCGAACGCGTCGGCCGGCAATCCCATGCGTTCGAGGATCATGCGCAGCACGTCGATGTTGCTCATCTCACCGTCCGCGCCCACCAGGTACGTTTCGCCGATGCGCCCGCGCGTGAGGATCGCCCAGATCGCGCTGCAATGGTCCTCCACATCGATCCAGTCGCGTACCGCCGCACCCGTGCCGTACAGTTTCGGCCGGATGCCGGCGAGGACGTTCGTCACCTGCCGCGGGATGAACTTCTCCACGTGCTGGTACGGCCCGTAGTTGTTGCTGCAGTTGCTGATCGTCGCCTTCACGCCGTAGGTGCGATGCCATGCGCGCACGAGATGGTCGCTCGCCGCTTTCGACGCGGAATACGGGCTGGATGGCTTGTACGGGCTGGTTTCGGTGAACCGCCGCGGTTCGTCGAGCGCGAGGTCGCCGTACACCTCGTCGGTGCTGATGTGGTGGAAGCGCAGATCGTGCCGTCGCGCCGCCTCCAGCAGCGTGTACGTTCCGTCGATGTTGGTGCGCAGGAACGGTGTCGCGTCGAGAATCGAATTGTCGTTGTGCGATTCGGCGGCGAAGTGGACGATCGCGTCGATCGGCGGTGTCGCGGTGCCTGTCGTCCCCGCCAGCAGCGATTCGACCAGCGTGGCGTCGCAGATGTCGCCGCGCACGAACGTGAGACGGTCGGCAGGCGCACCGTCGAGGCTTTCGCGTTTGCCCGCGTAGGTGAGCTTGTCGAGCACGGTGACGTGCACGTCCGACTGCTCGCGTGCCACCCAGTGTACGAAGTTCGCGCCGATGAACCCCGCTCCGCCCGTCACCAGGATGTGACGCGGCCCGGCTGCTCCCTGATTCCCGTAATCGCTCATGGCCTCATCATATCGGGGTGTCGGCGATTGGGGCCGTTGCGCGTGCGCGGGACTTCAATAACTCAATCTTGATGTTTGTAAAGTCAAACGATACACCCTAGATCGTCGGACGAGACGAAGAACTGGGGCCCGGTCACACCTCCCGCAAGAAGGCCGTGCGGATCGAGGAATTTGGATGGATCGACATCGAGGTAAGCGCCGACGTTCGCCATGTCCGCAATCGTCCAGGACGTGACGCCGCGTAGCTTCTGTGAAATGAGCGTGGGCGACACGCCCAATGCGCGGGAAAGGTCGGATTGGTTCTTGTCACGCAGCGCAAGGGCAACGCGGACGTTGGAAGAGATGACGTTTCCTAGTAGTTCCGCGCTGTCTCGCTTGTTTATCGTCTGTGTAGTCATACTTAACATCATATATCAAATTTAGCGAGACTTAACACCATGTCTTCGAGACATTGAAGGGAAACTTCAAACATGTGCTATTGTTTGAAGCGTGACTTCAAAAATAGAAGGAATGATGACTGGACGCATTGAGTTGGCGTGTGCGTCGGCGGGCTTGTCTCGTGCTGACGTGGCGCGTGAGCTCGGCGTGTCTACCTCGGCTGTCTCTCAGAAGTTCAACGGCCGGATTCGGTTCACGCTGACGGATGTGGCGAAGATCGCGGACGCGTGTCACGTGAGTCTGGATTATCTGACCGGCCGCACCGATACCAAGGAAGGTGAGTAGAACAAATGTTCTCGTATGTGATTCACTGCGACAAGTGCAGGAAAGAGATTCGTTGCCCGTACAACAACGACCCGGCGGATTACGCGGTTCGGGCCGGTTGGTGGGTGAACGGCTTGTGTTGCAAGTGCCATGAGTGCGTTGAACAAGACATGTTGAAGACGGCCGGGAAGGGGTTGGCGCGATGACCGCGAAGACCGCGAAGAAGGATGGATCCGCGAAGCCCGTGTGGATCGGGTTCAATATCGTTCGGAAGGATTTCTCCGATGGTGTCGCGTCGTTCAGCGTCATCGGTGACGGCATGTGCTTCACGCAGCTCGTGAGCGTGGATGACCTCATGTCGTTGTACCAGCGACTTGAAGGCGTGTTGGGTGACGAGTTGAAGGCGCACCGCCGCGCCAAGGCGGAACGACGGACATTGAGCAACTGGGACACGTACCGCCCGGACGATCGCGACGACTGCGAGGAGGGCGGGGCATGAGAGACGCGTATAAGGGCGTGGTGTCGTTCTGTTCGGTGTTCAGTGCGCTGATTCTGTTCGTGGTCGGCTGCTACCTGCTGGGCGGCGTGGTCTGCCTCTGTCTCGGAATGGTGTTGGCGGATGTGCCGGAACGTATCGACCGGCGCGTGAACGGAGGGAGGGCGCATGGCGGCCAAGGTGTCTGATTTCGGGTATTCGTTCGCGACCGCGAAGGGACCGGATGGAAAGTCTCTGTACTTGGAGATTGAACCGCATGCGTCAAACCGTCAGCTGACGCCCCGCGCCTATTGGCTTACGCGTGACGAGGTGAAGGCGTTGATCGCGTGTCTTGACATCCTCGACTAGTCGAGTCGGCCGCCGGCGGGCGATAATGCGCCGGCACTCATAATGGAACGCCGATAATGCCCCGTATGGCTAGGGCTAGGCATACCAACGCGCCCCGTGGTCGGGGTGAAGTCCGCCGCATTGCACTTGCGGTAGTAGCGAGACGAAGAGAGTGCCACCGATCCCCGTGGGCCGCCGGTAAAGGCGGAATCGGGCGGCCATAGCGTGCCATCATGGCGCGGGCCCACGTGGGGGACCATTCCCGGCGGGCTTTGCCCGCTCTTGTGTACGACACCGTGGCTCCGACCAAAGAGTGCCAAGCAAGACCCACACGAAGGACTGACGAGAAGCGTTATCGCGCTTTCGCGTCAGTCTTTCTGGTCTTGACCTCTCCCGTCCACCAACCAAAGAGACATTTAACGTAACTGGAACAACGGAGAAATGATATGAGTAAAGCTACTTATGAACAGAAGTTGAAGGACGCTGGAACACGGTTGCTCCCGAAGCTCCACGACTTCATTCAGGCGCGTTCCACCACCGATTCGTTCCTGATCCGTGCGGAACAGTTGGCGAGATGGGCGGGATTGACGCGGCGTAACGGTCGGATCGATGACAACCAGCTGTATCACCTGCTCCAGCTCGCGCAGGTGCCTTCCAACAAGGTCCGTCAGTACGGGCAACGATGCTGGGACGCTCGCGAGGTGTTCGAGAACGTGGCGAAATGGTCGGGGGCCTATCAATGGCTCGTGTGACCATGCCGCCGGCCGGATTGCCCGCGAAGCCCCGCAAGGAAGCGTATTCACTGGCCGAGGTGTGGGCGTGGAAGGGCGACAACGAGGAACGCCGCGCCGTGAAGCTGTTCGAGTTCGCGGACGCTGTGGACGAAATCGCGGGACGGCAGAACAGCACCGAATTGACGTGCTGGGAGGTCCTGCACGCCCTGCACATGCCGAACGTCATGGCGTTGCGCACGTTGCCGGGGTTCCCGGCCTACCGGCGTAACGGCGTGTGGTATGTGGACAACCGGGATTTCCGCAAATGGGCCACGCAGGGACGGAAACCGGCGCGGCCGGCGAACGTTCAGGGATCCATGTTCTAGGAGGGGACGGAATTGGCGAACGGCAACTATATGACGACCGAGGAAGTCGCACACGCGTTGAACGTGAGCGTGGGCACCGTGAAACGGTGGCGAAGCAAGGGCGGCGGCCCGCGCGTGACCGTATTGGGCCCACGATGCGTGCGCTATCTCAAAAGCGACGTTCTCGCGTTCATGCGGGCATCGAGGAGGTGAATCATGGCAACGATACGTCAGGCGATACCGGAACGCGTCAAGTCGGCCGTGTACGAGCGGTACGGGCGCGTGTGCTGGCTAGGGTTCCCCGGTTGCGACCGTTACGCGGACACGCTCGACCACATATACCCGCACTCGTGCGGGGGACGCACCACCGTGGCCAACCTCCGTCCCGCGTGCCGTAAGTGCAACAGCAAACGCCAAGATTGTCTAGTACAGGGGCGTGGTATCGATGTGCGCGTGGTGCTGCTCCAGCCGGGCGACATGGAGCCCGTGGACTATCACGGCCGACTGCTGGACTACCGGCGCGTGTATGAGGCGGTAGGCCACGAGGAAGGGGGATGGGGGATGATGACCGCCGCCATGCGTGGCGCGACCCGCCACGCGTTGCGCGTGCCGGCCACACCGCAACTCACGATCGTGCCCTCGTTCGATATCGACGCGAAGACGGTGCGCGAATGGATCCGCTTGGGCTATCAGGTCGAACGCTTGGACCGTGGGAGCGGGTTCACGCCGTCGAACCAAGGCGAAAGGCAGGCGCTCGGCGCGTGGAAACGCCACATGATCGGACCGAACACGCTTCGCGCGTTGATCGACGAGCGTGACGACGACTGGAGACGGGTGGACCTCGCTTTTTAAGCCCGGCCGGCCGTCGAAATAAGCCCGGCGCCTTTCCTTATTTTCTCGACCGGAAAATTAAAAAATAGCTGAACCGCGACACGCCTAGAAAACATTTGGATTACGACCATTCTACGAGTGTCGCGGACACGTTGGAATTGAGGTGGAAAACATGCCGATTTTGGAAGGATTGGAGGACGCGGGCCGTGAAATCGGCCGTCAGGAAAAGGCCATCGGCCGATTTGTGGCGAAATACCGCGAGGAACACCCCGAAATGTCCTATGACAGGGCGCTCGTGCTTGACTCGTTGCCCTCGTTGGGCGAGAACATCGACGCGCAGAACCGCAAGGGCCGTGAAATCTCCCGCAACATGGCTACCCTGCTGGATTTCGTGCGCACGCTGCACGAATGGGACGACTCGGACACGGCGCCGGAACTGCCGGACGAGACCCGCGAACTGTTGAAGGGAATGAGCCTGTGAGCGAAGCACGCCCACGCTACTGCACGGGCCGCGACCCGGCATTTGAGACGGACGGCGGCAAGGTGGCCGCCGTTAGCGCCGCGTTGGGCCGTCCCCTGTTGCCGTGGCAACGGCTGACGGCCGACATCGCCGGCGAATACGAGACCGACGAGCAAGGCCGGAAGATATACCGGTACCAGCGCGTCGTCGTGACCGTGCCCCGCCAGGCGGGAAAGACCACGTTGGATGAGGCGGAACACCTGCGTAGCATGCTGTTGGGTCCGAACCGGCAGCATTGGTACATCGCCCAGCGTGGTAGCGACGCGGCCGCCCGTTTCCGCCAGCTCGTCAAGGACGTGGACAACAGCCCTTTGCGCCCGCTCGTCAAAACCGTGAAATACGGTGCGGCGGATTCGGTGCTTGAGTTCGTGAACGGCAGTTGTTTCAGGCCGTCGCCGCCGACCGACAACAGCGGCCACGGTTTCCAGGGCGACCGCATCACGTTGGACGAGGCGTGGGCGTTCACGAGGAAACAGGGCGACGCGCTGTTGCAGGCGTTCATACCGACCACGATCACGCGACTGCAATTGATGGGCCAGCAACCCCAACTATGGGTTATGAGCACCGAGGGCACGGCCGACAGCACGTTTCTTAACCCCATGCTCACCGAGTGCCGGCAGGGCATGGCGCCGGCCGGTTGGGCGTTCATCGACTACGGGTTGCCGCTGGACGCCGACCCGGAAGACCTCGCGGCCGTGTGGGCGGCGCACCCAGGCGCGGGCCACCTGTTCAACCGCCGTCAGCTCGCGAAGTTCCGAGACGAGTTCAAAACCGACCCCGCCGGTTGGCGACGCGCGTTCTGCAATATCCGCGACGACGGCACCACCGAACGCGTGTACACGCAGGATTTATGGGACGCGACCACGGGCGACCTCCCCGGCATCGAGGACATGCGCGGCAAATGCTGTCTCGGCGTCGCGGTCGGCATCGACCAACAATCCACGTCGATAGCCGTGGGCGTGCCCGGCGACCCGCTCAAGGTCGGCATGGTCGGCATGCGGGCGGGCACGGCCGGCGCGGCCGACTGGATCGCGGACACGGCCGAACGGTACGACGCGCCGATATGCATCGACCGGAAGGGCCCGGCCGCGCCGCTCGCCGACTACATGCGCCAGCACGCGGACGTGTACCGCCTCATCGACATGCCCGAAGCGGACATGGGCAAGACCGGGCCCACGTTCATCGACCTGCTACGACAGAACACCGCGACGCACGCTCCCGACGAACGCCTTGATACGGCCGTGGGCGTGGCCGTCCGCCGTTGGGCGGGCGACACGTGGTTCCTTGACCGCCGCCAATCGCCCGGCGACGTGAGCCCCATCGAATCCGTCCAGCTCGCCGCGTGGGGCGTGCTCCACAAGCCGGCACGCGTGCCCTTGCAGATTTTTTAAACGTGTGCCCTTATGCGCCGTCCTGCACCCTTGCGTGCCCTTATGCGCCCGTGGGATTAGGAGCGGGATCCTTGCGGGCGCATCATGTGGGGCATGGGATGGAAACGACGACTTGCGGCGTGGATGACGCGCGAACTCACGAACGACGGCGACACCGGTAACGTCGTGTCGCCGGACGTGGTTCCGCCGTCGCGCATGCCCGTGGGCTCCGACCCCACGAACCTTATCCAGGTGTTCCGCGCCGTCCAGGTGTTGCAGACGGCGGTAAGCGCGCTGCCGATCGTCCAGGTCGGCAGGGACGGCCGCCCCCGCGCCGCGTCGTCCACCCTGCTAGACAATCCGTGCCGGCAGATGACGCGGCGCGAACTCGTCATGTGGCTCGTGAGCTGCCTCGCCACCGACGGTAATTTCTTCCTCTACAAGCGCACCGTCGGCGGCGTTACCTTGGACGTGGTGCCGTTGCCGCCGAACGAGGTCACGGTATGGGACGCGGCCACGGATCCCCTCAACCCCGATATCCGTTATGCGTGGCGCGGCCGCGACATCCCGGACAGGGACATGATCCACAAGCGTCTGACCGTGCGGGCGAACACGATCCGCGGTTTGGGCCCGATCGCGGCCGCCCGCGTCGAACTGGAAGGCGCCGCCGCCACACGCGACTATGCCGCGAACTGGAGGAACGAAGCCGCCCGCCCGTCCGGCGTGCTCACGTTCAAGGAACCGATCAGCGACGAGGAAGCCACGGTGGCGAAACAACGGCTTATGGCCGCACGCTCCGGCACCCCGCTTGTGCTCGGCGGCAACGCCACGTATTCGAGCATGCTGCTAAGCCCCGCCGACCTGCAATTCGTGGAGACGCGCAAGTTCGACGGCACGCAGATAGCCCGCCTGTTCGGCATCCCCGCGAATCTCATGCTCACCGGCGCGGACGGCTCCAGCCTCACGTACCAGAACATCGAACAATCATGGATCGAGTTCAGTTCGTACACGCTCGCCGCCTACGCCGACCCGATATGTGAGGCTCTGGGCGAGATACTGCCGCGCGGATCCTACGTGGCGATGGACTGGGATTCCTCGCGCCGCTCCGACACGAAAACCAGGTACGAGGCATACGCCAGCGCCGTGCAGGCCGGATGGATGACCGTGGACGAGGTACGGGCGCACGAGCACATGGACCCTCTGCCGGAACAACCCGCGCCGGCCGAGAACGTCACCGAGGAAGGGAACACGAATGAGTGACATCACCGACAAGCCGAGCCGTATCACCGTGCGCGGCCTACAGATCCGCGAAGCCGCGAACGGCGACGGAACCACCGTGGAAGGCATCGCCGTACCGTTCGGCGAAGAGTACCGCTTGTTCGGCGAATACCGCGAGGTGTTCGACCCGGACACGGATTTCGGCGACACATCCCGCGTGAAGCTGTCACGCGAACACGGCGACCTGATCGGCCGCGTCACCGACACCGACGTGCAGGACGACGGGCTTCACATCACGGCCGTCATCAGCGACACGACGGCCGGACGCGAGACCGCGCAGCTCGTGCGCGATGGAGTCTATGACAGTTTCAGCGTCGGTTTCGACCCCGTGGAGACCATCAACGAGGAACGCGACGGGCTCACCATCCTCCACCGCCGGAAAATCGACCTACGCGAAGTCGCCGTATGCGGCACCCCCGCCTACAAGGGCGCCGTCATCACAAGCCAACGCACCGACACGCCAGACGACGACACCACCACTACCACGACAATCGGAAAGGAACAGGATATGACCCAGCTCACCGAACTCACGGAACGACTCGACAATCTGGAGACCGAGACGCGCAGCGCATTGAGCGGCCTTCACGACCAGATCGCGGCACGCTCCACGCCGGCCACGACGCGCATCCCCTACGACTCCCAGGCCGACATGCTCAAGGCGCTCGTCAGCGGCGACGACGGCAGGGCCGAAGCCGCCCGCACCGCTTACCGGCAGCTCGTGACCCGCGACTACACGGGCGCGGTCATCGCCGACACCGACACCCAGCCCGCATGGATCGCGGACCGTATCCGCATCCTTCAGCAGAAGCGCACGATCGCAAACCTTCTCGCACATGAGGCGCTGCCGGCCGAGGGAATGAGCCTGAATTACCTCGTGCTCGACACGGACACCACCACCGTGAAGCAGCAGGCCAAGGAAGGCGACTACCTGCCGTATGGCAAGATCGCGTTCACGGAACGCTCGGCGAACATCGCCACCTACGGCGGCTACGGCGACCTGTCACGCCAGGTCATCGAACGCGCCACGTCCCCGTACCTGAACACGTACATGTCGGCGCTGACGGCCGCCTACGCGAAGGCCACCGAGAACGCGGCCCGCGTCGCCTTCTACGGTGCCATCAACAACGTGCAGGACGCGGACAAGCTCACCGTCTCCAAGACCGTTGACGCGCTCACCCCGAACGATTGGGTGGACCTGATTATCGACGCGGCCGCACGCTTCGATGACGTGAACGCGACTCTTGACTACATCGGCGTGAGCGAGGACGTTTTCAAGCTGATCGCCCACCTGACCGACACGGGAGACAGGTTCATGGACGTTTCCGGCCAGGGCGCTACCACGCTCGGCAGTCTCGACCCGGCCGCCACCACGGGCCGACTGCTCCGCCGTGACGTGTACCTGCTCGACGGTGCCCCCGCCGAAACCGTGGTGTTCATGGACAGGACCGCCGTGACCATGTGGGAGTCCGGCGGCGCTCCCTTCCAGCTCCAGGCTGACAACGCAATCAACCTCACACGACAGTTCAGCGTTTACGGGTACGCGGCGTTCGGCGTCACGTTCCCCCAAGGCATCACCCCCGTCAAGTTCGCCACCAAGTAGAACGAAAGGAACCATCATGGCTGATTTCACCGTAGCATTGCCGGACGTGGGCGACCCCGTGGGACCCGACGCCATCGCGTCCCTCATCGCCGCCGTCAACGAGCTCCGCGAACAGGTCGGCAACCAGTCGGGCACGCCCGCGCCCGGCAGCATCACCGCCGACATGCTCGCCGCGAACGCCGTGACCGGCGACAAGATCGCGGCCGGCGCCGTGACCGCCGCGAAGATCGCGGCCGGCGTCATCCCCGCCACGCCGACCGCCGACACGCTCGCCGGCGCCACCGCCGTCGGACGCAGCCTTATGAAGGCCGCCAGCGCCGACGCCGCCCGCGACGCCATCAACGCCGCCCCAAAAGCGTGACAGGCTCTAAGAACCTGCTGTCTTATGGGCCGACATCCACGCCTGTCAATGGTTTCACCACGTCGATAGCGGACGACGGCGCTCTCGTAGTGTCCGGCACTGGGCTACTCCCGGCAAAGGGCATCGCGTGGCCGTTGGACGCGACGCGTTTCACGCCCGGAACGTACACGCTCGCCTGCACGCCCGCGTTCAAGGGCAACACCTATGTAGGAGTGTGGGCGGGCCCGATAGGAGACGTCCCGGCGCGGAACAGTCTCGGCTATGTCACCATGAACGCCACCGAGGGGAAGGTGAAGGTGACAGCTGCGAACATCGCGACCGGATTGTACTTCGGCATCTGCCAATACTCCAACGCGCCGGTCGGCGACCTCGCGGCGACCACGCTTCGGTGCATGCTCCAACCCGCCGGCCAGTCCTCGCCGTGGGAGAAACCCGACGACGTGAACGCGACAGGGGGGGGGATTGACACAGCGGTGAACCTGTGGCCTGTCTCGGTATTCGTGGCGGAAGGCCAAACCGTGGATACCGACCTCACACCACGCCTCATCAAACTCGACTAAGGAAAGGAATGGACATGGCCGAGGATGAACTGTTGTCCCGGTTCATGCGGTTCGTGGACGCGACCGACCGTGACCGGGACGACCTCGCGGACGCGCTCGAATCGGCTCGCGCTTACCTCACGGCCGGCGTGGGCAGCCGGTTCGACGCGTTGCCCGCGCCGGTACGCAACGACATTGTGCTTGCAGTCGCGGCCGACCTGTATGGGCAACGGGACGCGCGGAACGGTGTCATGGCCGTGGGCGACGCGGACGGCATCCAACCGTACCGGGTTAGCACGGATCCGTTGCGGGCCGCTTGGCCGAAACTCCGCGCGGCCGGCATCCTCGCCGGGAAGGGCATCGCATGACCGCCGACAGCATCGTGCAGGACATCACCGAATTGGAAACCCTGCTCTCCAACGTCGTACCGGACGTGTTGACGCGCGTCACTCAGGACGCGGCGCGAGTCAAACCGGGTACGGGCGAGGTTCACGCGTACATCGCCGCGCCCCGGATCGAATGGGAGTCGTGGACGATGTTCACGGCCGAATATTCGGTGTATCTTGTGGCCGGCACCACGACGAGCGCGGCCGACGCGCTCGGACTGCTCTACCAGGTCATCGACGACATCACCGCGACGGCGACGGTGAACGTCGTGGAAGCCGAGCCCGTCAACTGGACGCGCGACACGTCGAACGTGCTCGCCGCCTATCTGCTCACCATCAACAAACAGTAAAGGAACGACCATCATGGCTAAGAACAGGATTCTTGGACCGGGAAGCCTCACCATCGGTGCGTCCGGCAGCGTGAAGGATTTCAGCGCCGACGTGACCAACGTGACCATCACGCCGGACACGAGCACGGACGACACGATCAATTACTTGGACGGATCGCAGGACACGGGCGCTCAGACGACTTCATGGACCGTGGAGGGCACGATCAAGGAGGACTACAGCACGGACGGCGTGCAGGCGTGGTGTCTGACGCATCAGGGCGAGTCAATGCCGTTCGAGTTCGTGCCCGCGAAGGCCGGCGCGTTGAAGATTACCGGAGACGTGACGATCGCGCCCGTCGCGTTCGGCGGCGACGTGAAAAGCAAGAATGATATCGATTTCAGCTTCGCCGCCGCGAACATCGACGCGGCCGCGTTCACCCAGAACACGGGCGCCTGACATGGGCGAGGGGTTCCGCGTCCGTCTCGACTCGCGTGGTCTGGGACGTCTCGCCAGGACGTTGAAGGCCGCCGGCGCGGACATGCAGGATTTGAAGGACGCGAACCGGAAGGCCGCCGACGTGGTGAAACCGGAAGTCGCCGCAAGGACGCCCGTCAGATCCGGCAAGCTGAAATCCACCGTCCGTGCCGGCGCCATGCAACGCGCCGGCGTCGTCCGGGTCGGTACCGCGAAAGTCCCCTACGCGGGGCCCATCAATTACGGGTGGCCCGCCCACAACATCCAGGGCGCGTATTTCCTCGGCGCGGGCGCGGACGCGGCCGCCGACAAGGTGGACGACATCTTCGCCGCCGCCATCGAAAAAGCATTGTCCCAAGTACAAGGAGATTGACCATGAAACAGCCGAAACCGTTGAAGGTACTCATGCAGGACGGCACGACCTACGTCGTGCCTATCACCCCGTTCGTTCAGATGAGGGCCGAGGACAAGGCGCAGGAAGAGAACTGGGCGGGCGGTTTCCAATCGCTCCGCGCCACCATGTACGGCGTGTACTACGCGCTCCGTCACTCCGGCCGCGTCCGCACCCCGTTCGAGAAATGGGCGGAACAGGTGGCGGCCATCACCACCGCCGACAACGACACCGACACCGACGACGACGCGGACGACACGGACGACGACCCAAAATCCTGACCGCATGGCCGGCCGGCACGCTCCAGGAGCTTTCCGTGGTGCTCGCCGGCCGGTACGGGGGCACCCCGTGGCAATGGCGGCGTGAGGCCGACGAACGCGACTGGGGGACCGCAATGAGGCTGTTGGAACGGGAAGCCGACGAACTCGAACAAGCACGCAGGAGGTGACACATGGCATCCAAGACATCGACGATCAAGGTGAACATAACCGGCGACGCGCGAGACGCGTTGAAGGCCATCAACCAGACCACCGGTGAAATGATGACCATGCAGCAGAAGACCAGCACGGCGATAAGCGGCATGGCGTCCGCCGTCGCCAGCGCCGGCGTCGTCTCCAAGATCACCGACATGGGCAAGGCCGCCGCGACCGCCGCCGGCGACCTGCAACAGTCCGTCGGCGGCGTCGAAACCGTGTTCGGCGACAGCGCGTCGAAAATGCTCGAATGGTCGGACAAGGCCGCGCAGGCCGTCGGCCTGTCGAAAAACGAGTACAACGAGTTCGCCACGCTTGTAGGCTCCCAATTGCAGAACATGGGAATGAGCGTTGACGAGTCCGCCAACAAGACCAACGACCTCATCGGGCTCGGCGCCGACCTTAGTTCCATGTTCGGAGGCACCACCGCCGACGCCGTGGACGCGCTCTCCGCCGCCCTCAAGGGCGAGATGGACCCGATCGAGAAATACGGCATCACCCTGAACGACTCCACGTTGAAGGCGAAGGCCGCCGAAATGGGATTGGGCGACCTGTACAAGGCCGGCGACCGCAACGCGAAAATGCAGGCCACACTAGCCGCAATCACGGATCAGTCAGGCAAGGCCGTCGGCAACTTCGCGAAGGAAGGCGACACCGCGCAAGGCCAGCTCCAACGCATGAACGCCAGCTTTGAGAACGCCAAGGCCGCACTAGGTGAAGCGTTGCTCCCGTACATCACCCAGGCCGCGCAGAAACTCGCCGAACTCGGCAAATGGGTGCAGGACAACACATCATGGCTTACGCCGTTGGCAATCGCCATCGGAGTCGCCGCCGGCGCCATCCTCGCCATCAACGCGGCCATGAGCGCCTACGCTGCAGTGACCGCCGCCGTCGCCGTCGCTCAAGGCGCGTTGAACGTGGCGTTTCTTCCCATCATCGCCATCATCGCCGTCGTCGTCGCCGCCGTCATCCTATTGGCGACGAACTGGGACACGGTGAAGGCCGCCGGCGCCGCCTGTCTCCAGGCGCTCACCGACGGCTGGAACGGTTTCGTTTCATGGGTCGGCGGAATCTGGGACGGATTGAAGCAATGGGGCGTGGACACGTGGAACGGCATCAAGGACGCGTGCAAGCCCGCACTCGACTTCATCACCGGCTATTACCAACTGCTGTTCAACGCCGTCACATTGAACTTCGACGGCATGAAGGACGCGGCGAAGAAGATGTACGACGCGCTGCCGGGCTGGGCGCAAGACGCCATCGACCGTGTGATTGCGTTCTTCGGCGGGTTGAAGGACAAGATCAAAGGCATCTTCGACGCCATCGGCGGATACATCCAAAACGCGTTGTCATGGGTAGGAGACCTCTGGGACAAGATCACGGGCGCATCCAACGCGGCTTCGAGCATCAACACGATGAGCGCCGCCGCGTACATGCCGGCCGCGACTGCCTACCAGCCCATCGCCCTCATGTCCGCCATGAGCAACGGGCCCATGCCCGCCCTCGCCGCCGCACCACGCTACGCGTCCGTTTCCCGGCTCGCCGACATCGCGACCGGCGGCAGCAGACCACGCGGACGCGAGGAGCGCGCCACCATCAACATCACCATCAACGCATCCAACAACATCGACAACGACGCCACCGCCGGCAGCATCGCCGACGCGCTGGAAACCTACTTCACGAGACGAGGACGGAAGGCGTTCGCATGACAAACAGAACAAGCGTACTGATCGACGGCATCGAACTACCAGCCACCCCGTTCCCGATGGACGACGTGACGCCATGCGCCATCACGCCCATCACGATCACATGGGGACGCAAGACCCCGACCGAAACCGACAACGCCTCAACCCTTGACCTGACACTCCACGCGGGCCGGGAAGGGTGGGCCAACTCCATCGAACTCGTAGGACATCCCATAGAAGTCCGATATCGCGATTCACTGGAAGGCGAAACAGAATGGGCCAGGAACGAAACCATAATCTTCACAGGGCGCATCACAAGCGCCACCGTCGAACACGGCTCGAAAGTCACCTACCACATCAAGGCCAGCGACCTTGCCTACACGCTTTCCAGGGACCCCCGAAAACCATCGGTCATGGCACCCCCTTATCTCGGCACATCCATGACCGGACTCAGGTACCTCAACACCGTGTACGGGCTCGACCTCGACACCTACGACGGCCCATTGTTCTTCACCGAAGCGTACTCCAACAGCGACAACACCGTATTACCGCATCGCGTCGCGGCCGTCGAAAAGGCAGACAACGTACTCGACCTGACACGCAACCACCACATCAATGCCGAGACACCTTCAAGCAACAACCCCGCCAAAGTATGGGCCGACCTCTGGGACTGCACGGCACTGGGCGAATCCACCGTAGGATACACCGACCGGCGCGTCATCGGCCGATACACCGGGTGGATAGACATGGAAGGCCAGGATACACGTTCTTCATTGGTGGACGCGGACACACTCGCCATACAAGACGACGATTTGACCGAACCAACTCCCTACCGGGAAATCCAATGGACAAGCCAACGCAAGGACGGCGACGATTTCAAGGACTTCGTGACCACGTTCCCCCTCAACACGGGCACCAAAGAAACGTTCTACGACATCCTTGCAATCACGAGCGACGAGCCGAACGCGCCCGGCGACACCATCCACGCCTATGGGTTCGAGGGCAAGATCGATCACTCCCATCTCATCGCGGAAGCGGAGGAAATCGGCACACGGCCGCGACTGCCCACCATGACCGCCGAATGGGACCCGCAAGACTCATCACGCATGCCGGCCATCTCCCGCCCCGGGTTCCTCCACCTGCTGATCATCGGCAGCAAATTCGAAAACACCGACCCCCGCACGCACGGATGGTGGGCGCAGACAAACGGCACGCTCACATACACGCGGGACACGAAGAAAGGCATGATATGGCGACACACGTTCGACGTGTGGCCCATACCAGGGCCGACCGAATCCCCGACCGTCGCCGACTTCAAAACATGGACACCCAGCGCCGGCACCTATAGGGGAAGTTCCCTAAGCGAAAACAAAATCGGCATGTTACGATACGTCAACATTTTCAAGGAAACAGCATGAGCGCCACCACACCGAAATACGGACTCCCGTACCCCCTCGACACTGATCAAGTCCGGGAACTCCCGGAAATCCTCACCACCCAGGCGCAACGAATCGAAACCCTGTTGAGCGGATTCGATTTCAACGGCCAGGACACGGACGGGCTTGCGGCACGCGTCACCGCAACGGAAAACACGCTCACCACGACAAGCACGCGAATAGTGGAACTCACCGGCACCGTCGGCAAACTACAAGCCACGGTCGAGGACATCAATATGATTCTCGACACCCTCGGCACCGTTCGTGTCGGCGCGTTCACCTACGACGCGACGAAAATGAACGTATCATGCAACAGGCTACTGAGAATCCGAAACATGGTATTCGCAACGTGCATCTACTCGTTCAAATCGGGCGTCGTCTCCGGCGCGAACGCAAGCGTGGCGACCGTCCTGAACATCCCGGACGGGTTCACGGCCGCGTTGAAGACGCGAGTCAGCGTGACCCACAACCAGATCGCGCCGGGCGTGGATGACTCCGCCGTGGAGGGAAACCGCCTATCGCAATGGAACATCAACTATTCCACCAGCTCGTTCAACCTTACAGGCATCTGGGTAACAACCGACGACTAAGGGAAAGGACACCACTATGACTCAAGCCGAACTCGCCGCATTGTGCATCGTGGCCGTGCTGATCGTGTTCGACTACGCTTCGGGCCTGTTGAAGGCCATCATGCAGCACGACGTATCCAGTACGAAAATGCGTGACGGTCTATGGCACAAATGCGGTTTCGTGCTCGTCATGGCATTGGCCGAAATCATCGAACACGGACAAGCCTATCTGGACTTGGGATTCACGGTGCCGCTCGTGATCCCGGCCGGCGTGTACATCGCTCTGACCGAAATTAGCAGCATCTTGGAAAACCTCAGCGAAATCAACCCCGAGATAGCGGGCTCCCCGCTGCTCCAACTGTTCCGAAGCGCGAAGGCGGCCGACGATGACGCGAAACCGAAACACAAGGCGTGACTATGTGGGCAGGCATCGCGCTGATCGTCGTGAACGTCCTCATAATGCTCTTCATCAACGGCGCAAACGGAAAACGCTGAACGGGCTCGTGGATTGGTTGCTCGCCATCGGATCCATCACGTTCCTGCTCGCGCTCGTCATCGGGTTCGTTCTCACGTTCATCACCGCACTGTACATCCCGTGGTAGAAAGGCCGCCACCATGCCGAAAACCCCGTACCAATGGGCGTTGTTCTTCGCGTCCCTGATCCTCATCGTGCTCGCGCTGCTCACCATCGCGTGCGTGTGGGCCGCCGGAATATTCAGCCTTATCGCATAACCAACCAGAAAGGAACCGATCATGGCACTGTCACCATCACAGGCAATCGCCAAAGCAAACAGCATCACGAGCGGATACGGCGGAATGTGTCTCATGTTCTGCCGCGTCGCCTACGGCGTGCCGAACGGCACGTATCCCAGCGCCGCCGCCGCATGGGCCGCGTCGCCCACACGCCACGACACCGGAAGCCTGAACGGAATCCCCGTGGGAGCGCCCATCTATTTCAGTCAGCAGGGCAACCCCTACGGCCACGTGGCCATCTACCTAGGTGGCGGCCTCATGCGCACCACCAACAGCGCAGACAACCGTATTCACACGGATCCCGTCAGCAAATGGCAGGGGTGGGGATACCGATTGCTCGGCTGGACCGAAGACATTGACGGCGCCCACATCGACGGCCTGACCGCCGGCGGCGGCAGTCTCTCCGGCACCTACCGCGTGAACGTGGACGCGCTCAACGTGCGCGACAGGCCCACCACCGCCGGAACCATCGTAGCCACGTACACGCGCGGCCAGACCGTCAACCTCGACGGGTGGAGCACGAACGCGGACGGCTACAGTTGGGGCCGCTACACCGGCGCAAGCTCCGGCAAGCTCCGCTACATCGCCATCGGCACCGCCGACGGACGCAACCCCTACCTCGTCCGATAGACGAAAGCGCACCCACACAACATGGGTGCGCTTTCGATTACGCAAGGCAGGATTTAGCGGCCTTCGCCTTCGCTTCGGTGCCGTTGTACTCTTTGCCGTTCACCTGCTTGGGCCAATGCGTGAACTCTTTCGCGAACGCGTCCACCGACATGACCGGTCCGGCGTTGGCGGCGTCCAAGCCGGAAACAAGCCATATGCCCGTTTCCGTGTCCCCGTTGAAGCTATCGGCCGTGAACTGCATCGCCAGCCAATACACGCCGTCGGTGTCGCCCTTCACGGCCTTCGCCTTCACGCCCTTGAAACCGGCCGTGTCACTGCCGGACGCCACCACGTCCATCACATCCGCCGGCACGTCCAGACAGTCGGCCGCCGGTTCCGCCTTGGAACTGCCGCCGCCGCATGAGGCGAGCGAGATGATAGCCGTGATCGTCGCGGCAATAGCAAGTATCTTCTTCATTGAGGTTCCTTCCACTAGACACACCGGATTCTATCAGGCATTAAGCGTGACCGCATCGACGGCCGCCCGCAACCGGCTATCGGGCATGGCGACGTACCGTTGCGTTGTCGCCACGCTCGAATGACCGAGCAACGTGGAGACCACGTAGATATCACGCGTTTCCTCATACGTCCTAGTGGCGTAACGGTGCCGCAGCGTGTGTGGAGTCCAGCCGTCAGGCAACAGGCGGCTTATCCGCTTGCCGAGCTGATTGGGACACAGGTGGCCGGCATGGTTGCCGGGGAACAGAAAACCGTCGCCCGCGCTCACACGCTTCGCCAGGTCATCGCCGATAGGCACCGTGCGCTGTTTGTCACCCTTGCCCACGACGGTGATCGACCAACCTAACAGATCCTCGTGAACGTCCGAACTCTTCACGGCCGCTATCTCCGACCGGCGAAGACCGCACTCAGCCGCCAGGCGAAGCATGAGCGTTTCCGCGTCGTCCGCCTTCTGCAGCGCTGCCAAAATCCACTTGTCCGGGCACGGGCGCGGCTTCGGTGCCGCCTCTCGGACTTTCGGCAGCATGTCAACCGGACTATCGGGCCGTTGTCCCGTCTGCCGTAACCATGCGAAATAACGTTTCACGGTATCCCGATACCCCTTGCGTGTGTTGCGTTTCCAGTCCTGACCGCCGAAATACGCGGCCAGCTCGCGCCCCGTCACCGTCAACGGGCTACCCTGCAATGCCCGCGCTATATGCGAAATCTGACACCGGCGCGTCTTCAACGTCGCCGGACTATACCCGGCCGCACGCATCACCCCCAACCACTCGGCGATCGACGGCTCCCACTCGTCCGGCACCGGCCACGGATCATGCACGCCCATTTCAACCCCTTACGCTAGGCGGCTAACACGCAATCCGGGCTATCTCGCGCTGCCGACGACCGAGGGGTGTAGCAAGATATACACTTATCTTGGCTTCGCAAACATCAAGATGAAATGCCCTTTAAGGCGAATGCGATACACGTCATGACGGGAGGGACGGCTATGAGCGATTTGGTCAAAGGAATCATCCGAGAATGGGAAGAAATCGGCGTGCCCGAGGTCTTCCGTCGTGATCTCGACCTCGGCGACATCCCGGAGCCTCGGCGGGGCAATCTGGTGCGCACCATCGTGGGCGTCCGCCGCTGCGGTAAAACCTATCGACTGTTCCAGGAGATGCGCCGCATCCTGGCTGCCGGCGTTCCGGCGTCGCGGATGCTGTACTTCAACTTCGAAGACGAACGTCTGAAGCCATTCGCGCCGTCCCTGCTGCAGGACGTGATCGACTCGTACTTCGAATTGCATCCGCAGGCGCGCGGCGAAGGCGTGTACCTCTTCTTCGACGAGATTCAGGAAGTCCCCGATTGGGGCATGTTCCTGCGTCGTCTTGTCGATACGCTCAACGCGACGATCTACGTGACCGGATCATCGTCGAAAATGCTGTCACGCGAAGTCGCAACGGAATTTCGCGGACGCGCGTTGCCGCGCGAGCTGTTCCCCATGAGCTTCTCCGAATATCTGCGTTTCCACGGTGTCGACACGGGCGCGCTGCCGAATCCTGCCGAACGGGCATTCACTTCCAATGAGACGGCATACTTGCGCCATCATCTTCACGGATACCTCGAGCGCGGCGGATTCATCGCCGTCCAGTCGCTTCACGCGCCTGACGCGATCGCCCTGCTCCAGGAGTATGCGACCCGCACGCTGTCCAGCGACGTCATCGACCGTTACGATGTGCGCAATCCCGTGGCGGCATCGGCGTTTCTTGCGCAGGCTCTTGCCTCGTCGGGGCGAGAGCTCTCCATCAACAAAACCGCCAATCTGCTCACCAGCCGCGGACTGCGCGTGTCCCGCGGGTCGCTCGCCTCCCTGCTTGGCTACTACGAGGAAGCCTATCTGCTGTTTCCCGTGCGGGAGTTCTCGCGTGCGCTGGCAAACAACACCAGATCGTCCGCGAAAATCTACACGGTGGATCCCGGCATGTTCCTGGCGTTCTCCAAAGCCGCGTCGCAGGAACAAGGGCAGCGTCTCGAAACGGCCGTGTTCCTCAAGCTCAGGCGTGACACGTCCGGAACGCGCAGTGGTTCGGTATCGCGTCTGCTGTTCCAGGAAGGGGGCAGTCGGCATGAGATCGATTTCATCGTCGGCGACGCGCTGACGATGGAGGCGACGCGGCTCATCCAGGTCTGCTGGGCGATGGGCGACGACAAAACCCGTCTTCGTGAGATTCGTGCGCTCCAAGCCGCAATGCGACGTTTCGGACTGGACGCTGGAACCATCGTCACCGCCGACCAGACGGAAACCATCAGCGTGCCGGAAGGACGTATCGAAGTCGTACCGGCATGGCGGTGGCTGCTGGACGCGTGAGGCATGTGAGGTGCGTGAGGTGCGAGTGTGGGTTCGGGTCAATGCCTGACAGGCGCCGGGGTTCGGGCGGCCTCTCGGCTACGATGGAATGCGACAAAACGCACATGGACGGTGAAAGGTTTGAAGCCATGGTGGACAATACGCTGGAGAATTCGCAGTACCCGGATCTGGTGATCGTGGGTGCCGGCCTGTTCGGTCTGACGGTCGCGCAGCAGGCGGTGGAGCACACGGGTGCGCGCGTGCACATCATCGACGTGCGTGATCACATCGGCGGCAACGCGTACTCGTACTTCGACGAGGAGACGGGTGCGGAGATCCACCAGTACGGCGCCCACCTGTTCCACACGTCCAACAAGCGCGTGTGGGACTACGTGAACCGCTTCACCGAGTTCACCGACTACGTGCACCGCGTGTACGCGACGCATGACGGCGTCGTCTACCCGCTGCCCATCAACCTGGGTACCATCAACCAGTTCTTCGGCAAGGCGTACACGCCGGCCGAGGCTCGCGCGGTGATTGAGGAGCAGGCCGGCGAGCTGGCCGGCACCGATCCGCAGAACCTCAACGACAAGGGCATCCAGCTGATCGGCCGCCCGCTGTACGAGGCGTTCATCAAGAACTACACGGGCAAGCAGTGGCAGACCGACCCGAGCGAGCTGCCCGCGTCGATCATCAAGCGCCTGCCGGTGCGCTTCAACTACGACAACCGCTACTTCAAGGACACGTGGGAGGGTCTGCCGAAGGACGGCTACACGAAGTGGATGGAGCGCATGATCGACGATCCGCGCATCACCGTGGAGCTGGGCGTCGACTTCTTCGACGAGTCGCAGCCGTACAACAAGAAGGCGCTGCAGGCGGCCGGCGTGCCGGTCGTGTACACGGGCCCGATCGACCGCTACTTCGACTACGAGCTGGGCGACCTCAAGTGGCGTACCGTGGACTTCAAGGAGGTCCGTTACGACGAAGGCGACCACTTCGGCTGCCCGGTCATGAACTTCTCCGACGCGGACGTGCCGTACACCCGCGCCATCGAGTTCAAGAACTTCAACCCGGAGCGTCGCGAGCAGCAGAACCCGGACAAGACCGTGGTCTGGGAGGAGTACTCCCGCTTCGCCGAGCGCGGCGACGAGCCGTACTACCCGATCAACACGGATGCGGACAAGGCCCTGTACGCGCAGTACGAGGCGAAGGCCGCCGCCGAACCGAAGACCGTGTTCGGCGGTCGTCTTGGCACGTACAAGTACTACGACATGCACAACGTGATCGATACGGCGCTCACCGCTTACGAGGAGCAGGTCGCCCCGCTCCTCGCCGGACTCGCGAAGTGAGACTCAGCGAGGCGTCGTTCTCATCATGGTTCGCCCCGGTTTCTCCGGTTTCCCGGTGGGGAGGCCGGGGCGTACCGGGGTGTGCCGGGGCATTGCTCTTTTCTTGGAAACAAACGGGCGGTAAACTCGCGGGCTATGTCTGACGAGAAGAGCACAAGCAGTATGGGCGCGGCCGGCACCGCCTCCGGTGTCGCGCCCGGTAGCAGCAACAGCGGCACCAGCCTGGAATCCGTCGAATCCCTCGACGCCTCCAACGAAATGGATCGTGGCCTCAACAACCGCCACGTGCAGTTCATCGCCATCGGCGGCACCATCGGCACCGGCCTGTTCCTCGGCTCCGGCAAATCCATCGCCCTGACCGGCCCGAGCATCGTATTCGTGTACATCGGCGTCGGCCTCGTCATGTTCATGCTCATGCGCGCCATCGGCGAGATGATGTACCGCGACCCGAGCCAGCACACGTTCATCAACTTCATCACCCGCTACATGGGCAACGGCTGGGGCAAATTCGCCGGCTGGTCATACTGGATCGTGCTCGTGCTCATCGGCATGACCGAAATCACCGCCGTATCCACCTACTTCATCACGTTCTTCAACACGTTCGGCATCGACCTGAACGCGTGGAAATGGCTCATCGAACTCGTATTCCTCGTCGTGCTCGCCACCATCAACCTGATCGCGGTGAAAGCGTTCGGCGAAGCCGAATTCTGGTTCTCGATGATCAAGATCACGCTTATCTGCGCGATGATCGCCACCGCCGTCGTCATGGTCATCATCGGCTACCACTACGACGCGGTGCGCATCCCCGGACACGACGGCGTCTCGCCCGCCGGCACGGCAAGCCTCGCGAACCTGTTCGACAACTTCCAGATCGCGCCCAACGGCTGGCTCGCATTCCTCATGAGCTTCCAGATGGTGTTCTTCGCCTACGAAGCCATCGAATTCGTCGGCGTCACCGTGTCTGAAACGCAGAATCCGCGCAAGGTGCTGCCGAAAGCCATCAACGAAATCATCATGCGCATCCTCATCTTCTACGTCGGCGCGCTCGTCGCCATCATGTGCATCGTGCCGTGGACCTCGTTCACGCCGAACAAGGACGGCTCCTTCGCCTCCCCGTTCATCATGGTGTTCCAGTACGCGGGACTCAACTGGGCGTCCGCGCTCGTGTTCTTCGTCGTCATCACCGCCGCATCGTCGTCGCTCAACTCGCTGCTCTACTCGGCCGGACGCCACCTCTACCAGCTCGCGAGCGAATCCGACTCACCCACGTTCTCCAAGATCGGCGTCGTATCGAAACGCCGCGTGCCCGCGCGCGCGATCCTCATCTCCGCGGGCTGCGTGCTCATGTCGCCCGTCATCAACGCGTTCCCGCAGGTGCACAGCGCGTTCGTGCTGTTCTCCTCCGCGTCGAGCGCGGTGATCATCTTCATCTACATCCTCACGATGATCGCGCACCAGAAGTACCGCCGTTCCGCCGACTTCATCACCGACGGATTCATCATGCCCGCGTACAAGTTCACGAACACCTTCGCCATCGTGTTCTTCGTGTTCATCTACGTGACCTTGTTCCTCGCCTCCGACACCATCGGCTCCGCGGTCGCCGGCCTGGTGTGGCTGGTGGTGTTCGGCGGGTACTGCCTGCTGCACGACCGCTTCCAGAACCGCGACCTCAAAGCCGCGCTGAAGCGGTAGCCGTTAGCCGGTTTCGGGATGCGGTGACTCCTATCCCATCGACTGCGCCGGCAGCCCCCGCAGGTGGGGCTGCCGGCTCGCATTGGCTGAGACACGCCCTTGCATTGGCTGAGACACGCCCTTGGCGGTGAGGTGCGATGAGTGCGCATCGGTGCGGCGAATGTGTATCCGGTGCGATGAGGTGTGCGATGATTGGGGGTATGAGCGCAGTGGCATTGAAGCAGGGATGGCAGGAACCGCAGGAGCGGCAGGGACTGCAGGGACAGCAGGGACTGCAGGGCTCGGGCGGGGAATCGCCGAACATCGTCAGGTTCGCGGGGCACGGGCGAGTGCCGCGGCTCGGCATGGGGACGATGGCGCTCGCCATCGAAGGGCGACCCGACCGGGATACCGCAATCGCGACGATCCACGCCGGACTGGACGCAGGCGTGAGGTACCTCGATACCGCGTGGTCGTATTATCTGCCGTCCGCGCCGGGGGTCGACGGCACGGGGGTGCCGGGCGATTTCGGGTATGGCGAGATGCTCGTGCGCGACGCGCTCGCCACATGGGGCGGACCGCGCGACGAAGTGATCGTCGCCACGAAGACCGGGTATCGACGCACGATCGAGGTCTCGGGCGATGGGGTCGGTGCGGCTGGCTTGGCTGCGGCCGGGGCTGGTGGAGCTGGCTTGGCTGGCTCGGCTGGCTCGGCTGAGGCCGGTGCGGTTGGCTCTGCGGCTGGTGTGGCTGAGGCTGGTGGGGCTGGCGTTGCGGCTGGGGCTGGAGATGTGGCCGGGGGAGTGGCCGGAGGCGCGGCCGGACGGCAGCATCTGCAGGCGGCGGGAAGCCGATACGGGTGGATGGCGGACTCGCGGCCGGAGACGATGATCCGCGACGCGAAGGAATCCGCGCGTCACCTCGGCGTGGATTCGCTCGACCTGCTGTATTCGCACGGGCCCGACCCGGCCGTGCCCTATGAGGAGCAGGTCGGCGCGCTGAAGACGCTGCTCGACGAAGGGGTGATCCGGTATGCGGGCGTCTCGCGCGTGAACAACGAGCAGATTGACGTGGCACGGCGGATTCTCGGCGAGGGGCTGATCGCCGTGCAGAACCAGTTCTCGCCGTCACACCCCGACCCGGAACACACGATGGAGCACTGCGCTTCGCTGGGGCTTGACTTCGTATGCTGGTCGCCGTTGGGCGGGTTCCTCGACCCGTTTGACAGCCACGCCTACGACCCGTTCCGTGCGGTGGCCGCGGCGCGCGGCGTCTCCTACCAGCGGGTCGTGCTCGCTTGGGAGCTTACGCGGTATGGGCGGCTGCTCACCATCCCCAGCGCCCGCAACCCGCATGAGATTCGCGACTCATTCGCCGCGGTCGATTTGCGGCTCACCGACGAGGAGCTGGCGACGCTGGGCTGAATCGCGCATATCGCGCGATCGCGAGATGTGGTGCCGGAGCCGTGAAGCCGGACTGCGGTGCCGGGCTGCGGTGCCGGGATGTGGTGCTGGGATGTGGTGTCGGGGTTGTGAAACTGGACTGTGATGCCGGGGTCGTGAAGCCGGACTGTGGTGCCGGGGTCATGAAGCCGGACTGCGGTGCCGAGATGTGGTGCCGATCCCCGTGGTGCCGATCCGTGAAGTTGAGGCGCAGTACTGAGATACGGTTTTGTGGAGTTCGGCGGTGGATCTGTACGGTTTTGACTCGGACCTGCATGGTCGGAGCCCGGACCTGCATGATTGGGGCCTGAATTTGTAGGGTGGTGTCTGGTAGATGGGCCTGTACGGAGTATTGCGCTGATTCAGGAATGGCGGAATTCTGCGGATTGCGGATTGTGGGCCGTGAGGTGAACGGTCTGTCTTCAGGAGAGGTGTCCGCAGGTTGCGGTCTGAACTCTACAGGTTGTGGTCTGAATCGTACAGGTTGACGCGTAAACCATACAGGTCCGAGCCCCAAACGTACTGTCTAGTCTCAGCGGATAGTTGACGCATGTCTCGGGGCATGGTTGACGCCCAAAGCGTACAGATTTATAGCCTAACCGTACAAATTAGGGGCTTCTGCTGTTTTCGTGGGTTAGGTTCTTGGTTGGGGTAGGTGTATGTCGAGTCCGCCGCATCGGAGCATGACGAGGGCGATGAGGTTGTTCACGTTGTGGAAGCCGTAGGCCATGCGGATGGTGACTTTGATCCTGTTGTTGAACGCCTCGAGCCTCGCGTTCGAATAGCCCAACTCGATCGTTCTGAGGATGTCGGGCCGGCGTCGCCGGATCTTCCGGGCGAGTTCGACGATCTCGGGGATGCGGCTGTGGGACGCCCAGAACACCCAGTGGTTCAGTTCGGCCCTGGCCTGGTCGAGCGGGTGTTTGAGCAGTGTCCGGAGGAGTTCCTTGAGCTGCCATGAGCGATAGAGCTGCCCCTTGGGGTCCGTGTCCCGCAGGTTCCCGAACGTCTCCTCCTGTCTGTCGGTCAGCCGGTCGGGGTTCTTCAGGACCGCGTATTTGACGCCGCGCATGCGTCTGGTCGCCTCGTCGTCCCCGTCATGCCGCGCCTGGTTCCATAGGCGCTTCCTGACTTTGTCGAGCGCGTCGCTCATCCAGGAGACGATGTGGAACCCGTCCAATACGCGCTCGGCGTTCGGGCAGTGCTCATGCACGCATGAGTCGATCCACCTGGCCCCGTCGCCGGTGACGACCCTGATCGACGCCTTCTGCTCGTCGGTCAGCTGCCGGAAGAACATGTCGAACACGTCCTTGCCGTACCCGTCGTGAGCCCATATCACCCGATGCCGTTCGTGGTCGACGACGACGGTGACGTACGTGTGGCCCTTCCTGTAGCTGGTCTCGTCCACGCCGATCACGTGCAGGCCGTCGAACGGCGACGGCATCGACGCCCTCAACCGGTCGGCGACCCTATGGGCGACGTCCCCGGCGGTGCGCCATGCGATGTGCAGGAAGCCGCTCACGGTCCTCTGGCTGGCGACCGTCATCAGCCACGCGCACTCCGATTCGAAATCCCGGGTGAACCTCGATCCGGGCTCCGCCCACGGCACCTGCGCGACCACGATTCCGCACCTGGGACAGTCCACGCGCGGCATCGCGGCGACCAGTTCGACCCTGAAGCAGCCGAAATCCTGATGCCGCCAGCGGCGTACGCCGCCGCCTTGGTCATAGCCGTGCCGGCGTCTGCCGCATCGGGAGCATCGGAGCATGCCCTTGCGTGGGCGCACGCGGATCTCGAGCACGGGTTCGGGACGCAGCGGCGAGTCCGTGATTCTCGCGTCCTCGACCACCGTGTTTTTGACGTTGAGAAGCTGGTTGAATATGCTGTTCATCAGGCGCTTTTTGGGTGTGTTTTTCTTGGTCGTTAAACATCCTACCCAAAAAGCGCTCTTCACTTACCCCCACAACGGCTCAACAACGAACTGCCACCCACGAAAACAGCAATAGAGCC
>NZ_JBKEVI010000007.1:0-118428 GCF_056357035.1 Bifidobacterium sp. LH_417
GCGCTTTTTGGGTGTGTTTTTCTTGGTCGTTAAACATCCTACCCAAAAAGCGCTCTTCACTTACCCCCACAACGGCTCAACAACGAACTGCCACCCACGAAAACAGCAATAGAGCCAGATATCGGCATATGTCGTCCCGCCGTGGCGCGACCACCCTCCGGCGCTACGCGCCACCTCCCGCCAGCGGGAGGGAGATACGAATCACAACCGCACGGACCGGTGCCACACCACCTCCGGCCGCGACCACCCTCCGGCGCAATGCGCCACCTCCCGCCAGCGGGAGGAAGAAACGAAGGAACACCCCCTACCGCGTGGACTCGCGCGCCACCACCTCGGCCTCGCAGGTGAGCAGCTCCGGCTTCACGCTGTCCCCGTGGATGCGCTTGAGAATCCGGTCGACGGCGGTGGGCGCCGTCCATTCGAGACGCGACGACATGGTGGTGAGCGGAATCTGCAGGTACGGCGCCTCCTCGATGTCGTCGAATCCGATCACCTGCACCTGTTCCGGCACGGTCAGACCATTGGTGCGCAGCGCGGTCATCGCGCCGATGGCCAGTTGGTCGTTCAACGCGACGATGCCGTCGAACGGCACACCGGAGTCGATGAGTCGCTGCGTGACGCGCGCACCCGCGCCGATTGTCCAATCCATGTCCGTATCGCCGACGAGGCGCGCATCCAATGCGATGCCGCGGCGCCGACTCTCCTCGAGAATGCCGCGCAGACGCAACTGCGCGTTGCCCTCCTCCGCAGCGAGCAGCGCCGTCTCGTCGTACGAGCCGCGCGCACCCACCACGGCGAGACGCGTGGAACCGTGGTCGTACAGGTATCCGGCGGCGCGCGCGGCGGCGTCCACATCGTCGGGCGTCACATGGTCGGCCTTGCCCCACGTGGTGCGCGCACCCACCACGACGAGCGGGAAATCGACTTCGAGATCCTCGGGACGGATATCCTCCACCTCGCTCATGGAGAGGATCATACCGTCGGACACGGTGGCGTTGAAGTTCTGCAGCAGGTCGCGTGCGCCTTTCGCGGAGCCTTCCGCATACGTGGTGACGTACACCGAATAGTCGCGCTGCCTGGCCGCGTCGATGACGCGGTTGGCGAGTTCGGCCAGATACGGCGGGGTGAGCGACGGTACGGCGAGCGTGATGAAACCGGTATGGTCGCGGTTGAGGTTGCGCGCGGCCACGTTGACGCGGTAGCCGAGATCCTTGATGACGGTCTCGACACGTTCGCGCGTGGCCTCGCTCATGCGCCCACTACCGTTGATCACGTTCGACGCGGTTTTGAGCGAGACACCGGCCTCCTTCGCCACATCGCGCAAGGTGACGCGTCTTCTCGCGGATTTCGTCTCGCTCATAACCTCCGCCTTCCCGACCTCAGGCCTGTCGTATCGTCGCCATTGTACCCGTTCGACCCCGCGTCAACGCTCGACGGTCCTCGTGACGAGGATGGCGTTGCGCCGCAGAGCGTAGGACGCGGCCTCGCCGTCGGCGCCCGACGGAGCAAGCTCCGTGCGGTGCATGACGATCGGCTCGCCGGCGACGTCGTCCAGTTCGACCGTGTCGCGCGTGCGGTTCAGGTAGAAGTCGAACCGCATCGCACCATCCGCGCTTGCGCGCACGGTGTGGATGACGCGCGGATCGGCGTCGGCGTCGAATCCGATCGCGGGCGCCAGTGCGGCGACACCCTGACGGTCGAGGTCGCAGCCCACGTAGACCGCCTCGCCGTCGCCGTACGGATGACGGACGACGGCGGGCGTGCCGTCAAGCTCCCAGTCCGCGGCCGCGTCGCCCGCATACGCGGCGACGACGGTCGCATCCGGCGCGACGGCGGTCACGTCGGTCTGCCACAGGCGCGTGACGAGGCCGTTCGACAATCCGATCACGTCGGGCTCCCCTTCCGCCTCTTCGCCGAGGATGTTGAATTCCTCGCCGCGCACGCCGAGCACGTCGCGTAGCAGACCGTCGCCGGCACCCGGGTACCCGCCGAGACCGACATGGAAGCGTTCGTCGATGATGCCGGTCGCATAACCGACGACGACGCGGCCTCCGGACGCCGTGAAGTCGGCGATGCGACGCACGTCCCCATCGGAGAGGATGAGCACGCTCGGCAGCACGATGGTCGCGTAGCCGCTCCAGTCGTAGGCGAGCGGCGTCACGTCGGCGCGGACACCCGCGTCGAGCAGTCCCCGGTACCAGTCGCGCACGTCATGCCAGTGATCGAGCTTCATGCTTGGCAGCGTCTCGGAACGCGTGGCCCATTCGCTTTCCGCACTGAACAGAATCGCCGTGCCGGAGCGCTTCAGCTCCGTCCCCTGCAATCCGGCGTCGGAGAGGGCGGCAAGCGTCTCGCCGAGTTCGCACACGCCGCGGAACACCTTCGTGTCCTCGCCGGCATGCGGCACCATCGCGGAGTGGAACGCCTCGGCGCCGGAACGCGACTGCCGCCACTGGAAGAAGTTGATGGCGTCGGCGCCCATCGCCACGTGGGCGAGGGAGTCGCGCAGCAGTTCGCCGCCGCGCTTGCGCGTGTTGAGCGGCTTCCACTGGACGGCGGACGTGCCGTGCTCCATCACATACCAGGGCTTGCCGAGGGCGAGCGAATCCATGAGCGCGTCGGAGCAGACGAGCTCGTCGAGATGCGACTCCCCCTCGTGGAAGTAGTGGTCGTTGGAGACGAAGTCGACTTCGCCGGCCCACCGCGCGTAGTCCATGCAGCACTGGTCGGTGGAGACCATGAAGTTCGTGGTGAACGGCTTGCCGGGGCAGATCGCCTCGATCGCGTCACGCTCCGCCTTGTAGAAGTCGAGGAGCATGTCGTTGCCGAACCGCTCGTAGTCGAGCTGCTGGGGCGGGTTGACCATGCTGTCGCCGCCCATGTGGCGCGGCAGCAGCACCTCGTCGAACGAGTTGACGTGCTGGGACCAGAATGCGGTGCCCCACGCCTCGTTCAACGCGTCGACCGTGCCGTACCGACGCTCGCACCATGCGCGGAACGCGGCGAGCGCGTCGTCGGAGTAGTCGTAGCGGTTGTTCCAGCCGTACTCGTTGCCCATATGCCATGCGGTGACATACGGGTTGTCCTTGTAGTGTTCGGCGAGTTCGCGGCACAGGGCGAGCGCGTACTCCTTGAACACGGGGCTGGTGGGCCGCCACGACTGGCGGCTGCCGGCGTTGACGACGTGCCCGTACCGGTCGCGCGGCAACACTTCCGGATGACGCTCGTACAGCCAGATCGGCGCGGTGGCCGTCGCGGAGGCGAGGTCGACGGCGATGCCGGCTGCCCCGAGCCGTTCGATGACGGAGTCGAGCCAGTCGAACGTGTATTCGCCTTCGCGTGGTTCGATGCGGTCCCAGCTGAAGATGGCGAGGGCGACGGTGTTGACGTGCGCCTTCCGCATGAGACGGATGTCCTCGGCGATGGTCTCGTCCGGCCACTGGTCGGGGTTGTAGTCGCCGCCGAAGGCGATGCCCCGGCCGCCCTCGGTGAGAAGGGCCGGCCACTTGAACGTTCTTCTGGTTGTCATGATGCGAGGTCCTTTGTCGATTACGTCATCGGATCGGGCCGATGCGATCGGTCACTCCTTGACGGCGCCGGCGGCGAGGCCGGACTGCCAGTACTTCTGCAGGCACAGGAAGGAGATGACCAACGGGATGATCGTGATCAGCGAACCGGTGATGACGAGGTTCTGGATCGCCTGGCCGCCAGCCGTGCTCGCCTGGTCCTTCCACTGGTTGAGGCCGATGGTCAGCGGGTACCACTGGGAGTCCTTCAACATGATGAGCGGCAGGAAGTAGTTGTTCCACGTCGCGACGATGGCGAACAGGGCGGTGGTGACGATGCCGGGGGCGAGCAGCGGGAGGCTGATCTGGAAGAAGGTGCGGAACTCGCCGGCGCCGTCCACGCGGGCGGCTTCGAGCAGTTCGTCCGGCACGGCCTGGTCGGAGAAGATCCACATGAGGTACAGGCCGAACGTGGAGACGAGCGACGGGATGATCATCGACCACGGGGTGTTCGTGAGATTCAGCTTGGCGAACAGGAGGAACTGCGGCACCGCGAGGGCGATGCCCGGCACGGAGATCGCGCCGATGATGATCGCGAAGCACAGCTTGCGGCCGGGGAAGCGGAACTTGGCCAGCGCGTAGCCGCCCATGATGGCGAGCAGGGTCGCGCCGCCCGCGCCGACGACCACGTAGAGGATGGTGTTCACGAACCAACGTCCGAAGATGCCGTCCTGGTAGGTGAACACCGTGACGATGTTGTCCCACAGGGCGAACGTGTGGCCGAAGCCGAGACCGAACGTCGAGGTGAAGTCGGCCTGCGTCTTCGTGGCGTTGATCATCAGGTAGACGAACGGGAACAGGCAGTACACGGCGAAGATCGCGCACACCACGGTCAGGCCGATCGAGCGGGTGGGGTTCGCCGGGTTGGAGAATCCGGTCTTGGCGGCGCGCTTGCGCTCGGCGGCCTCGTCCTTGGCGATGCGCTTCTGGCGGGCCTTCTCGGCGGCCTTCGCGGCCTTCTCCTGCGCCTTCAATTCGGCGGGGGTCAGCGTCCTGATGGCGCCGGTTGCGGTTGCGTTGCTCACTTCATCTGCTCCTTCATGCTCTTGAGCTGGACGATGTACGCGATAGCCATGGTGATGATGGCCATGACGATGGCGAGGGCCGCCGCGTAGTTGGACTGGTTGCCGCTGAAGCTCAGGTTGTAGGCGTACATGTTCGGCGTGTAGTACGTCGTGATCGCGTTGCCCGGCACCATGTTCTGCAGGATGCTCGGCTCGTTGAACAGCTGGAACGAGCCGATGATCGAGAAGATCACCGTGATCGCGAGGCTGCCCTTGAGCTCGGGCAGCTTGATCTTCTTGACGATCTGCCATTCGGACGCGCCGTCAATGCTCGCGGCCTCGTACAACGAATGCGGGATGGTGGAGAGCGAGCTGTAGAAGATCAGCATGTTGTAGCCGGCGTACTCCCAGGTGTTGATGTTCGCGATGGAGGCGAGCAGCACGTCGGGCTTGAGCACGTCGAGGTTCGTGCCGAAGAAGTCGTTGAACGAGCCGACGAGGCCGTACTTCGCGCCGTACACGAAGCCCCAGATCATCGTGGAGACGACGGCCGGGACGGCGTAGGGCAGGAACGTGGAGATGCGGAAGAACTTCGTGCCGTGCAGCTTCATCGAGTCGAGCGCGAGCGCCATCGCCGCGGCGAGGAACAGCATGACCGGCACCTGGAAGATGGTGAAGATGGTGACGCGGCCGACGGAGGACCAGAACTGCCCGTCGGCGAGCAGTCGCGTGTAGTTCTCGAAGCCGACGAACTTGGTGCCGCCGATCATCTGGTTCTTGAAGAACGAGATGTAGATCGCGTACACGATCGGGATGATGAAGACGAAGACGAAGACGACGGCGAACGGCCACATGAACTTCCATCCTCGCCAATCGGCCTTGTGCTTGTTGATGCGGGCCTGCGCCGTGTGGCGTGCGGCCATGTCGGGCAGGAGGCCCGTCGCTTGTTCGGACATGATGTCGTACCTTCCGAAAGGGGGAAACTCTGGAGTGCGTCGCGCGGGGAACATCACGCCGCGCGGGAACGTCGATGGGCATGGCAAGGGCGGGGATGCCGGGAGCATCCCCGCCCCATGCCGCGTGTGATATCCGCGGCGGCCGAGGAAGGAGGACCGGAGGCGGAAGGAGGATATCGCCTCCGGTCTGATGCCGCCGCGAAGAGGTTATGCCGGGCGGGCGTCCGTCACTTGACGGTGACGGTGTAGCCCTGATCCTCGCCCTGCTTGGCGAGCTTGTCGCCGTAGTTCTTCAGGGCCTGCTCGAGGGTGATCTCCTTAGTGTAGGCCTTGGAGACCTCGTCGCCGTAGGCGGACTGGGCGAACGGGTTGTACGGCAGGTACTGGAACTTCTCGGTCGGGCGCTGCGCGGCCTCGGCGAGGACCTTGTTCACGTTCTGACCACCGAAGTAGTCGTTGGTCTTCTTGTTGGCATCGGTGGTCGGATCGGTGAAGGAGTCGGAGGTGAGGATCTTCTTGAGGGACGGGAAGGTGCCGGTGTCGGCCATCTTCTGCGCGCCGTCGCCGTGGGTGATGTACTCGACGAACTTGTAGGCGGCGGCCTGGTTCTTGGAGAGCTTCACCACGGACAGGGCGGAGCCGCCGTCCTCGGCGGACACCTCGGCGCCCTCCTCCCACTGCGGGAGCTGGGCGACGCGCCAGTTGCCGGCCTGGTCGGGAGCGCCGGTCATCAGGTTGATCGGCATCCACGCGCCGATGGTGAGCGAGGCGAGCGTACCATCGTTGAGCTCGCGGTTCCAGTCGTCGGACCAGTTCGGGGTCTTGGTGTCGACGAGGTCCTCGTCGATGAGCTTCTGGACGAACTTGATGTACTTCTGCATGCCCGCGTCCTTGGTCATGTCGATGGTGATCTTCTCGCCATCGACCTTCCACGGCTTGGCGCCGGCCTGCCAGATCTGCGCGGTGAACGGCTGGTAGTCGCCGGAGGTGCCGGCGAGGTTGGTGATGTAGGAGCCGGTGGCGCGCACCTTCTTGGCGGCCTGGTAGTAGTCGTCCCACGTCTTGATGGATTCGCCGTCGACACCGGCCTTGTCGAACACGGCCTTGTTGTAGAAGAACATCTCCGGGCCGGAGTCGATGGGCAGCGCGTACGGCTTGTTGTTGTACTGGAGCTTGTTCCACGGACCGGCGGCGAAGTCGGATTCGAGCTTGTCGGCGCCGAACTGGCTCAGGTCGACGAGGCCGTCGGTCACGGCGAACTGGGTGACGGTCGGGTCCTCGAGCATGACGACGTCCGGGGCGCCGTTGCCGGCGGCGATGGCGTTGGAGAGCGCGGTCGAGGTCTTCTCGGCGGTGCCGGTGTTGTTGAACTTGACCGTGATGCCGGGGTTCGCCTTCTCGAAGCCGGCGATGATGTCCTTCATCGAGTTGCCGGAGTCCCAGCCCCAGAACACGAGTTCGGCGTTGTCGGCGTCGCCCTGGCCGGAGTCGGAGCCGCCTCCGCAGGCGGCGAGTCCGACGAGCGTGGCCATTGCCGCGGCCGCCGCGATGACCTTCTTGACGTTGCGCATGGTATTCTCCTTAGCTTCCCATCGCGAAGACCGTTCTCCGCGATGCTCCTCCGGGTGCCTCACTGTGGTACACCCGTGTACCAACAATCCTTATGATACACCTGTGTACCAGTCCGTCAACCCAGCGTGTCGCACGAGGAGACGGGCGAATCCACGGCATCCAAGCGCACCCCCGAAACCTCCTTCCGAAACCGCGCCCCACCCCTGCGGCCGGACTAATCCAACATCCGGTCGTGGAACATACCATGGCGAAAACGCCGCACGCGGTTACACTTGATGCGTAAATCCCCCATCGATGCATTGAGAGGAAGGCGCATGGCGGGTCTGTTTCACGCTGCCTCGCAACAGCGGAACCCCTTGGGAACGGCGGTACGACCGCAGGGATCGGGACGATACACCTTCGGTCTGGCGTTGAGCGCCGGCCTCGCCGGACTGCTGTACGGATACGACACCGTCTCCATCTCCGGGGCCATCGAGTTCCTGCACGCCCGCTACCGGCTGGACACCATCATGGAGGGACTCGTCATCTCCTCGATCATGCTGGGCGCGGTCATCGGAGCCGCATGGGCGGGCTTCCTCTCCGACCGGTTCGGGCGCCGCCGCGTCCTCATCGCCGGCGGATGCTTCTTCTGCGTGTCCGCCGTGTGGAGCGCGTTCACCTTCGGCCCCTACGATCTGATCGCCGCGCGCGTGGTCGGCGGCTTCGGCATCGGCCTGACCGCCGCCCTGGCCGTCACGTACATCACCGAATCCGCGCCGACGAACATCCGCGGCACGCTCACCTTCTCCTATCAGATGTTCGCCGTATGCGGCATCTTCCTGACGAACGTCATCAACTACATCATCGCCTCCTACGGCACGCCCGCATGGGATCTGACGACCGGCTGGCGTTGGATGCTCGGTCTCGGCGCGATTCCCGCCCTCGCCTTCCTGGTCGCCATGTGGCGCGCGCCCGAAAGCCCGCGATTCCTCATCCAGCACGACCGCAGCGACGACGGCTTCCGCGTGCTCGAACACATTCTCGGCACCGAGGACGCGCGCATCCGCACCGACGACATCCAGGCGTCCGTCCGGTTGGAACAGGAGATGTCGAACGAGTTCACCGACCTGTTCCGCCCCGGTCTCGGCAAGGCCCTGCTCATCGGCATCTTCCTCGCCGTGTTCAACCAGGCCGTCGGCATCAACGCGATCTCCTACTATGGCCCCGTCATGTTCTCCCGGCTCGGCTTCGGCGGCGACACCGAATTCCTCACCTCCGCCTGCGTGGGCGGATTCGAGCTCGTGTTCACCGTGATCGGCATGTACCTGATCGACACGGTCGGCCGCAAACGGCTCATGGCCGTGGGCACCGGTCTCATGGCCATCTTCGCGATGTGCATCGCCGCCTCCTACGTCGTCGGCATGCCGCTGCTCACGCTCGTCTTCATCATGCTGTTCGCCGCCGCGTTCGCCTTCTCGATGGGACCGATCCCGTGGGTCGTCATCCCCGAACTGTTCCCCACGTTCCTGCGCGGCCGCGCGACCGGCCTGTGCATCATGTGCCTGCTGGCGGTGAACTGGGCGATCGCGCAGTTCACGCCGATGATGGTCGACGGTCTCGGCGGCGGCGTCACGTTCCTCGTCTTCGGTCTCATCGACATCGTCTGTATGTTCGGCATCGTCACGCTCGTGCCGGAGACGATGGGCCGCACGTTGGAGGAGATCGAGCACCTCTGGCAGCCGAAGACGCCGCTCGCCGCCGCGAAGTACGCGTTGAGCTCGGCGGACGCGAACATCCGCCACGCGGAGGCGACCATCGTAAGGGCCGAGAACGACCGTCTGCAGGCGATGGGCATCATGGAGGCGGCGGAACGCGCGCGCGTCGCCGCCCAGAAGCAGATCTTCGACATCCAGGCGAAGGAGCGGGCGAAGGCGGAACGCCTGTCCGCCGAACGCGCCGTCGAGGAGGCGCGGAAGGCCGCGCATACACTCATGTCCGTGCCGCTGCCGCCGAACACGTCCGGCACCTCCGGCACGGCCGGTGCCACCCGTCCCACCGCCGACGACTTCACCAGACGCGCGACGCACGACTTCACCGACGCGGATGACACGCTCATGTCCGCACCCGTCGCGATGGGACCGTCGAACACGCATCCCGAGGCGATCGCCGCCACGGAACGCGCGCACCGTATCGCCGCCGATCTCATGGCGGGCACGGTCACCGCCGACGAACTGCATAGCAGCGACGTACACCGCATCACCGTCGAATCCAATCCGATGAGCGACGCGGAAGCCGCCGCAGACACCGCCACGGCAGCTTCGGCAGCCGCGGCCGTCACCGAACCGGCGGCCCTTCCGGAACGCGATCTCGACGCGGACGCCGCGGCCGCCGTGAACACCATCGACCTGCTCGCCCCCGCCGTCAGAAACCATGACATGGCGAACATGAGGTCCGACGACGCCACGATCCCGCGGATCGCGGATCTGGATGCGACCAGACGTATGGAACCGCGTCGTCTCGCCCCCACGGCGAGCCTGCCCGATCCGGCCGTCTCCGCGCGCGAGCGCGCGCAGGCGATGGCTCTCGCGCGCGCCGAGGACGCACGCGAGGCGAAGGCCATCGATGACGCACTCGACACGCTGGACTCGTTCATCAAGGGATAGGCGGGAATCCTGCCATATACGAGAGAGCCCCGTCTCGTTGACGGGGCTCTCTCGTATCCGCTGCGGCCGCGGTCAGAACGTCACGACACGGTCGGCGATGCGCATCGCCGACTCGCGGTGCGAGACGAGCACGACGGCACGCCCCTCGGACGTGTCGCGGATCGACCGGAGAATCACCGCCTCGTTGAGCGCGTCCAACCGGCTCGTCGGCTCATCGAACAGCACGAGGGCCGCGTCGCGCAGGAACACGCGCGCCAAGCCGATGCGCTGGCGTTCGCCCTCCGAAAGCCGATCGCCGAGCTCGCCCACCGGGGTGTCGAGGCCCTTGGGCAGGGATTCGACGAGCTCCAGCGCGGATGCCTTGCGCAGCGCCTCGTGCAGACGGGCGTCAAGTTCCGCACCTCCGGCGAAGGAGCCGTCGGAGGAGTCGTTCCCGGACTGCGGCATCTGCGGCATCTGCGGCATCTGCGGCGTCTGTGGCATCTGCGGCAATGCGAGCAGCAGATTGTCGCGGATCGTCCCGTCGAACAGATGCGTCTCCTGCCCCATCAGCGCCTGCACGCGCCGACGATGATGCGCATCCACGTCAGGCAGCGGCGTGCCGGACATGGTCACGTCGCCCGACTGCGGATCCCAGTACCGCATGAGCAGCTTGACGGTCGTGGACTTGCCGCGCCCGGACGGCCCCTGCACGCCGAGGATGCCGGTTGCGGGAACATCGAGGGAACAGTCGGCGAGAACCGGTTCGGGTCGCCCCGGGTAGGCGAAGGTGACGCGGTCGAGACGCATGCCTTCATAGGCGGGCGTGGAGACGCCGGTTTCGGTGACGGCCGGCCGTTCGTCCGCGAGCGCGAACAGACGGCGTGCGGAGGCGAACGTCTGCGTGAGGTTCGCGGGCAGGGCGCTCAACGCCATCGTCGGGCCGAACGAACTGGCGATCAGCGTGAACGCGACGACCAGCGCCGGCCCATGCAAAGGCGTGCCGGCGGCGAGCGCGATGGCGATCACGGCGGCTGCCGTGGTGAGTGCGAGCACGAGCACGCCGCCGATGCCGGCGAATCGTCCGTTGACGCGGCTCAGCCGCGCGTGCTGCTCCCACAGTCGCTTCGTGTGTTCCGTGATCACGGCGACGCGCTCCTCGCCGCGTCCGAAGCGGATGATCTCCCCCAGTCCGCGCATGTCGTCGAGCATGACGTCGTCGAGCGACGACGCCTGCCTGCGGATCGTGGGACCGAGGTCGCGCACGCCGGTGGCGAAGAAGCGCGGCACGACGACGCCGATCACGAGGTGTGCGGCGATGAGCGCGAGTGCCATCCACGGGTCGAGCGTGAGCAGCAGCGCCGCGTAGACGATGGTGGTGGATACGGCGATCGCGATCGGGCTGATGGTGTGGGCGAAGAAGATCTCCAGCAGTTCCACGTCGGTGGTGACCAAGGCGATGAGGTCGCCTTTGCCGTGGCCGGCGAGCTTGGCGGGCGCGAGACGGCGCAGCGCGGCGAACGCCTTGGAGCGGAACAGGGCGAGCAGCCGGAAGGCGACGTCGTGGTTGAGGTACTGTTCGACGTAGCGCATGAGGCCGCGCAGCAGCGCGCATACGACCATGGCGACGGCGGCGGGGATTACGCTCATGCCCCACACGGGGTGTCCGGCGAGCGCGAACGCGCCGATCATGGCGAATACGGGCAGGAGCGTGGCGGCGAGATGGCCGATGGTGCCGGCGAGCGAGGCGGCCGCCATGTATTTCGCGAGCGGCCGCGCCTCCCCCAGCAGACGGCTGATGGTACGCGCGGTGGACATGGGTCGGGAGACGGATGCCGCGGTCGGCACAGGTGCGTCGGTCCCGGATACGTTGGACTCAGGAGTGCCGGGCACGGATGCGGGCATCGCGGCCCGGGGCGCGTCTGTCACCGGTTCGGCCACGTGGGACGCCTCTCGCGTTGTCGTGGAATTATCGTCGTTGGACTTCTCCTGCCCCGATGCCGGGCCGATCCGTTCGATGTCGGTCTGGGTGCGGACAAGCGTGGCGTAGCGGCCGTCCGCGGCCATGAGCTCGTCATGCGTACCGATTTCGGGCGTCGTACCGTGGTCGAAGACGACGATGCGATCCGCATGTTCGGCATTGGCCATGCGGTGGGTGATCATGATGACCGTCCTGCCGGCCGTATGCGCGAGCTCGCGGATCGTGTCGAGGATCAACGCCTCGCTTTCCACGTCGACGCTGCTGGTCGCCTCGTCGAACACGTAGACGCGCGCATCATGCAGCAGCGCGCGGGCGATGGCGATGCGCTGGCGCTGCCCGCCGGACAGGTTGGCGGCATCCTGGTCGATCGTCATGTCGAGTCCGTCTGGCTGTGCGCGCACGAAGTCGGCGATACGGGCGCGTTCCAGAGCCTCCCACATCATCGCATCATCGTCCGTCGTGCCGCTGCCGGTCATATCATCGTCGTCGCGTCGCGGCAACGCCATTGTGAGATTGTCGCGCAACGTACCGGCGAACAGGTGGCTGCGCGCGCCGATCAGCGCGACGGCGCGCGACAGCGCCTCGCCGCTGAGCGACGCGACCTGCGCACCGGCGAGACGCAGCGAGCCGGAGTATCCGGCGAGCGTGCCGGCGAGCAGCGCGGCCGCCGTCGACTTGCCGGAGCCGGAGACGCCGACGATCGCCGTCAGCTCGCCGGGCTCCGCGGTGAAGGACACGTCGGCGAGTGCGGGCGCTGCGGCAGCCGCATCACCGGCGACACCAGCGACACCGGAACCGCTGGATTCGACGGTATCGTCACCGGAATCATCGTGACCATCGGCGTACGTGTAGGTGACGTGGTCGAACGTGACCGTCGATCCGACACCGTCCCCATCCCTGTCGGGCAGGTCGGCGTCGCCGCGCACGGGTTCGGGTGCGTCGAGCAGCGCGAAGATGCGTTTCGTGGAGGTCATGCCGTTCATCGCGACATGGAAGAACGAACCAAGCTGGCGCAGCGGGATGAAGAAGTCCGCGGACAGCAGGACGATGAGCAGCAGCGAGGCGAGCGACAGCGACGTGCCCGCGAACGGGAGCAGGTAGGACAGCAGGTAGATGGGATAGGCGATCGGCCCTCCCACGCCCGATGCCCATGCCGCGAGGCCGCCGGTTCCGCTCATGGTCGTGCCGGAGTTGGCATACCGCCACAGGGCGACGCCGATGCCGGCCGCGGTGCCGCCGTAGGCGACCGCGTCCATCGCGGTGAGGGAACGCAATTGGATCTGCAGGACGCGCATCGTCATCACGCGGAAGTTCTCGGCCTTCACGTCGAGGTCGCGGGCGGCGCGGTCGTCGGCGTCGAACGCCTTGAGCGTCTCCAATCCCTGCAGGTCGTCGAGGAACGCGGCTCCCATGTCCGTGTAGCGGCCCCAGTATTTCTTGAACGTGCGGGCGGCGCTCATCGCGACCATACCGACCACGACGATGATGAGCGGCGCGCACACGAGGAACGTGACGGCGGTGGGCAGGTCCATCGGCGCGACCACGCAGAACAGGGTGAGCGGGGCGAGCACCGCGTAGAACAGCTGCGGCAGGAACAGTTCGAAGAACGATTGGATCTGTTCGATGCCCTCGCCGGCGGACTGCACGACGTCGGCGGTCTTCACGCGCGACGAATACGACGGGCCGAGCGCGAGCATCTTGCGGTACAGCCGTTCACGCAACGCGAGTTTGACGCGTTCGGACGCCTCGGTGCCCAGGCGCGCGGCGGCGCTCGTGGTCAGATACCGCACGATCGCGGCGACGACGATCACGCAGCCGTAGAACATCGCGTCGCCTGGCATCGGCGTGACGTCGACGTCGGGAGTCGACAGCGCGTCGGCGGGACATGTGGCGGGCGGCATGACGTCACAGGCGATCAGCCCCGGCGATGCCGCGTTCAGCAGATCCGCAAACAGGGCGACGACCGCGATCACGAACGCGATGTTGGCGAGCAGTCCCAGCCACATGCACGCGACCTTGCCGGCGACCAGCCGTGTGATGCCGGGCGCGAGCCGGAACAATCGTTTGTCGAACATGAATCCCCTTTCCTTGATCCTCAGCCACCGTAACGGAAAACGGGAGGGAATGGAAGAGTCTGCGAGGAAGGTCCTGTGGCGGATGGTTTGCGGCTAAGATCGCGTGGCGGACGGTTTGCAGCGGATGGTGACAATCCACAAAACACGACGCCGTGATTGTGGCATGGCGCACAACGCACGAATCACGGGCGCACGCGTACTCTTGGCGATGATCGGCCGGACTGCCGCCGCGATGGACGAATCGCGGGCGCACGGCCATGAGGAACGTAAGGAACGCGCACCATGCTTGACCACTACACCACCCCCGGATCGTCCGTCGAACTGCGCGACGACCAGACCATCTACTCGCTGCTCTCCGACCGTCTCGACCGCACCGGCGCGGACACGGTCATCGCCGAGAAAAAGCTCGGACCGGGCCACTGGGCCAACGTGACCACCGGCGAATTCCACCGCATGGTCCTGTCCGCCGCGCGCGGCCTCATCGCGCTCGGCATCGGCAAGGGCGACGCGGTGACGATCTTCTCCTCCACACGCCTCGAATGGGGCGTGCTCGACTTCGCGCTCGCCGCGATCGGCGCGGTCAGCGTGCCGATCTACGACACCGACTCCGCCTCGCAGGCCGAACGCATCATGAACGACGCGGACGTGAAGCTCGCCGTCGCCGACGACCGCACGCGCTTCGACCGGCTCGACTCGGTGAAGGACCACTGCCCGGCATTGAAGCAGATCCTCATGATCGAAGGCAACGCGCTGGGCGCGCTGGAAGGCCTCGGCGTGACCGTGTCGGACGAGGAGCTGGACGAGCGCATCGCCTCCGTGCGCATCGACGACCTCGCGACCATCGTGTACACGTCCGGATCCACCGGCACGCCGAAGGGCGTGGAGCTCACGCACCGCAACTTCGTGTCCGTCACCATCGCCGCCTCGGAGGCGCTGCACGAGATGATCACCGACGACCATCCGCGCCTGCTGCTGTTCCTGCCGCTCGCCCACTGCTTCGCGCGCTTCATCCAGTACGCGTCGATCGCCTCCGACGACGGCGTGGTCGGCTACCTGCCGGACACGAAGTCCCTGCTGCCGGACCTGCGCTCGTTCGAACCCACGTACCTGCTGGGCGTGCCGCGCGTGTTCGAGAAGGTGTACAACGCGGCCTCGCACAAGGCGGGCGCCGGCTGGAAGGGACGCCTGTTCCTTCGCGCGGCCGAGGCGGCGCGCGTGTGGAGCCGTGAGGAGCAGGCCGGCGAGAAGCACACGCTGAAGGAGATCGCCGAGCATGCGAAGTACGAGACGCTCGTCTACCGCACCGTGCGCGGCGCCCTGGGGCCGAAGATCAAGTACGTGGCGTGCGGCGGCGCCCCCCTGTCGCTCGACCTGGCGCACTTCTACAACGGCATTGGCCTGCCGATGATCCAGGGCTACGGCATGACCGAGACGGCCGCCCCGTTCGCGGCGACGCGCGTGCACGACAACGTGATCGGCACGGTCGGCCAGCCCGCGCCCGGCTCCTCGGTGCGTATCGCCGAGGACGGGGAGCTGCAGGTGAAGGGCCCGAACGTGTTCCGCGGCTACCACAATCTGCCGGAGAAGACCGCCGAGGCGTTCACCGCGGACGGCTGGCTGCGCACCGGCGACCTCGCGACGATCGACGACGAGGGCCGCATCACGATCACCGGCCGCATCAAGGACATCATCATCACGGCCGGCGGCAAGAACGTCTCCCCCATCCCGCTGGAGGAGGAGATCGCCAAGTGCCCGATCGTCGAGCACGCGGTCGTGGTCGGCGACCAACGGCCGTTCATCGGCGCGCTCGTCACGCTCGACCCGGAGGCGCTGGCCGTGTGGCTGCCCGCGCACGGGCTGTCGCTGGACACGCCGGTCGACCGCCTCGCCACGAACGCGGCGGTGCGCGACGAGATCCAGGAGTACGTGGACAAGGCGAACGCGACGGTCTCCCGAGCCGAATCGGTGCGCAAGTTCGTCGTGCTCGACGAACGCCTCACGCAGGAGAACAAGTGCCTGACGCCGTCGCTCAAGGTCGTGCGCCCGGCCGTGAACCGCGTGTTCGCCGACGTGATCGACCACGAGATCTACAACGGCAAGCGCTGACGCGGAGCCCGACCATTCGTGTCGGTCGGTTCCGTGCCATACGCGTCGGTTCCCGCCAGTCCATGGCACGGAACCGACGCCGATAAAACGGGTCATCAACGGCGGATCATCGGAGACGATGCCATACTGGTGTCCATGAACAACGACGTGCACGCATCTTCCAATGCTCCGGCAGACATACTGAAATACTGGAGGGCCATCGAACTACTGACGCCTCAGAACTTCAAACTCCTGGAGAATTCTCGGCGCACCGCTCCCTACGTTATGTACGGTCCGATCCCGGAGCCGGGAAACGAGTACGGCGATCATGAGCCTTGGCAGCCATTCGAGGTCGAAGTGCATATCGTTGCGTTCGCGGACCAGAGCGAAGCCACAGTGCCGTGCAACGCCAAGGAACGCAAGAGCCGAGCGCGACACCTGTACGGCGAGAAGCCTCATCTCATCATGAAGGTCGACTCGCATGCCGTGCTGCGCAGCGCGCATCTCACCGATGAGCCGTCAAGCGAACGCCGTTACGCGGTAAGCCCATCGGCCCAACGACGGTTGCATCTGATGACGGATACGCTCACGGGACCTGGCTCCATCATCGATGACGGATATATGGACCGTATCCTCGATCATGGCGACGATCGCGGCCGGCAACACGCGATCGTCTATCGCGTGCATCGTCCCAGGCCTTCGTCGGGGGTACGCCCCGCACATGTCATCACGGACTCCGGCGAATGCGACTATGTGCTGCACACCCGCGACGTGGCGGCACGCCGCAGACAGTACAGGGATCGATGGGAACTGCTCCGGAACAGGAACCCCATAACGTGGCTTCCCCACCACAGCTATCAGATCACCGTGGCCATCAACCAGCGGACCGCGTTCAGGACCCTTGTCCGCATACTCTCCACCGCAGCGGGGAATCCGCAGCGATGCGACGGTCATTCGCCGGAGGAAGTGGCGCTGCATGAGCAGACGCCGGACGGCCAGGCCGCATGTCTCACCGTCAGCGTCCGCGATGACGGGATGCTGCTCGATGACTCACTCCACCTGTCGCAATACGCCCGCGCATTAAGCGATCTCATCACCGCCGATTACCAAGGTATGCCGATTCCTCCTGAATCATGGCCCAGGGCAGGAAGTCCCGACCAAGCCGCCGCTCTTCTCTCCGAATGGGAAAAATCCGACGCGGGTGTCCGTTTCCATACCCCCAACGAGTTCATCACGTTCCGAGGCATCGCGAATCTCATCGGTTTTCTCCGAGCCCGACTGCGTTTCGACACCGGCAACGGCATCGATGCGAACGAGGACAGGCAGCCGGACTCTCCGCCGCTTATGGAGTGCCGGATCGTCAGCATCAATCTCAAGAACGGCATATCCCCCCTGTACACCGCGGCGGACTTCATGGACTCCTTCTATCTGCAGGATCTGAACCGGTTGGTCAGTGAGACGGAGAACAACCCGTGGTCGTCGTCACAGCCGCTCGCACGGTACCTGTCCGAGAACCATCCCGACCGCATGGATCTGAATCCGAAGTCGGAGAATGGGCGATCACGCAGCGCCCAGGTCATTTTCGACCGTGTACAGCCACGTGATATTCCGCAGGCATGCTGGCCCGCCAATCCGAAGTACACGCTCTCGCTGCACCAGCAGCTTGCCGTGAACGAAATACTCAAGGCTTTTCTGGCGGGAAGCACCCAGCCGCTGCTGGGAGTAAACGGTCCTCCCGGAACCGGCAAGACGACATTGCTGCGCGACGTGATAGCAGCTGTCGTCACGGAACGCGCGAAGAAACTCGCGAAACTCGACAAGGCTGATGATCTGTTCGCCGGCATGGTGTCCGCCGATACAAAATCCAAGTATTGGAGACCGAACGAGGAAATCACTGGATTCGAAATCATCGTGGCTTCCGCCAACAACAAGGCAGTGGAAAACATCAGCCTCGAATTGCCTTCGATGAAAGGAATCGATTCATACTGGCAGGATGAGATCAACAAGCATTTTGCATCACGCTTCTCCTCCTCGTATGGAGGATTCGCGTTCGGTAAGACCGCAACGGCGATGACGGCGAAGGACAACGATGACGAGACAAACGACTCCGCCGCCGAATCATGGGCGTTGTTCTGCGCGAAATTGGGCAACACCAAGAACATGAATCGCTTCTTCGACGGATTCGATAAGGAATTCGTCACGGGGAGATACATCCGGAACGAGCTGGTCGCCAAAAGCGTGCTCAATCAGGTCGATGACAACCGCATTGACTGGAACCACGTCTGGTTCCAGGCCAAGCAGTCCTTCGACGACGCACTGAGACGCGAAGAGAACATACGCCACCAACGCCAGAAGGACTACGAGCGGTGGATCGCCGGAATACGCCAACATATAGGCATAGAGTGGGTGGACGCCGAAATCCAGTCGCTGCAGAAGTCGATTAGCGACCAAGAAGACCGGAAGTCTACCATCGAGCGACGGATGGACTCCATCAACGGGTTCATCCGCAATCAGGTACTCGCGGGAAACGAGCTTCTTGCGTCCAAACCATCCTGGCTTCTCGTGTGGAAACGTCTCGCATGGGACAGAAAGCTACGAGACAACGCCCAGCATATCGACGAGGCAAGGCGCGAATGGCAGAACCAGCAAAATGACTGGCGAAACGTCACGCAGAGTATCGAGCAATCGCAGTTCAAGATGGACGAGTCAAGGAACCGGCGGCACGATCTGGAGAAGAAGCTTGATGATGAGATCAGGAATTATCTGGACTCTCGCGAAACCCCCTATCTTGACCGGGAGTGGAACGAGGCCCGCACCCGGGTGTTCCTGGAAGCGCTGGCACTGCATCAGACGGCGATTCTCGCGAATCATACGAGATTCTGGACGAACCTTCGCAATCTCAAATCCAGCATCTCATTGTCGGGTGAAAGCCTTCCCGCCGATATGTCCGCGGCCCTCTGGCGAACGCTGTTCCTGGTGACACCGGTCATCTCCACGACATTCGCATCAGTCTCGCGCATGTTCGGTCCGCTCGCCGGCGGCATAGGAGTCGCAAACCAGCAACGACTGGGATTGGCACTGATCGACGAAGCCGGTCAGGCACAGCCGCAGTATGCCGCCGGCCTGTTGCAACGCGTGCGTCACTGCGTGGCCGTCGGCGATCCGGTCCAGCTGGAACCGGTGGACACCGTACCGCCGCAAGTCAGACGATTGTTGGCCCGCACCTTCCATGTGACGATCGGCCCTGAATCCTCCAACGTGCAGGAGTGCGCCGACCGGCAGACCCCTCTGGGCCGGTACACGCGACTGGGCGACGCCGACCAGTGGATCGGTATGCCGCTTATCGTCCACCGGCGATGTCTTGAGCCCATGTTCACCATCTGCAACGCCATGGCGTACGAAAACCGCATGGTCCAAGGCGCCTCCTCTTCCCGAAAGACGCCGGGCACGGATGGAACGCAACCGTCGGCTGATTCCCTCGAGAAATCCTGCTGGTACGACACATCAGCTTCTTCATCGAGCGCATCCTCCAAACCGACCAAACAATGGCAACCCGACGAAGGCAAACAACTACATAAACTGTTGCACGAACTGTTCGTCCGTGGAATGATGCCACAGGACATTCTCGTCATCTCCCCGTTCAAGGCGGTGGCCGAGGAGATCAAGCCGATCTACAAGAAAGAGGTACGGGAATACTTCGACGGAAATAACGGACAGCCATATATCGATGATCAGACCGCCACGAATCTGGCGCAGAATCGTTCCGGAACCGTGCACATCAGTCAGGGGCGCGAGGCCAATGTCGTCATTCTCGTACTTGGCAGCCAGTCCGGGAACGCGGGATCGGGCTCACGTCGATGGGTCAACGGCAAGCCGAACCTGCTGAACGTCGCCGTATCCCGAGCGAAAACCCGACTGTATGTCATCGGCAACCGTGACGACTGGTCCGAGGGAAGATACTCGCATCAGCTCGTCGATGGTTTGCCCCAAGGCATAGACTTGGGACAAGACAATCCGACGGTCGATCCGGAGACCGGTGAAATCATCGACTAGACGATGGTGTGGGACGACCCTCGTGAGAATCATCCCACACCATACTCGGACCACTATCGGAAACCGGCTCAGCCGTCCGTCACTCGCGACGGCGGCGCCGGACGGTCAGGACGGCGAGGCCGGCCATGGCGAGCGTGAGCGTCGCCATGGCGAGGCCGGCGACGGCCGTGCCGGTACGCGACAGACCGGCGGTCTTGCCGGAGCCGTTGCCGGAACCATCGCCCTTGCCGCCGGTGAGCGTGCCGGCGTCCTGCTTGCCCGCACCCGGCTCACCCGCGGACGGGGCGGGCTTGAGCGCCTTCCTCGCCTCCTCGAGCCTGGCGAGCGCGTCATTCACGTCGACCTGCGAGACGGTCTTGTCGTCGTGGACGCTGATCGCGTTCTCGAGCGCGGCGCGGAACTTCTTCCACGTGGCGGGCGTGTAGTCGGACTCCTTGAGCGCGGACGCGCTCTGGATCGCGGCGGCCAGCGCCTCCTTGTTGACCGTGTTGCCTTCGGTCGGGTTGACGGTGACCGTGAACGTGGCGGTCTTCGTCGTATCCGACTTGAGCACGACGATGACGGTCTTCTCGCCGGCGGTCGTGGTGTCGAAGCCGGACGGATCGGCCAGCTCGTAGTCGTCGCCGTAGGTCAGCGTCTTGGAGGTGCCGTCGGAGAGCGTGGCGGTCACTTCGAGACCGTTGAGGTCCGGACCGGCGTCGCCCACGGCGTAGGTCGTCCTGTCCGGGGCCTTGGTGACCTCGATCTTCTCGACGGTCACTTCGGGCTGGACACTCTTCGCCGTGACCGCGGCCATCGCGTTCTTGAGGTCGGCGGTGGCCTTGGTGACCTCGGCCTGCGTGGCGCCGGTCTTCTTGAGCAGCGTCTCGGCGGCGTCGATCGCGTTTTGGAGCGCGTCCCACGCCTCGTCGGTCTCGTAGTCGGCGGCGGCGTAGCCCTTGGCTTCGGCGAGCGCCGATTCGAGGGCGGCCGTGTCGACCTTGGCCGTACCGGCGGCCTTCGCCCAGGTCACCATGCCGGTGGAGTTGCTGTTCTGCACGTAGGTCTCGCCGTCGGAGCGGTTGTTGGTCGCATAGAACGGAATCGCCTGGATGTCGATGTCCTGCGTCGTGTCGCCGTCCACGTACTTGGCCTTGCCGGTGATGATCATCATGCGGCTGGCGTCCATACCGTCGATGAGCGTGCCCTCGGCGGCCTTGAGCGTGTTCTTCTCGTCGCGCCGGATCTGGATCTTGCGCGGGTCGAAGTTGGCGATGCCGCTGTTGAGCTGCTTGTTGCCGGCCTTCTCCATGGAGAAGACGAGCGGGCCGCGTTCGACGGCGACCTTGCCCTGCTGGTCGGAGACCTTCTCGTTGCCTTCGGTGAGCTTGATCTCCATCGGGAAGTCGAGGGAGACCACGTCGCCCTTGACCCACGTGCGGTCGATGGACACGTAGCCCTTGACGGCGTCGGTCTTGATCTTCTTGCCGTTGACCTTGATGACCGGCGTCTCGTCGCTCTGGCCCTTGAGCCAGCTGGGGATGCGTACCTTGAGGGTGAACTCCTTGGACTGTTCGGGGTTGACGGTCATCTCGACGTTGCCGTCGTTCGGATAGGCGGTCTTCTGGGTGACGCCGACCTTCACGCCGGACACGCTGATGGTGGCCTCGCTGCCGATGTACATGTTGACGAACACGTTGTCGCCGTGCGTCGTGTACATGTATTCGGAGAGGCGTGCGAGCGTGCGCATGAGGTTCGGCGGGCAGCAGGCGCAGGCGAACCAGCTGGAGCGGCCGAGCGTGCCGCCGTTCTTGGTGGGCAGTTCGAGCCTGTTCGCGTAGTAGAAGCGGTCGCCTTCGAGGTTCACGCCGTCGAGGATCGCGTTGTACATGGCACGTTCGACGACGTCCGCGTACTTGGCGTCCTCGTGCACGAGGTTCATGCGCAGGTTCCAGTTCGCCAGGGCGATGGAGGCGCAGATCTCCGCGTAGGAGTCGTTGCTGGGCAGCTCGTAGTCGGTGCCGAAGTCCTCGCCGTGGCTGGCCACGCCGATTGATCCGGTGACGTACATCTTGCGGTTGACGACCGAATCCCACACCTCGTCGAGCGCATGGAGGTACGAGGTCTCGGTCTCGCCACCGACGAGCCTGGCCACGTCGGTCGCGCCCGCGTACAGGTAGTTGGCGCGCACGGCGTGTCCGACGGCGTTGGTCTCCTCGGTGAACGGCAGCGCGTCCTGCGAGTATTCGCGCTGGCCGGACGAGTAGCCGTCGTACTGGCTGTCGCGTAGCTTCGGATCCTCGCCGCGGCGGTCGATGAGCGTCTTGGCGGTCTGGACGTACTTGTCGCCGGCGCCTTCGCCCTCATGCTGTTCGACGAGTTCGGAGAACTTGGCGAGCGCGAGCTCGATCTCCTCGTGTCCGGGGACCTCGTGGCGGGTGCCGTTCGGCCCGAACAGGTTCACGATCTCGTCCGCGTATCGCTTGGCGGCCACGTACAGGCTGTAGTCGGGGTCGCCGATGCCCTCGCGGTAGCGGGTGTATGCGACGGCCGACTCGATGAAGTGGCCGGCGTTGTACATCTCGTGGTTGTTGAAGTTGCGCCAGCGGTGGGTGCCGGGGGCGCGGCCGCCGGAGTAGCTGGAGGAGCGCAGCGTGAAGTGCGTGTTGATGTAGCCGTCCGCGTACTGCACCTTCTGGATGAGGTCCACCCATTCGGCGAGCTTCTTCTCGAGGCGCGCCTTGTGCTCGAGCACGGTCGGGTCGGTCTCGTCCTTCATCGCGGCGAGCGTGTAGCTGATCGCCTCGAGGGACTTGTAGATGTCGGAGTCCTGGAACACGAAGCCCTGGAACGCCGAGTACTCCTCGCCGTTGAGCTTCTTGACGGCGTTCTCGAAGTTCGGCTCGCCGCCGGACGCCTCCTCGATGTGCCCGATGGACACCTCGAGGGACTTCATCATGTTGACCTTCTGCTTCGGTGACCAGAAGTCGTCGGTGAGGGTCACGTTCTCGAAGGTGACGGACTTGTTCGCCGTGGAGGCGGCGACCTTGCTGTTCACGGCGATCTCCGCCTCGGCGGGGAATGCGACGCCGTTGACGGACACGGTGCCGGTCACGGTGAACGTCTTGCCGACCTGGTCGGCCGCGTACTTGGCCGGATCGACCTTGTCCCAGGTGACGGGCATGAGCTTCGAGTCGAAGGTCTCGCCGAAGTCGTAGGAGACGGTTTTCTGTCCGGTGTTGTGCGTGGAGGGCGTCGGATCGTCGAACTGGATGCCGTTGACGACGACGCTGTTCGGCAGGATCGGCGCGGTGCCGGCCACGGTGGACGTCTTGTACGTGTCGACGCCGGTGACCTCCTCGACGGCGACGGAGGCGGTCGCCGTGCGAGTCTCGCCGCTGGTCTTGTCGGTCATGGCGACTTTGACGGTCCCCTCGCCCTTCTTCGCGCCGGCGACGGTCACGGTGGCCCCGGTCCTGTCGCCGACGATGGAGAGGGCGTCGCCTTCCGTGCTCCACTGGTAGGCGAAGTCGCCCGCGTAGCCGGTGGGCAGCGGGGAGGCGGTGTAGGTGGCGTTCTCGCCGTTGACGATCTTCGCCTTGCCGGTCACCTTCGCGGTGACGAACTCGTCGGTGACGGTCTCGCCGTACACCTGCCATTCGCCGATGCCGACGCCGGTCTGGCCGCTGCCGTCACGGTCGACGAGCATGCGGATCCTCGTGGTCTTGATCGGGTGCTTCGCGTCGATGGCGACGCCGTTCCACGTGCGGTTGTCGCCGTTGTACTTGCCGTCGGCGTGGTCGACTCCGACCGTGTCGACGGTCTTGCCGTCCTTGTCGAGCATGCCGGTGACGTCCGCCCACTTGCCGGTGGCGTGGTTCCAGTACTGGAGCCTGGCGCTCTTCGGATACTTGACGCCGCCGCCGTCGGCCCACCACATGACCTGCATGCTACGGATGTTCCTCGGTTCGCTCCACGTGAGTTCGATGGGCTGCGGGTATTCGAGGTCGCCCTCGCTCTTCCACGTGTTCCACGAGGTGTCGCTCTTGCCGGCGAGGTTCATGTCGTTGACGTTGGCCGTATTGGTGCCGGAGTTCGTGTAGTCGGCGGAGACGACGCCCTCGGGCGCGATGTTCTTGCCTTGGGCGATACCGGGCTGGAAGTCCTCGCCCTGCGCGCCGTACACCTCCCATTCGCTGATGCCCACGCCGTTCTTGCCGCTGCCGTTGCGTTCGACCTTCATGCGGATCTGCGTGGTGGTCACGTCGGCGGCGAACAGCACCTCGTTCCAGTACTTGTTGGCACCGTTGAGGCCGTTGCCGTCGGAGGTGTCGTACTTGACGCCCATCTGGTCGGTGGCCTTGCCGTCCTCGTCGGTCATGCCGGTGAGCTGCTTCCATTCGCCGGTGGCGTCGTCAAGGTATTCGATGGTCGCGGATTTCGGGAAGGTGACGTTGTCGGTGGCCGTGATGTCGTTGTTGTCGGCCCACCAGATGACGCGCGATCCGGACAGCTGCTGCGGGGTGTCCCATTTGAGCCACACCTTGGTCGGGTATTCGACGCCGCCCTGCGACCACGTGTTCCACGAGGTCGCGGCCGCGCCGGCCAGGTAGCCGTTGTTCACGTTGGATACGGGCGTGTTCTCCTTGTCCGCGCCTGCCTTGGCGTAGAGGGCGAGATTGACGAGCCTCTTGCCGGCCCAGTCGACCGCCGCCTGCGCGGGCAGCGCGGTGACGAGCATGGCGAGGGCCGCCAATACGCCGATCGCCGCGCGAAACGCACGGCTCTTCAGCGTATGGTTTCGGATGTGATCGAGCACATTCTCTCCTTACATGGTGACTGCACGGTACGGGCCCGAACGCCGTTGTGGGTCTGCTGTCCGCCGTGCCGTCGGCTTCTTCCTCGTGAACGCTTACAGGGCTTGTCTCCATTGACTGTGAACATTGACTGTGAACGCTCTCGAACCGATTGGTCTCAAGTTTATAACGATAAGAGCGATACCACTTGAGGAAAAGGCTTTCACCGCGTGTCGCCATTGACAACGGCGCGACTCATGTTCGCAAGTGTTCGCCCACGTTGATTCGCACACCCCAAGCGTGCGTTTTTGTGCGGATGACGCACACGTTTCACGCCCGCTCCTGCGGCAGCAGGTAGAGGTCGTCATCGTCCGTCGCCATTGCATCGGCAACCGTCACCATCACCTCGTCCTCCGTATGCCCTGTTCCTCCAGTTCGTGGATGACGCGCCATGGGGCGTCCAATTCGTTGGCATGCATGCGGATGACCGATAGCCCCTGCCGCTCCAGGCAATGCTGCCGACGACGCTCATCGTCGACGACCTCGCGAATCGCCCTGCCGGAGGTCATGTCCGGATCGACGTATTTCCGCGTTCCATCGAATTCCAATGCCACCTGTCCATCGCCCGACGTCCTCCAGAGAAAATCGACGCGATGGCAGCGATTCGGATGGTCCAGACAGGGAAATTCGACCTGGATATCGTCCGGAGGACAGCCCATGTCATGCAGCATGCCCCGCGCCGACGATTCACCGCCGTTCTCACTGCGCGCGTCCGCCAGATTGAACGCCCGCATGACGGTTTGGCGATGGCGGGAATACTTCACCGACGACGGATAGGCGAGCAGGACATCCTTGTCGACGGAGCCGGAACGCACCGACGAGTCGATGGGGGCCAACGAATATCTCAGACTCAAGGTAGCGGCGCAGTCGAACAGGGTACGCAGCAAGCCCGTCACCTTCACTCCTTCCACCTCCACGACCTCGGGATCGGAGATGACGTGCCGTTCCAACCGATTGGTATTGCGGTAGTGCGTGCCGGGAGCGCCCACGACATGCAACGGCCACGCCAGACGATAGGAGCAGTCCAACCGATGCATGACCGCTGCGGTGGGCCCGCCGAACACCCAATCGGGATGCCGTTTGGCCAATGCCCGGACGATGTGCCGGATTCGTTCGTAACGGTCGAGGGAATTCCAATAATCGACCTGCGCATATAGTCCGCGGAAAGGCTTCACGATGGCGCCGGAACGCATGCGACGCTGAATCGCCTTGAATTCGGTGTCCGTGGGAGCCACGACGCAACGCTTCTCCCGACGCGCTTCGGCGAACAGCGCATCAACCGCATGATGCCTTACCATGTCCCCATTGTAGAAGGGCCCGGCATCGCGAATCTCAGGGACGAAACCCCCGTTATCCGAGATTTACAGCACCAAACACCCGTTTTGATGGGGTTGTTCCGGGCATTTGACGCTGTGAATCGGGGATAACGGGGGTTTGGTACAGGGAGGGAAGAAGGAGGGGGGAACGACAAGGGCCCATCCCGGGTGGGATGGGCCCTGATCTACCGATCAGTCAGCGGGAACGAACGTCCCACCTCTAATCAGTGACGGTTGTCGAGACGGTGGTACATCTCGGACAGCTGCAGTTCCTTCTCGAACTGGCGGGCGGTCGTCTTGTCGTCGATGACGGCGAGCTCGACGCCGGCGATGCGGGCGAAGTCCTCCCAGGCCTCACGACCGACGGAGGTGGTCATGCAGGTGTGGTGGGAGCCGCCGGCGGTGATCCAGCACTGGACGGCGGTCTTCAGATCCGGCTGCGGCTTCCAGACGGCGCGGGCGCACGGAAGCTCCTTGAGGGAGCCCTGCGGCTCGACGACGTCGACGACGTCCATGAGCAGGCGGAAGCGCTCGCGCTCGTCGGCCATGGAGACGACGACGGCGTCCTTCTTCGGCTTGCCGGAGAAGACCAGGCGGACCGGGTCGGCCTTGCCGCCGATGCCGAGCGGGTGGATCTCCAGCTTCGGCTTGGCGATGGTGCCGATGGCCGGGGAGACCTCGAGCATGTGGGAGCCCATGTCGAGCTCGTTGCCCTCGGTGAAGTTGTAGGAGTAGTCCTCCATGAGGGAGGCACCACCCTCGAGGCCGTAGCCCATGACGGCGCCGATGCGCACGAGGACGGCGGTCTTCCAGTCGCCTTCGGCGGAGAAGCCCCAGCCGTACTCGGACGGGAAGCGCTGCGGGCCGACGCCCGGCAGCTGCGGCAGGGCGCCGAGGTCCTCGAAGTTGTCGACGCCGGCGGTGCAGCCGTTGGCGCGCATCATGTTGACCATCGCGGCCTCTTCCTTGGCGGCGATGAACAGGGAGTCGTACTTGGCGTCCAGCAGGGCCGGATCGACGTCGTACTTGGCCTTGTAGTCCTCGATGATCTCCTTGACCTGGTCGTCCTTGACGGCGTCGTACGCGGCGACGAGCTCGTTGACGGCCCAGGTGTTGATGGAGGCGCCGAAGACGCGCTCGGCCTCGGTCTTGTCGCCTTCGGTGACGGCGACGTTGCGCATGTTGTCGCCCCAGCGCATGACCTTCATGTTGTTGGAAGCGTCCCAGCCGGCGCAGGCGCGGGCCCAGGTGCCAACCTTCTCGGCGACCTCCGGGTCGGTGTAGTGGCCGACGACGATCTTGCGCGGGATGCCGAGGCGGGAGACGATGTAGCCGAACTCACGGTCGCCGTGGGCGGCCTGGTTCAGGTTCATGAAGTCCATGTCGATGGTCTCCCACGGGATCTCCTTGTGGTGCTGGGTGGCCAGCTGCAGCAGCGGCTTGGTGAGCACTTCGAGGCCGCGGATCCACATCTTGGCCGGGGAGAAGGTGTGGCACCAGGCGATGACGCCGATGACGTTCGGGTTGGCGGAGGCCTCGACCATGAACTGCTTGACGCCGTCGGAGGACTTCAGGGTCGGCTTGAGGACGATCTTGGCCGGAATCTTGCCGGTCTTGTTGAGGTAGTCGACCATTTCGGCGGAGTGCTCGGCGACCTGGCGCAGAGCTTCCTCACCGTACAGGTCCTGCGAACCGACGCCGAACCAGATTTCCTTGCCCTCGAAGGGGTTCTCCATAACCATGAGTTACTTCCTTTACTTCGTTGTGTTGGTTGTTGGGTTAAGTCTCAGTGCTGGCGTAGCCAGCGGTGGCGCAGTCGAACGCGTATCCGGCGCGTGTGTCCGCAAGGCGCACCGAGGGAAGGCGTACGAAGGTACGTCGACCGAGGAGCAACGCCGCGGACACTCCGCCGGATCAGTGCTGGCCGTAGACGTTCTGGTAGCGGTCGTTGAGCTTGTCGATGTCCTCCTGCGGAATCGGGATGATATCGCCCAGCTGGCGGGCCGCCCACATCGTGTGCGCGACCTCCTCGGTCATCGCCGCGGCCTTCACCGCGCCCTCAGCGTCCTTGCCGATCGTGAACGGACCATGGTTCTGCATGAGCACCGCCGGCGACTTCGGATACTTCTTCAACGTCTCCACGACGCCCTCGCCGATCGCCTCGGAGCCGATCAGACGGAACGGACCCACCGGCACCGGGCCGCCGAACTCGTCGCCCATCATCGTCAGACCGCACGGGATGTTCTGGCCCGTCGCCGCCCACGCGGTCGCATACGTCGAATGCGTGTGCACCACGCCGTACACGTCCGGCATGTGACGGTAGATGTACGCGTGCGACGCGGTGTCCGAGCTCGGCGCCTCGGAACCGTCGACCACGTTGCCGTCCAGATCGCACACGACCATCGAGCTCGGGGTCAGGTACTCGTAACGCAGGCCCGACGGCTTGATGACCATCAGATCCGCGGTGTGCAGACGCTGCGACACGTTGCCCGCGGTCCACACGACCAGGTTCCACTTGATCAGCTGCTCATGCAGGCTCGCGACGACCTCACGCACCTGCTTGACCTCGGCACGGACCTCAGGACCATAATCAGCCAAAGTTGCCATTGTTGGTGTTCCTTTCCAGTGTTGGATTGACGTTTGTCGAAATCGTTACTTGTCTTCGAGGTCGATGCTCTCGATGGCGGTGTGCTCGATGGGCAGGCCCTTCGAGAAGCGGGCGAAGAAGTCCTCGAAGCCGATGACGTCGCCGGCGTAGGGCTCCTCGGTGGTGGACTGGGCGTCCTTGAACACGCAGCCGTCAAGGTAGTCGGCGAGGTTGTCGTGAGCCTCGTCGGTGTGCCACAGGTAGTCGGCGAGCACGGCCATGCCCCAGGCGCCGCCTTCGGCCGCGGTGGACATGACCTTGATCGGCGTGTTGAACGCGGCGGCGAGGATCTTCTGCGCGACCTTCGGGGTGGTGAAGATGCCGCCGTGACCGACGAGGGAGTCGATCTGGACGTGCTCCTGCTTGGTCATGACGTCCATGCCGATCTTGACCGGGGAGAACGCGGAGAACAGCTGGGCGCGCATGAAGTTGCCGAGGGTCATGTTGGCTTCGGGGCTGCGGGCGAACAGCGGGCGGCCTTCCGGCAGGCCGGCGAGGAACTCGCCGGAGCGGAACGGGTAGTTGAGGAGGCCTCCGCAGTTGGAGTCGACGTCGTCGGCGATGGCGGCGCGGAACAGCGTGCCGTACAGGGTGCCGGCGTCGACCGGGTTGCCGATGGCCTTGGCGAACTGGCCGAACAGGCCGACCCACGCATTGAGGTCGGAGGTGAAGTTGTTGGCGTGGCTCATGCCGGCGAGGTCGCCGGCCGGGGTGGTGACGAGGTCGACTTCGGGGTGGAGCGCCTTGAGCTTGTGCTCGAGCACGACCATCGCGAAGATGGAGGTGCCGGCGGAGACGTTGCCGGTGCGCACGCGCACGGAGTTGGTGGCGACCATGCCGGTGCCGGCGTCGCCTTCCGGCGGGGCGAGCACGACGCCCGGCTCGAGCGCGCCGGACGGGTCGAGCAGCTTGGCGCCTTCGGCGGTGAGTTCGCCGGCCGGGGTGCCGGCGACGAGCGGCTTGGGCAGCAGGTCGGCGAGCTTCCACGGCTGGGCGGCGACTTCGGGCAGCGCGTTGAACTTCTCGATGAATTCGGTCTCGTAATCGTGGGTGGTCGGATCGATCGGGAACATGCCGGAGGCGTCGCCGACGCCGAGCACCTTCTCGCCGGTGAGCTTCCAGTGGACGTAGCCGGCGAGCGTGGTGAAGTACGCGACCTTGGAGACGTGCTCCTCCTTGTTGAGCACGGCCTGGTAGAGGTGGGCGATGGACCAGCGTTCGGGGATGTTGTACTGGAACAGCTCGGAGAGCTTCTTGTGCGCCTCGGAGGTGTTGGTGTTCTGCCAGGTGCGGAACGGCACGAGCAGTTCGCCGTTCTCGTCGAAGGCAAGGTAGCCGTGCATCATGGCGGAGAAGCCGATGTGGCCGATGTGGGTGAGGGTTTCGCCGTAGGCGGTCTTCACATCGTTGGCCATGGAGGCGTAGGCGGTCTGCAGGCCCTTCCAGATCTCCTCCTTGGAGTAGCTCCACAGGCCGTCTTCGAGGTGGGAGGCCCAGCCGTAGTCACCGGAGGCGATGGTCTTGTATTCGTCGTCGATCAGGACCGCCTTGATGCGCGTGGAACCGAATTCGATGCCCAGCGAGGTCTTGCCGGCGCGAATCTTCTCCGCGATCGTGGCGACCTGCTCGGAGGCGTTCGTTGCTGCCATGGTGTGGACTCCTTCTGACCGGCCGGTCATACCGTCCGATCGTCGTTCCTTGGGCGCCGACCGCACCCCTTCCTTGGGTGGTCGTTAACGCTCACAATTTCCGTATTCATTGTAACGGCCTTACAGCCGTATCACAACCTCGACGTGCCAGAAAAGATAACGGTTTGATAACAGGTCATCGAATCAACTGATGACCACGCCGTCACCGCAAACCGTCATCACAGACCTCCCGCGCCGACCGTCACACGCGCGGCACCGGGCCGAGCGACGTGCGATCGCACACCGTCGCCGGAACCAGTCCCACACCATGCTGCGTATTCGGCAGCGACGGTTCCTGTCCTTCGCCGAGCAGGCGCAGCACCTCGCGCATGGCGGCCGTGCCAAGTCCCTCGAAATCCGGACGCACGGTCGTCAGCGGCGGGAACAGGTTGTCCATGCCGGTCATGTCGTCGAAGCCGACGAGGCTCATGTCCTGCGGGATACGCAGCCCGTGTTCCTGCAGCGCGCGTGCCACGCCCACGGCCTGCGCGTCGTTCGCGGCGACGACGGCCGTCGGCAGTTTCGCGCCGGTCACGCCGGCCGTGTCGATGAGACGGTTCATCTTCGCGTACGCCTCGCCCGACTCCCATGTGTCGCAACGCATCACCTGCGTATGGATCGACTCGGCGGCCGACAGCGTCTCCCATGCCGTCAGACGCGTCGCCGCGTCGCGCCACTCGCGGGGACCCGCGAGATAGAGCACGCGGCGGTGCCCCGCGGATTTGACCAGACGCATCACGTCGGCCATCGCACCCCACTGGTCGATGCCGACGAACGACGTGTGCGCGAGATCGTCGGCGGGGATGAGCGAGCGCGCCTCGCGCATGCTCATCCGCCCATGCGTCGAGGTGACGATGACGCGCGGCTGGCTGACGCGCGCACGACAGGCGACGTCGAGCATCACGTCGGTGGGGGTCAGGAAGATGAACGCGTCGACGTTCTGCTCGTTGAACGTGTCGATGAGGTCGTCGAACTCGGCCTGCGTGCACAGCGCCTCGTGCACCATCATCACGCTCATGAACAGGCCATGACCGCGCGCGATCGATTCGATGGACGAGATCGCGGAGATCGGCCCGAAGAACTTGAGTCCGCCTGCGATGAGTCCGATCGTGCGCGAACGGCTGGAGGCGAGCGCGCGCGCCGAGTTGGACGGGCGGTAGCCGAGTTCGCGGATCGCGGCCTTCACGCGGGCGCGGGTCGCGTCGGACACGTCGGGGGAATTGTTGATGACGCGGGAGACGGTCTGATGACTTACTCCGGCGAGCTTCGCCACCTCGAACATCGATGGGCGTTTGTTGGTCCTGCGGCCGGAAACCATACTTCCTCTCCTCCCGCGCGGCACTGCACTGACCTTAACAGAGTAGCGCAAAACAAAACACGACACGTGAACGTTCACACGATTACCGTGCGCCTCTGCCCACGATTGCAGCGAGTCGGGGAACCGCAGGCGCGCAGGAAGCACGGGGATTCCCGAGCCCTATACCCCCGGAATCAATGCCATCAGGACCGAGGCGCCGAGACCACGCCGCCAGACCAGACACCACCGACGCCGCGCAACCCGGCATCAGACGAGTTTCCAGGAAACGCGGTGCAGGTCGCACGGGCCCTGCGCGGCGATCGCCGCCTTGTGCGCCGCCGTGCCGTACCCCTTGTTGTGCGCCCACTGGTACGCCGCGTATTCGGGGCGTTCCGCGAGACGTTCCATGATCCGGTCGCGCGTCACCTTCGCGAGAACGGCGGCAGTGGCGACGGTCGCGCAGGACCGGTCGCCCTTCACCTTGGTGGTCACGTCGGCGGGAACCGGTACGTCGGGCGCGTCGAACGTGTTGAGCGCCTTGGTGATGTAGTCGTGCGGACCGTCGAGGATCGCGGCGACGCGCACGCACCGCTCCCCCGCCACGGCGTCGTCCGCCGCGCCCGCCGCAACGAGCCCCAGCTTCTCCTCCGCCGCGGCGAGCGCGCGCAGAGCGGCGATGCCGAGCGCGTGGCCGATACCCCATTCGTCGATCTCCGTGTTGCTCGCCTCGCCGATCGCCCACGCGGCGGCCCAGTCGGCGAGCTCGTCGTAGATCGCCTCGCGGCGATGTTCGGTGAGGAGTTTCGAGTCGGCGACGCCGTCGGGCACGGCGAGACCGTCGCCGGACACGGCACCGTCCGCCGCGCCGCCGGTCGCGTCATGCGCCGCGCCGGGTGCCAGGTCGCGGGCGCGGATGATGGCGCATCCGACCATCACCGGCCCGGCGAGCGCGCCGCGTCCCACTTCGTCGAATCCGGCGATGAGATCGTAGCCGCGGGAGGCGAGCTCCCGTTCGAGGTCGAGCGTCGGGATGATCATCAGTTCCCCAGCCCGTCGTTCGCGTGCTTGGGGTCAATGGTCGTCACGTTCGTATCGGACATGGTCGAGCCGGACGACGTGGTCGCGGCGGCGGAGGCGCTGGCGTCCGGCACGTCGGCGAACACCTCGTGGTGCGCGTCGAGCGAGCCGAGACGGTTGAGCGGCCAGTAGCGGCACAGGCCCACGCCGACCACGTCGGAGATGGGCACGAGACCATGGTCGCCGTCGTCCTGATGGTAGCGGGAGTCGGCGGAGTTGGCGCGGTTGTCTCCCATGACGAAGACGTGATCCGCGGTGACGGTCACGCTGAACGGGAATGCGCTCGGCTGCACGCCGTCCTTGAGATAGGCGGTTTCGGTGACGGCGACGCCGTTCACCGTGATCGGCTGTCCGGCACCCTCGCAGGAGACGGTGTCGCCGGGCAGGCCGATGACGCGCTTGATGAGATAGTCGCCGGCGAGCGGGCTGGAGGTCTGCTCGTTGGCGAGCCAGCCGGCCGGATCGTGGAAGACGACCACGTCGCCGCGTTCGAGGCCGAAGGTCTTCGGCGCGAGTTTGAGGGTGACGACGCGGTCGCCGGGCTCGATGGTGCTTTCCATCGAGCGCGTGGGAATCTCGTAGAATCCGACGAGGAACACGCGGATGAGGATCACGACGAGAATCGGAATGCCGCACCAGATGAGCGTGTCACGCCAGGAGAAGCCGTCGTCGCGGCGCGGCTTTCCCGACGATTTGCCGTGCGCGCCCGGATTCCCCGCCGTCGCGGCCGGCAACGGCATGACGGCCGGGTCGACGCCGTGGTCGGCCACCCGGACGGTGTGACGGTCGCGCTCGTCGTTGTCGTATGGCATGTGCCCTCCTGTTCCCCGCGAAAAACTCCATTCATCGTAATCGGGCGCATGCCCATGAGCGGATCGCACGCGCCGAATACGACGAGAGGCCCGGAACCGTGGGGTTCCGGGCCTCTCTATGCCTCGCGTGAGTCAGCGGCTCACTTGGCGCGACGCTCGACGATACGAGCGGCCTTGCCGCGCAGCGCGCGCAGGTAGTACAGCTTGGCGCGACGGACGCGGCCCAGACGCACGACCTTGATGGAGTCGATGGACGGGGAGTGCAGCGGGAAGCGACGCTCCACACCGGTGCCGAAGCTGATCTTGCGGACGACGAAGGTCTCGCGCAGACCGGAGCCCTGGCGGGCGATCACCACGCCGGTGAAGGTCTGGATACGGGAGTTGTTGCCTTCCTTGATCTTGACGTCGACGGAGACGGTGTCACCGGGACGGAAGGCCGGGATCTCCTCGGCCGGCTTCATGCGCTTGGCTTCGAAAGCCTCGATGGCGTTGACCATGATGGTTCCTTAGGTGCCGCCGCATATCGGCCACCGGACGGGGTGCGCGCACCTCCGCGTCTTCCCGCGGTTCCAGGCTTCCCGCCCGGTGATGCACGTACCGATGTTCCTTCCCCGCAGGTCTGCCTGCGAGGGGTGCCGATCCGCCGGGAATCGCGCCTTGCGGCGGACCGGCTGGACCTTGTGCGACGGGGGTTTATGCGGCGACCCCCGCCACGGCACACAGCAATCATCCAATATATTGTGTGGCCGGGACAGGGGTCGTGGGTTTATCGGCGGGACGGGCCGCCGTCGGCGGTCTCAGTGGTCTCGGCGGCCTCAGCGGTCCAGGCCCTCGTTGACCTGCTGGATCGCCTTCAGCGCCGAGTCGACGGTGGCGTCGCCGGTGTAGATGTTCTGCATCTGCACGCCGATCTCGTCGTTGAGCTCCTGGGAGGTGAGCTTGCGCTCGAGCTTGGACTCGGACTGGCCCTTGGTCACCAGGTCGATGCTGGCCTTGGCGGACTCGGTGGCGTCGGACGGCACCTGGACCTTCATGTCCTTGGCGACCGGGGCGCCCTGCAGCGTGTTGATCCATTCCTGCTGGCCTTCACCGGTGGTCATGAACTCGATGAACTTCATGGCGGCCTCCTTCTTCTTGGAGTCCTTGTTCACGGCCAGGCCGAAATCCACGCCGGTGGTGGGGCCGGTGTCCTTGTCGCCCACGGTCGGGAACTCCATCATGCCCAGCTCGTCCTTCTCGACGGCGGTGCCCTTGGTCTCGTCGTTCGGCAGCACGGCGGAGACATGCCAGGAGCCGGTCGGGAAGAACGCGGTCTTGCGGGCGTAGAAGTAGTTGTCGCGGGCGTCCGGGTAGGTGGAGGTGCCCACGGCGCCGTCCTGGAACAGGCCGTCGTCGATCATCTGCTTCCACGCCTTCATGGTCTTGACGAAGGTCGGGTCGGTGAACTTGGCCTTGCCGGCGGCCGCCTTGTACACGTCGCCCTCGCCGTACTGGTTGGACAGCCACACGAAGATGTCGTCGAGGTGCCAGCCGTCCTTGGCGCCGAGCGCCATCGGCATCAGGCCCTTGGATGTGAGTTCCTTGTTGGCTTGGACCAGCTCGTCGTAGGAGGTGGGCACCTTGACGCCGTTCTCGTCAAGCAGGGTCTTGTTGTACAGGATGTACTCGGAGCCGGAGGTGATGGTCGGCATGGCCACCATCTTGCCGTCCGCGTTGGTGGTCTGCTCCACGGCGCCCTCGGCCACCTTGGAGTCCCAGCCGGGCATGTACTGGTCCGCCAGGTCCTTCATGTCATCGGCGAAGCGGCCGTACTGTTCCACCGTGGAGCCGGCCTGCACGCCGAACACATCCGGGCCTTCGCCGCCGGCCATCGATGTCTGCAGCTTCTTCTGGTAGTCGGCCATCTCGGAGGTGCGCCACCAGTTGATCTTGATGTTCGGGTACTTCTTCTGGAAGGCCGCGTAGATGGTCTTCCATTGGGCGTCGGTGGGCTGCCAGGTCCAGAAGGTCAGCTCGACCGGGTTGTCCTTGGTGCCCAGGCCCTCGTCGGACCCGCCGGCGGAGCTGGAGCCACAGCCGGCCAGCAGGCCCACGGACATGGCCAGCGCGCCCACGGCGGCGACCGTCTTCTTCATGGTGAACATGATGGTTCTCCTTTTCTTGTTCCTTGTTCCTTGTGTTGGTTCACTCCGTTGTGGGAAGCGGGGAAATCCACGATTCCGGGCGCCGCTCGGGGACGAGGGACGTCCTCGCGTACCCGGTCAGCGAGGTGCGGTCGAGGACGATGCGCACGCGGGCGTCCGCGTCCTCGAGAGGCACCCGCCAGGTACGGCCGCGCACGTGCATGCGCATCACGCCGCCGACGGCCTCGACGCGCACGGTGAGCACCGCGCGTCCGAGACGGTCCCGCCGGACCGCCCCGCCAATCTCTCGCAGGCGTTCCGGGGCCGCGGCCGCGGCCAGCGGCTCGCCGCCGTGCATCAGCGTCGCGCCTCCCGCGGTGATGGACAGCCGGTAGCCGCCCACGGCGATCAGCGTTTGCCCGCGGTCCGTGTGCGAGGCGAAGTCGAGCACGAACCGGGTGCCCTCCAGAGGCCGGTCGAGGGCGATCGACGCGGGGCGCACGCCGCGCGGACGCACGCCGTCGTCAATGACCAGCCGTTCGTCGGTGCGGATCTCCCGGCCGAGGTCGCGCAGGCGGGCACCCCACAGGTTCACGTGTTCGGTGGCCGCGTACGCACCGAACCCGGCGGCTGTGCGCACGGCGAACAGGCCGGTGCGGCCGGGCGCATCGCTGATGGTGCAGGAGGCGAAGGCGCGTCCGTCGATGGACACGTCCAGCCGGCAGTAGCGGCGTTCGACACGGTATTCGTGCCAGGCGTTGAGGTCGAGTCCCGCGAACCCGGGGCGGACCACGCGTTCGGAGGCCACACCGCCGATCACGTCGACGACGGCGACCAGGCCGCGGCCGGCGTCGACCTCCACCTTGGTGAGGTTGAGGTCGTCCGCGTAGCGCACCACGATGCCGAACCGCGCGCCCAGCGGGGTCACGGGGGCCTTGGCCCAGACGTCCACCACACGCGTGGCGGAGGGTTCGCCGGCCACTGCCATGAAGGAGGATTCCTCGTCGGCAACGAGCGCCGGGTTGCCGAGGTCGGGGTCGGACGGATCGCGGCCGGCCGTACCGGACACCACGGTCCAGTCGGGGCCGAGGCCGTCCGCGAAGTCGTCATGGACGGTGCCGGCGAGCGGCGCGTCCTGCGCATCGGCGGTGGGGCCGGGGGTGTCGAGCCCGTTCTCGGCGTAGTAGAGCGGGTCGATGCGCATCACGCGCTGCTCGGTGCCCACGTACAGTTCGTCGTCGGCGTTGCGGCCGTGGTAGACGATCCAGTCGTCCACGGCGTTGGGCGCGCGCACGATGGAATTGTGGCCGGTGCCTTCCACGCGCGGGCTGCGGATGAGCAGCGGGTCGAAGCCGGAGCCGTTGAGCTGCTTGGTCCAGTCGAGCCCGTCGATGTGCGCTTCGGCGCGGTCGTCGGACAGTGCGGCGTGCGAGTAGCCGACGAAGTAGTCCTCGTGCTCGTAGGCGTTCGCGGAATAGGTGATGAACGCCTTGTCACGGTAGGTGAAGTAGGTGGCGCCTTCGATGGTGTGCCAGTCACGGCCGTCGCCGAAGCGGTTGCGGGCGAAGATCTCCTCGTCCATCGTGGGTGTGATGAGCGGGCGGGGCCGCCCCTCGCGCTCGAATGGGGTGACGAGGCGGTCGATCATCACCGACGTGCCGGGACGGTCGTCGGACAGCCCGGTGACCTGGTTGTCGGCGTAAAGCAGGTAGAGCCGCCCGTCATCGCCGTAGACCACCTGGGAGTCGATGGCGAAGGTGTCGAACAGCACGGCGCGCTTGGCGAACGGGCCGAGCGGGTCGCGGCTGACGGCCACGCGCATGACCTCGGTGTGGGTGTCTGTCTCATCCTGCGGCATGTTCGAGAAGTACATGTGGAACACGCCGTTGATGAGGATCACGGAGGGGGCCCAGAAGTTCCTCCTCCCCTCCTCGGTATAGCAGAAGCCGTGCGAGGTCCAGTGGACGAGGTCCGGCGAGGTGGAGACCAGGATGCCGTGCTCGTCGGTGGCGTAGCAGTAGTAGAGACTGCGGTAGCGAATCACGAACGGGTCGGGTGCGGTGTGGGACGCGCCGTCGGCGTACGGGACCGGGTTCGTGTACGTGCGCGCGGTGATCGGAGCGGTCCCGACGGGCGCGCCGGCCGTGCGGGTCGGAACGTTTGCGTTGGTCATCTCACTCACCTCAGCTCTTAACCGCTCCGGCTGTGATGCCGGACTGCAACCACTTCTGGCTGATCAGATAGACGATGATGGACGGGATGGTCATGAGGATCAGGGCGGCGTATTCCTGCGCCACCATCTCCGGGGTCTGGCTGCGCGTCTCCATGAAGTACGTGGAGGCGAGGGTGACGGTGTACTTGGTCTCGTCGCGGATGAGCAGCAACGGGATGAGGTATTCGTTCCAGGAGTAGACGAAGGTGAGCACGCCGGTGGTGGCGATCATCGGGGTGGACACGGGCATGAGGATGCGCAGGTAGATGCCCCAGGTGGAGCAGCCGTCGACGCGCGCCGCCTCGATGAGCTCGTTGGGGATGCCGTCGAAGTAGTTGCGCCACAGCAGCAGCATCTGCAGGGCGTTGAACGCGACGAGCGGAATGATCATGCCCAGGTAGGTGTTGGTCAGGCCGAAGGTCTTGATGGTGAAGAACAGCGGCATGGTGACCGAGGCGATCGGTACGGCCATACAGGCGAGCATGAGCACGTAGATGACGTTGCTGCCGACGAACTTCATCTTGGAGAAGGCGAAGCCCGCGAGCGAGGTGATGAACACCACCACGGCCGCCGTGACCAGCGCGATGAACAGCGAGTTGAACACCACACGGAAGTAATGCACGTCCGGGTTGGTGATGACCGACCGGTAGCTTTCGACGCCGCCGACCTGCAGGGACTTGGTGATGGCCGTGACGATGGGGAACAGCCAGATGGCCAGGAAGAAGAACAGGACCACGTACATGATTGTCGTGGTGCTGATTTTGCGCTTCATGATGCGTTCCTTTCCCGTTTCACCGGTTGGCCCGGTTGTTGACGACGACCTGGATGATGGAGAGCACCACGGCGATGATGAGCACCATCACGCCGATGGCCGCGGAAAGACCGCCGTTGAACTGCTGCACGCCCGCCTTGTACAGGTAGGTGTTGAGGAATTCGGTGGAGCGGCCGGGGCCGCCGCCGGTGGTCTGGATGACGATGTCGAAGGTCTTCAGGGAGCCGACGATGCCGAGCAGGATGAGCGTGTTGGTCGTGCCGGACAGGTTCGGGATGGTGATGCGGAACAGGGTGTTCCAGAAGCCGCAGCCGTCGATCTTCGCGGCTTCGTAGATGTCCTCCGGGATGGACATGAGACCCGCGTAGTAGATGATCATCGAGAAGCCCATCCATTCGAAGATGTTGATGGCGCAGATCGAGTAGAGCGCTATCTTCGGGTCGCCGAGCCAGCTCTGAGCCAGGAAGTCGAGGTGCAGGAAGCGCAGCGCCTCGTTGACGGCACCGACGTTCGGGTCCATGATGATGCGGAAGATGGCGGCGATGATGACCGGCGCCATGGCGATCGGCATGAAGAAAATCGCCTTGAAGAAGTTCGATCCGGGCAGCCGTTCCTTGAGGATAACGGCGAGGATGAGGCCCAGGCCCGCCTGAATCACCACGGTGACGACCATGAAGATGATGTTGTTCTTCAGCGCGGTCCAGAACACCGATCCGGGCATGAGCAGCTTGGCGTAGTTCTTCAGCCCGATGAAGTCCATCTCGTCGGAGATGCCGTCCCAGTCGGTGAACGACGTGGCCACGGTGAAGCCGATGCAGTAGTAGATGAAGACGCCGGAAAGGATGACCAGCGGCGCGATAAACAGGTAGGGGCGCAGCTTGGAACGCCACGAGTTCATCGATTCGCCGCCGGTCTGCCCACGGCGGCGCGATGGGCCCGTCACCCCTCCCCCGCGGACCGTGGCCGTCTTCCGGGCCGCGGAAACGCCCTGTGCGTTTGCCGTCATGATGACCTCCCTTGGTTCTTCTCAATGCCCGAACGGTTTTTCTGTAACGTTTCAGAGCCGATGCGCGAAAACCGCCCTCCGATGGAACCACGAGATGGGACGGCGACACCGTCCCCATCAATCCGGAGCATCTGCGCCCGCGATTTTCTAGAACGTTTCAGATTTTGTTGACAGCCACTATTCTATAACGATTCAGAACTTTGTCAATCCGATTGCGACGCCGTCCCAGCACCCCTTGGAACCGTTGGCGACACGCACGACGCCCCCGGCGTCTACACCTGCGGCGAGGAATCGCGGTACCTGAGCCGGAAGGCGACATCGATGCGGCTGCGCGGGGCGCGGGAGCCCCCGTCGAGCTGCCCCAGAATCGACTCGATCGCCAGCCTGGCCACCTGTGCCCGGTCGGGATCCACAGTGGTCAGCGAGGGAATCGTGTACTTCGCCTCGTCGATGTCATCGAACCCTACCACGCGCACGCTCTCCGGCACGCGCACGCGCATCTCGCGCAATTGGCTGATCACGCCCATGGCCAGCAGGTCGTTCAACGCGAAGATGCCGTCCGGACGGATGCCTTGCGCATACATGTCGCGCACGGCCTTGGCGCCCTCGGCGCTCGTCCAGTCGCCGAGCTCGCGTACCAGTTCGGGCCGCAGCGGACGCCCGTAATCGGCGAGCGCGGACGCATACCCCTTGGTTCGCATCGAGCGCGACGACGACACCGTGGCATCCAGAGTGCCCCCGACCACCGCTATCGTGCGGCAGCCGGCCTTGAGCAGATGCTCGGTGGCGGCCCGCGCGGCGGATTCGTTCGCGATCATCACGTGCGGGGCGGGTGCGCCGAATACGCGCTCGCCCAGGATGACCAGCGGGTAGTCGCCTTCGAGCTCGTGGACGTCCTCGGCCCTCAGCTGGGTGGGGCTCAGAATCAGTCCGTCGGTCATGTTGCTGGCCATGGCCCGGGCGCTTTCGATCTCGCGGCGGCGGTCGTTGCCGGTCGATTCGATGATCACACGGTAGCCGCGTTCGCGCGCCTGCTTGATCGTCTCCTCGGCAAGTTCGGCGAAGTAGATCTGGTTGAGGTCCGGCAGGGACAGGGAGATGAGGCCCGTGCGGCCGGAGCGCAGGTTGCGCGCCTGCCTGTTGGCCACGTATCCGAGCTCGTCGACGGCCTTCCGGATGCGTTCGCGCGTGGCGGGTTTCATGTACGGATAGTCGTTGAGATAGTTCGAGACCGACGCCACAGAGACGTGCGCACGTTCCGCCACGTCGTGAAGCGTCGCCTTGCGTGAGCCCGCGGCCATCCGAATGCCTCCCCCCTGTCGCGCACCGCGCGGACGATTCGACGCCGACGCGGCTGCAGAACGTTCTGAAATGATTCAGATTCCGGTTCCAGCATAACCCATGCCGCACGCATCCACGGGGCCGACGCTCCACGGCGAACGTGACGACCGGGATGAGCACCCATTGCAGCACGAGGTCGGACAGCTTGGCGTGCGATTCACCAGCCACACCCCGCGCACTTCCTACCGAGAACGACGTGCTGCCGCCATAAGTCGACCGACCGCCGCCCTCACGGCCACCTCGGCCTCGGCCGGGTCGTCGATGTGCTCCACCGAGCGCTCGATCGGGCACATGCCGTCGCCCGCACGGTTGAGAATCACCGGCACGAGCGTGCCGTATGAGGCTTCGATGCCGTGGGCACGCAGAGCGGCGAACCCAGCCTCGCTCATCGTGCGCGCCCATACGGCCTTCGCGCCGAGACGCGCGTAGAGCAGCGCCGCACCCTTGCCGACCACGCGGTCGGCGGCCGAATAGCCGTCCAAACGCACGCCGGCGGCCAGCCACACGAGCAGCGGCCGCACTCCCCTGCCGGTACCGGTCAAGGTTTCGGCATCGCCGCGGCAGGCCACACAGCCCAGCGCGGAATCGGATTCCAGCACAATCCGAGCCTGTTCGATATCGGACATCAGTGCCCCTTCAGATGACGGATTCCTCGCCGGACCGCCGCCGTGCAACGGCAAAGCCTCGGCGAGGAATAATGCCACGGACGATGCGACCGCTCAGTCGCGACGACGCTCCACGGCGAACATGATGATCGGGATGAGCACCCATTGCAGCACAAGGCCAGGCAGTCCGGTGCCGACGGCCGTCCACACGCTCGCGACGGACATCTGCGCGTTGCCGAGCAGATAGACCGCCACGGCGATGGCGAGCGCGTCGACCAGACGGCCGCCGATCTGCGCGGCGACGAGCTTGCCCAGCCAACCGAGCGGTTCGGGCACAGCGGCGGGCAGGCGCACGCCGCGCAGGAGCCCCGCGAACAGGCCGTAGGAGGCGAGTTCGATGACCATGAACGGCACCATGGGAGCCATCGGCATGCCGGTGAGCAGGAAGCTCACGATCGGGGCGAGTGCGCCGGTGGCGAGGCCGGCGAACGGACCGGCCAAAAGCCCGACGAGCAGCACGGGCAGGTGCATGGGCAGCAGCGTCTGGCCGATCATCGTGCCGAGGCCCATCGCGGCGCCGGCGAGATGGAACACCTGCGGCAGGGCGACGGCGGCCACGACGGCGATGATGGCGGCGATGGACTGGAACTTCACGGACGGCAGCGCGTAGGCGCGGGCCGAAACGGAGGATTGCGATTGCATGATGGTTCCTTTCACGATGATTGCGCAGGGCTATCGGGCGTCGAGGTCGATGAGCTGGTATTCACGGCTGCCGAGCCCCATCTCGACGGCGTGTTCGATGGTGTGGATGCCGTGGCGTGATTCGATGCGTTCGATCAGCGGCTCCTTGTTGTCGTGCGACACGTAGACCATGTCAACGCATGCCTGGTCGACGGCCACCGGGTCGAGCGAGGCGCAGATGCCGATGTCCGCCATGACGGGCGCGTGCGGGTTGCCGTCGCAATCGCAGTCGACGGACAGGTTGTTCATCACGTTGACGAAGCACATCTCGCCCTTGAGCGTGTTGAACACGGCGGTGGCGGCCTCGGCCATCGCTTCGAGGAACGCGTCCTGGTCGCCGCTGAACGGGTTGGCGAGGATCTCGTCCTGCCCGGAGTGGAGACGCTTCTTGCCCCGCGAGGAGGCCATGCCGATGGAGATGTTCTTCAGGGCCCCACCAAAGCCGCCCATCATGTGGCCTTTGAAGTGCGAGAGCACGGCGTAGTAGTCGTAGTTCGGGAAGTGCGAGCCGACGATGTCGGCGGTGATGCGCCGCCCTCCCTCCACGGGAATCTCCATGTCGCCGTCCTCGTCCTGAATGTCGCATGGCGCGATGTCGAGGAACCCGTGTCCGCGGATGGTCTTCCAGTGGTGTTCGGTGGTGTCGCGGGTGCCCGCGTACGCGGTGTTGCATTCGACGATCGTGCCGTTGAGGTGGTGGACGAGATCCTTGATGAGCGCCGGCTGCAGGTAGTGCGTGTTGCCCCCTTCGCCGGAACTGAGTTTGACGGCGACCTTGCCTTGCGGCTTCGCGCCGAGCGCCTCATAAGCGCGCATCAGTCCGGCCGGGCTGATGTCGCGCGTGAAGTAGACCTTCGCCGCCATCGGATAGTCGGTCTCGTACGCGCCTAAGGTGCGGGTAGTCGTGTCCATGATGCCTCCTTGCCTTCATTTGCGTGACTTCCCGTCTTCTAGGATACGTCCATCCGATGAACGACCAACCGAAGCGGGCCACGTGACGTGGACGACCCGCTCCGGTATGAAAGACCGATCACATGAGCCAGTGGGTGGCGCAGGCGGCGAGGAAGACGAGCAGGCCAAACCACATGACCGGCACCATGCCCATGCCAAGCCACGAGTAGGCGCCGGGCTTGGCCAGCGCGTTCCAGCGTTTCGTGGAGACGCGCAGCAGCGCGACGGCCGCCACGACGAGCACGATGAACACCGTCCATCCGATGGAGGATGCGGCCTCAGGCTTCGACATGTCCGAGTACATGGCTGGCAGGAAGATCCATGAGGCGCCGCACAACGTGGTGAACCCCGAGGTAACGCCGATGCGCGTGTAGTCGGCGCCCCTCCCCCTGCCGTGCTGGAGGTTGTTCCACAGGAACGACACGGCGACGACGAGCGCGGCCGCGATGACGAGATACGCGGCCCAACGGATGTAGGTCACGTCCGTGTAGAACTCGCTGGGCAGCACGACGATCGCGGAGACCACGAACGTGACGGCGGCCACGGCGCGGCCGAACACCGCCTGCGAATCGTCGCCGCCGAACGGCCACCCGACGATGAGCAGCATCGTGGCGGACATGGCGAGCATGCCGGACGCCATGATGCCGCCAGGGGTCAGCACGCCGAGCGTGTAGACGATGCCGAAGAACAGCGCGTACGCGACGAGCTGGGTGATGACGACGGTGAACTCGCCGTGCACGGTCATGCCGAATCCGGGACGTCCTCCGCGGCTGCCGCCAGCGCTCCGGACCGGTTCCGACACACCGGAGCGCGGCCGCTCCCTGCGCCCGTCCGCCTGCGGCGCGTCGACGCGCCCACTGCGGGCGTTGCGGCGCGCGGCCTTGCGCTTCTTCTGTGAATTGCTTGCCACCATGTGCTTCTGTCTCTCCTTTGTGCCAATGGCGCCTCGCGTCATACGGATGATGCCCGGCGCCTCCTCGGCGCCGGGCATCATCATGCGTTCCGATCTGGAACCGGCACTTCACCGGCCCCTGTTCCGCCCTGTTCCGCCGGCCGTCTCGTCAGAGGCGGGGCGAAGCGGGAATCGGAGTCACGAATCAGAACTCGCGGTTCTTGCGGTAGAACTTGATCAGGGACTGGGTGGAGGCGTCCTGGGCGGCGAGGGCCTCGTCGTCCTTGGAGATGGCCGGCGTGATCTGCTTGGCCAGCTGCTTGCCGAGCTCGACGCCCCACTGATCGTAGGAGTCGAGACCCCACACGGTGCCCTCGACGAAGGTGATGTGCTCGTACAGGGCGATGAGCTCACCGACGGCGAACGGGGTCAGAGCCACACCGAAGATGGACGTGGTCGGACGGTTGCCGGTGAACACGCGGGCCGGGACGATCTCCTCCGGCGTGCCCTCGGCGCGCACCTCGTCGGCGGTCTTGCCGAACGCGAGCGCCTTGGTCTGCGCGAAGTAGTTGCCGAGGAACAGCTCGTGCACGTCCTGGTCGCCGTCCTTGGTCGGGTTCGGGGTGTTGACGAACGCGATGAAGTCGGCCGGGATGAGCTGGGTGCCCTGGTGGATCAGCTGGTAGAAGGCGTGCTGACCGTTGGTGCCCGGCTCGCCCCAGAAGATCTCGCCGGTCTCGGTGGTGACGGGGGTGCCGTCCCAGCGCACGGACTTGCCGTTGGATTCCATGGTGAGCTGCTGGAGGTAGGCCGGGAAGCGGTGCAGGTACTGGTCGTACGGCAGCACGGCGTGGGAAGCGACCTTGAAGAAGTTGCGGTACCAGACGTTGAGCATGCCGAGCAGCACGACGACGTTCTTCTCGAACGGCGTGTTGGCGAAGTACTCGTCGATCTCGTGGAAGCCGTGGAGGAACTCCTCGAAGCGGGCCGGGCCGAAGACGACGGCCAGGGAGGTGCCGACGGCGGAATCGACGGAGTAGCGGCCGCCGACCCAGTTCCAGAAGCCGAACGCGTTGGCCGGGTCGATGCCGAACTCCTCGACCTTCTCCAGGTTGGTGGAGACGGCGACGAAGTGCTTCTTGATGGCTTCGGCCTTCTGGGCCTCATCGTCGGCGGAGATGGCGCCGTTGGCGACGAGCTCCTCGAGCAGCCAGGTGCGGGCCTCGCGGGCGTTGGTCAGGGTCTCCAGCGTGGTGAAGGTCTTGGAGACGATGATGAACAGGGTGGTCTCCGGATCGAGGCCCTTGGTCTTCTCGGCCAGGTCGTTCGGGTCGATGTTGGAGATGTAGCGGGCGGAGATGCCGGCGTCCGCGTACGGCTTGAGCGCCTCGTACACCATGACGGGACCCAGGTCGGAGCCGCCGATGCCGATGTTGACGACGGTCTCGATCTTGCGGCCGGTCACGCCGGTCCACTTGCCGGAGCGCACGTCCTCGGCGAAGGCGTAGATGCGGTCGAGCACCTCACGGACGTCCTTGACGGTGTCCTGGCCGTCGACGATGTACTTGCCCTCGTCCTCGACCGGGCGGCGCAGCGCGGTGTGCAGCACGGCGCGGTCCTCGGTGTTGTTGATGTGGACGCCGCTGTACATGGCCTTGGTGCGCTCGGCGAGCTTGACGTCCTTCGCGAGGTCGGCGAACAGCTGGAGGGTCTCCGGCTTGATGAGGTTCTTGGACAGATCGAAGTGCAGGTCACCGGCGTCGAAGCTCAGCTTCTCGACGCGGGTCTCGTCTTCGGCGAACCACTTCTTGAGGCTGATGCCCTCGGCCTGAAGCTCGTCGTAGTGCTTCTGCAGGGCGCTCCACGCCGGGGTCTTGGTGGCGTCAACAGGAGGATTGATGGCCATGGATTCCATTCCTTTCATCATTGATTGGACACGGCGCCTGGCCGCTTGGCTATCGGCCCGCCTACCGTTCCGTATCATGCAACAGAATACTCACAAAAGAGGACACAACAACACAAAAAGAACACCGGACTACGCGTCGGCTACGGTGCGGTGAACGAACGGCGTGTCGCGCAGGCACCGCATAGTCGGCGCAGGTGCGGCACGCATGGCGACCGCGGCGACGGGAGACGCCGGAGCCGGGCTCACACGCCCATGAGCGCATGCGCGCCGGCCATCATCACGAGGGCGATGATGGCGGTGAACGCAAGCGAGAATCCGGCGAGCTTCGCGTTGCCGAGCACCTTGTCGGTGAACAGCGTGGAGAAGATCGCGATCGGTGCGAGCACGCAGATCACCAGTACCGCGCGGATCTCGGCGGAGAACGGCAGCAGGAACCATGCGACGCACGCGAACGCGACGGCGAACGGCAGACGCCACGCGACCACCGACAGCACCTCCTTGACGTCATGCCCACTGCGCGGCAGATCCATGAGCATGCCGACCATGAACATCGAGCAGAACGCGTTCGCGCCGCTCAACGGCTGCATGACGGTCGCGATCCAGCCGGGGATCGGCACGTTCGCGATCATGAGCACGATCATCAGCATGTACGTGTCGAACGGCACGGAGCCGAAGAAGCTCTTGAACACGTTCCCGGCGAGGGCGCGACGGGCGAGCCGGCGGGCGTCACGGTCCTTCGGCCTCTCGTACGGCACGGTGGGCGCGTCGCCGGCATGCTGTTCGGCGAGCGTCCTGCCGGGCTGGATATGCAGCAGCTGCTGGGTCATCACGTTCGTGCCGGCGGCGACCATGACGCAGTTGCCGATGTCGAACATGGCGGCGGGCACCACCGCGCCCGCGCCCCAGAACGAGGTGACGACGGGAAAGCAGAAACAGCCGAGATTGAAGCCGGCGCCGTTGAGCATGAGGAACGCGCGGTCGGCCACGTTGCGCCGGCGCGTGGTCAGATAGATGAGGACGGGCGGGACGAGCGCACAGCAGAACCCGAACACGCTGATCCACAGGTAGCTCACGTCATGCGGGTTCGTGGCGAACGAATAGACCACCGCGCCCGGCAGCACGATGTTGAATTCGGCCGTCTGAATGACGCGGTAGTCCTTCGCACCGAACAGTCCGAAACGCTTGAACAAGTATCCGGCCAGGATGATGAGCAGCAGCGAGGCCGGGCCGAGTATCACCGACATGGTCTTCCCTCCCCACCCCGGCAGGCTCCCGGACTCCCGGATTCGGGCGGGGCCGGGGTTTGTATGATGCGTGCGCGAGATGGGACTCGAACCCACACGTCCGAAGACACAGGAACCTAAATCCTGCGCGGCTACCATTACGCCACTCGCGCGCAAGAAGACAATCTATCAGCCGGCTGGGAAAACATCGGCCGGTCGGAACAACGAAAAACCCGGACTCGGCGAACCGAATCCGGGTGGTGGAGCCACTTGTCAGAATCGAACTGACGACCTGCTCATTACGAGTGAGCCGCTCTACCGACTGAGCTAAAGTGGCTTTGCGCTTGGGAAGCGTACGCTACCCATGCACAAGAGAAAAAGTATAGGGCGCATCACACAAAACGCAACTCGGCGTGTCCACAGCGTGTCGCGCCGTATGCACGGCGGCGCGACACGCATGCGGAGGTCGCCCGCGGAGGCGACGCGGACGCTACCGCAGCAGCGCCTCGATGGCCGGCACGAGCGCCTTCAGCGCCTTGCCGCGATGCGAGATCGCGTTCTTCTCGGCCGGCGTCATCTCGGCGCTGGTCAGCGGTTCGCCCTCATGATCAGGGTCGTCGCTGGTGCGGCCCGGCTGGTCGTCGGGCACGAAGATCGGGTCGTAGCCGAAGCCGTGCTCGCCGCGCGCCTTGCGGATGATGCGCCCGGGCATCTCCCCCACTTCGACCGTCTCGGAGACGATCTCGTGGTGGGCGGCGAGCGCGGCGGCGCCCCCGGCGGCCACGGCGTCGCCACCGGTCGCGTCGACCGCCTCGCCGGGCACGACGAGCGCGGCGGCGCAACGGAATCGCGCGGTGCGCTTGGCGTCCGGAATGTCCTCGATCTGGGCGAGCAGGAGCGCGTTGTTGGCCTTGTCGTGGCCGTGCGCGCCGGCCCAGCGCGCGGAGAGGATGCCGGGGGCGGCGCCCATCACGTCGACGATGAGTCCGGAGTCGTCGGCGATGGCGGGCAGTCCGGTGCGGCGGGCCACGTCGCGGGCCTTGAGCAGCGCGTTCTCCTGGAAGGTGACGCCGGTCTCGACCGGGTCGGGCAGGTGCAGCGAGCCGGCGGAGACGAGCTCCACCTGCGCCGCGTCGTCGCCCAGATCCTCGGCGAGGATGCGGCGGATCTCCACGAGTTTGCCTTCGTTGTGTGTGGCTACCACGAGTTTCATACTGGTTCCTTTGCCTCTCAGTCGAGTGCGAGCGCAGCGCGCTGGGCTGCCTGCAGCTCCTTGTTGCCCTTCTCGGCGAGGTCGAGCAGCGTGCCGAGTTCGGCGCGCGTGAACGGTCGGTGTTCGGCGGTGCCCTGCAGTTCGATGAACTCGCCACGTCCGGTCATGGCGACGTTCATGTCGGTCATGGCCTGGCTGTCCTCGACGTACGGCAGATCGAGCATCGGCGTGCCGTTGATGACGCCGACGGACACGGCGGAGACGACGTCCTTGATCGCCTTGTCGGCGGACTTGATGTGGCGGTTCCTCTCCGCCCAGTTCAGGGCGTCGACAAGCGCGACGTATGCGCCGGTCACGGACGCGGTGCGCGTGCCGCCGTCGGCCTGAAGCACGTCGCAGTCGAGCTGGATTTGGTTCTCGCCGAGCGCCTTCATGTCGATGACGCCCCTCAGGCAGCGGCCGATGAGGCGGCTGATTTCGTGGGTGCGTCCGCCGATCTTGCCCTTGACGGATTCGCGGTCGGTGCGTTCCTTGGTGGCGCGCGGCAGCATCGCGTATTCGGCGGTCACCCAGCCGAGTCCGGAGTCCTTGCGCCAGCGGGGCACTCCCGGCGTGAACGTGGCGGTGCACATGACGCGCGTGTTGCCGCATTCGATGAGCACGGAGCCTTCCGGCGCGTCGGTGAAGTGGCGGGTGATGCGCACGGGACGCAGTTCGTCGACCTTGCGTCCGTCCTGACGAGTGATGGAGCGATTGCCCAGCATGTCTGTGATTTCAACCATGACGCCCAGCCTACCCCACCCGGATGGCATGTCCTCAGCCGAGCAGCGGCTTCTCGGGCAGGATGCGGTCGACGACGAACACGATGAGGCTCAACGTGAGGAACCCGACGGCCAACTTGCCGCAGTTCATGCCGAACTGCGCCCATCCGAGCGTGTTGAGGTCGATGAACGCGTACGGGTACGGGCTGCCGCCGGCCGCCGGGCCGGATGCGGGGAACATGGCGGCGCGCACGAGCACGAACGCGAGATATGCGGGGAAGTAGATGAGCCAGGAGAACATGTAGTGCCATGGGAACCGGCGGTGCGGGTCGAAGAGCACGAAATCGACGACCGCCATGATCGGCGCGACCCGATGCAGCCACGTGTTCGTCATCAGGCCGAGCACCTGCGGCACGTAGGCGGGGTCGTCGGGCGGCATGAGCAGGAACGCGACCACGGCGGTGACGATCGCGTACAGGGTGAGGCACCCCTTAAGCCAGGCGGGAGGCTGGATGCCTTTGAGGATCGTGGCCGCACCGGCCCACAGCATCACGAATCCGAGCGCGAATCCGGTCTGGAACGTGAAATACGTCCAGTATTCGGGTCGGCTCCACGCCTCGTAGGTGCCGACGAAGCACATGGCGGCGATCGCCAGCCGCCATAATCCCGCGATGAATCTCATGTCTCATAGTCTACGCAGTTCACGATTCTTCCGCCCGACAAATCGTGAACCAGAGTAGGCTGATAACGGTACCCCACAAGACCAAGGGAGCGAGGAACATGGATTATTCACCGGCGCTGATGACCGACATGTACGAGTACACGATGCTGGACGCGTGCCTCAAGGACGGCACCGCCAACCGCAAGTGCGTGTTCGAGGTGTTCACCCGTCATCTGCCGGCCGGCCGCCGCTACGGCGTGGTCGCCGGCACCGGACGCATCCTCGACGCGCTCGAACGCTTTCACCTCGACGGCGAGGACCTCAAGTTCCTCGCCGACCGCCACGTGGTGAGCCCCGAGACCATCGCGTGGCTGGAGAACTTCCACTTCTCCGGCTCCATCAAGGGCTACCGCGAAGGCGAGATGTTCTTCCCGAACTCCCCGATCCTCGAGATCGAAGGCACGTTCGGCGAGTGCACGCTGCTCGAGACGCTCGTGCTGTCCATCCTCAACTACGATTCCGCGGTCGCCTCCGCCGCCTCCCGCATGGTCTCCGCCGCGAAGGACCGCCCCTGCATGGACATGGGCGGACGCCGCACCAACGAATGGTCGGCGGTCGCCGCCGCCCGCGCCGCCGTGGTCGGCGGCTTCAAGGGCACGGCGAACCTGCTCGCCGCCCAGATGTACGGTCTCAAGGCGATCGGCACCGCCGCCCACTGCTTCACGCTCGTGCACGACAGCGAGCGTCAGGCGTTCGAATCGCAGATCGCCGCGCTGGGGAGGAACACGACGCTGCTCGTCGACACGTACAACATCGAGGAGGCCGTGAAGACGGCCGTCGAGGTGGCCGGCCCGGAGCTCGGCGGCGTGCGCATCGACTCGGGCGACCTCGCCCTGATGGCACAGCGCGTGCGCAACCAGCTGGACGCGCTCGGCGCCACGAACACGAAGATCACCGTCACCAACGACCTCGACGAGTACGCGCTCGCGGCGCTCCAGACCGCGCCCGTCGACTCGTACGGCGTGGGCACGATGCTCGTCACGGGCTCCGGCGCGCCCACCTGCGCGATGGTGTACAAGCTCACCGAGCGCGAGGGCGCGGACGGCACGATGCAGACGGTCGCGAAGAAGTCGAAGAACAAGGCGACCGTGCCGGGCAGGAAGCTCGCCTACCGCTCCTACGAGTACAATCTCGCGGACGTCGAGCACGTGGTCTCCGGTTCCGAGGACCAGCTCGCCGCGTTCACGCCCCAGGAGGGATGGAAGGATCTGCTCGTGCCGTTCGTCGACCACGGCGAGATCGACCACCAGTGGCAGGGGCATGACGCGATCGTCAACGCGCATGAGTACCGCGCGAAGGCCCTCGCCGAGCTGCCCATCGCCGCCCAGAGCCTTATGCGCGGAGACCCGGTGATTCCTACTGAAATCACCGTTCTGTGATTTCAGTAGGAATCCTTCGCGACTGTCGCCGCTCGCTTCGCCTACGGACACCCCACCGGGGTGTCCGCTTCACGGCTCGAACCGCAATAACGGGCGGCTTGCGGCCGGTGATTTCGGAGCCACGCACGTTCCAGCCGGCGGCCTCACCGGATTCACGTTCGGGAACAGCTCTGTCACACGTCCGGTGACGGGCAAAGTGGCAAGGAGACGATATGGGAATGTCGACCATGCGAGGGGAGGCGCGCAAGAGCGTCCATACGTCCATTGCGCCCGACGGGGGCCGGCGGCTGCGCGTCGTCATGCTGACCGTCATGGTCGTGCTGTCCGTGCCGATGTGCGCGTATGCGTTGTGCGCGGTCACTCCCGCATGGAACACCTCCGCGGTGATGCAGGATGTCGTCCGTCCCATCTACCCCGCGTTCAATGGCTGGTTCCTCCTGGCGGCGCCGGCGATTGTCGCCGCATCGTCGTCGTTCGCCTACGGCGACGCGCAGGCGCATCGGCGCTGGCGGCGGGGCGTCGTGGCTCCGCTGGCGGGCGGTATCGTGCTGTGCGTGGCGGTCGGCGTGGCCCGCGCGGCGTTCGTTCTCGTCGTACGGCGGGCGTATGTCGCGTCGAATGCGAAGGGCGTGGTCGGCACGGCGTTGTGGTCGCAGGTGGCGGATTCGTACGGCGCACTGTGTGACTGCATCGAGATTGCCATGGCGGCAACCGGCACGGCATGCGCGTTGCTCCTGTGCGTCGCGGCGGCGTGTTCGCTCGTCATGGCGAGACGCGGCACGCCCGTATCGCCGATGCCGGGAAGCCGGACGGCCATGACCGCGGCGTTCGTCACGGCGTTCGTCGCCGCCGTGGCGAAGACGGCGTACAGTGTGGCGATGCTGGCGCAGGAGATCAGGGAGATCGCACGCGACGGGGGCGTCGTCGACTCCATCAGCGGCCATGGCACGCAATCCTATCGTTTGGTGCTCTCCTCCAGTGACCTGTTGCAACGGGTCGCCGTGTACGGGGACTTCGTCAATGTCTCCCTGCACGTGGCGGCCTTCCCGCTGATGGCGGCGGGAGGTCCGTTGGCGGCGGTTCTGCTCGTGACGGGCGGCAGGCTCTCGCATCGGTGGCGTATCGCCGCCCGCACGTGCGCCGCGTTGCTGTCGGCGGGCGGTGTCGTCGCCGTCTGCCAGGGCCTGTACGCCGCGTCGTTTGCGATATGGGTGCAGTACCCGTATCTGGAGGTGAGGGACGTCTACTCGATGCAGGGGAACGCGAACACCGCCGCAAAGACGGACGCCATGTACGCCGCCTACTACACGGCCGCGGGATGGTACCGGGCCGCGCGCATGATGGACACGTACGCCATACTGGTCGTGTGGTTGGCGGCGGCGGTATGCGCTTCGGCCGCGGCGATGGTGCACCGTCGGGTCTGGCTGTCGCGGGAGGTGTCATGAAGCAGGGTGTGCGGGTCATCACGGTGGCGGTCGTCGGCCCCTCCGACACGGAGAGCGCGAAGCGTCACATCGAACGGGCGGTCGGCATGTGGACGCACGTGAACCGGCGTCTCGACATCCGTTTCGAAACGCAGCGGTGGCCGCGCGACACGACCCCGCTGCTGCGTGACGGCAGCGATGGTCAGGAGATCACGAACGAGCAGATCATCGCGAACGCCGACATCGTGATCGCGGTGTTCGCCTCGCGTTTGGGCACGCCCACGCCCCGCAACGGGTTCAGCGGCACGGCCGAGGAGATCGACTATGCGTTCCGTGAACTGGACAAGGCGTGCCACGTGTACTTCCGCGAAGGGGAACCCGATGCGGGCGCGGATCCGGAGGAATATCGCCGGCTGAAGGAATACCAGGCGAAGCTGCAGCGCAACACGGGACTGACCGGCGTGTGGCCGGACGACACTGTCGAAGGGTGGTTCGTGGCCGTCTCCGACGTTATCGACCGGTATCTCGTGGCGCACGGAATGGCCGGAATCCGTGCGGGACGGCCCCGTCCGGGCGTGTTCGGCGGGCCCATCATGTCCCGCGCGGCGGGCGGCGCCGTCGCACGGCGTTCCGGCCGTTCCGGCGGCGGGACCCGCGCCGTCGGCCGTCGTCGTGTGGCCGTGGCGTGCGCCGCGCTGCTCGCGGTGGTGCTCGCGGTGACGGCGACGACGTACCTGAGGCTCGTCAGACCCGCCGCTGAGCGGATCGTGCAGGCCCGCGCCGCGCTGGCGAACGCCACGCCGTACGACGCCACCTCCAATCAGGGCGACGAGACGAAATATCTCAAAGCGCTCTCCTGCGACTCGGATCCGTACTATTACATCGGCTACCGCGACCTCGTCACCACGATGCGGGACCGTTATCGGGCCGAATCCGCCGACGGGTCGATCTACGACGGCCTCACACAGGACGACTCCGGCAGGGAATACGTGCGCATCTTCCTCGCGGCGATCGACGAGGCCGCGGACCGGATCGACCATTGCCCGTCCACCACGTCGCAGGACGAACTGGGCGACTACTACAAGGTGCGGCTCAACGCGGTCTCGGCCCTGAACGATCGGTTCGAAGCCCACGAGGAACTCGGCGTCTCCATCACCACCGACAACGGCAGGACGTCATACCTGCTTCTCGAGGAGCCGCGGATGCCGTCCTCGGCGCAGCTGGGCCGCCTGGAGCGGGCGGTCCGCAACGTGGACACGGGCGCAGACGGCGACGGCACGTACCGGGCGGCCGGCGAGGCGCTGGCCAAGGCCGCCGGCCTCGATGTCAGCGACGACACGGACCGGCTCGCCGCCCATTGTTCGGGCACATATGCGAGCGTCAGCGCCTACTGTCCGACGGACCCCACGGTGCTCACCATCAACGTCCACTCGTCGTCATACCCGTCCGCGGCCAAGGATCCCTCCTACGCGGACCAGATCAGATACGACATCGCGAAATACTTCGTGTACGCGCGTTGCGGCGCCACGAATCCGCCGATGGGCGTCGCCGGCGAGGGCATCGCGGCAAGCTACGCCGTGAAGTACCTCGGCGCGGACAGACAGAAGCTGACGGAAGCCAAACGTGCCGTGCCATACGAGGAACGGTACGTGATGACCGCCGCCACGGACGACGCGGCGAAGCTCGTCCACGGCGGCGCATGCACGGTGGAGACGGACTAGTCCGCTCCATGGTTCGTGGCTTCCGGCCCCCACAGCCACTGCACCGGCGTGGGGCCGTACCCCGGCTCGTCATGGTCGAACCGGGAGCCGACGCGCAGCATGAGCCAGACGGGGACCACCGCCACGGCGCCGCCCACGACGAGCGAGGCGGCGGTGAACCCGTAGACGAGGATGCGGCCGAAGCCGATCGTGGCCACGGTCACGGCGACGCCGCACAGGCACAGGTGCACCGGGTAGGCGGGATTGCGTTGGACCAGCGCGTACGCGAGATGCCAGGTGACCTGCACCGCCAGATACAGGCCAATCAGGGACAGCCATGCCAGGGAGAACGGAGCCAGCGTCGGAGCCCCGTCGGCGACGTCGTCGCCCAACGCCCCCACGGACAGCGAGTACGCGAGGATGACGGCCACGATCGCCGGGCACAGCGCGAAACGGAGCCGGCGACGGCGTTCCGGAGCGCCGCCCGCCGCCATGTCCGCGAGCATCAGCGCCGTCCAGCCGGTTTCGGCGACCAGCAGGACGGTCAGCAGCAGTCCGCCGGCGGCATCGGTGAACACGACGGAATCGCCCCCGTCGGCACCGCTGCGCGAGAACAACGGCCACAGCAGCCGCGATCCGGCAAGCATCCGGCGCACGCCGCGCCGCGCGGCCCAATCGGACGCGAAATCGCCGACGCGTGCCATGCCGTAGGCGTCGTGCAGCAGCATCGCGGAGCGCATCACGGCGACCGCCAGGAACGCCAGCTGCGGCAGATGGCTTATCCGGCACCACAGGCGCGCCGGCGGGCTCATGAGCATCAGGGCGATTCCGGTGGCGGGGCGGTGCGGTGGCGCGGGAAGGCCGGCTGGAAGGTCGTTGGGAAGGCCGTTCGCTCCCTCGGCGTGGAGGCGGCTCATCGGGGTTCCCGCTTCGTTCCGGCTCCTCTCGGCTGCGGCGGGGCCTTATACGGGCTGTAGCCGTGCACGCCGTCGTACAGCCAGTCGTCCGACTCCGGCAACGCGATGACCGACACGGCCTGCGGCGACGGTTCGAAACTGGTGGACAGCAGGCATGTGCCCGGGGCGAGTTCGGCCAACGCCTGCGACGACTGGTCCGGCATGCCGAGCATGTCCGCCGCCAGGCGGATGTCCCTCGTCCGCGTGAGCCGGTGCACGATCTCGACGTCGACGCCGGGTTCGGCGGCGCGCGCGATGTACGAGGGGCTGGGGGTCACCAGGACCACCGATTCGCCGAAATGCCAGGCCTCCGCCCTCATGTCGGACAGCAGACGCGCCATGTCGTGGCGTGCACGGTACGGTTCCATGGCGTCCGGTTCCACGGCGTCCTCGGGCGGGGGCAGCAGGCGGTGCGCATCCTCCAGCACGAACAGATGCCGCCAGTCTGCGCCGCGGAACCGCGCATGCCGCCACACGGTTCGGATGAGCAGCAGCATGAGCAGGGACCTGTCCCTTTCGTCGGGCAGGTCGTCGAGGGCGACCGCGGTGGGACGGTCGAGCAGGTCGTTCGCCATAGGCGAATCGGCGTCCTGCGATGCACCCGGCGCCATGAGGTCCCTGCGCAGCTGCGAGCCGTGCACCACGCGCAGACCGCCGTCATAGCGGGAGACGAAGGGCGTGCTCGAACTTCCGGTGGGGTCGACGAGCAGGAACGGGATGCGATGCCGGTTCCACGCCTCGGAGAGCAGGCGGTGCATCGTGGTGGTCTTGCCGCTGCCGTCGTCGCCGCAGATCAGGATGCTGTTGCGTTCCAGATCTTCGATGGGGAATCCGGCGCGTATGGACGTGCCACGGAAGACGCCGAGGCGGACGGAGCCGCGGGTCGCGGGATCGCGCGTCTCGAACGTATCCAGATCGATGCGGTCGTTGCGGAGCCGGGCATAGGTGTCGAGGCGTCGTGTCGCCGGCAGCGGCGTGCGCACCGCCAGTCCGGGCATGCCGTACCGGGGCGGTGCCAGCAGCGCTCCGATCTCGTGGATGGTCAACGTGCTTTCCGGTTCCGGCGCGTGGTCGTCGCGCACCGCAGGAGCGGAGTACGTTTCGTAGACGGTGCCGTCCGCGGCGATGACCGAGCCGCGCAGCGCGTCGACCACCCGGAGGGCGTCCTTCTCCTCGTCGGACATCACGAAGGTGCGTACCGACCATGCGCCGTCCGCCGGCGCGCAGCACAAGGCCAGCGTCCAGTCGCCGGGCAGCATTCCCAACCGCTCGAGCAGCGGGAGTCCGCTCGGCGATCCGGCGTGTCCGGACGGCCGTGCGGCGTCGCCGGGCTCCCCCGGCTCCGGCATGCGGAACACGACGCCCCTGACGCATCGGGGGTCCATCGGTTTCACGTCCTTGGGATGCACGCGGTACAGCACGGCCGTGGGGGCGCACACCAGGCGCGCCTTGTCGATGCCGTATTCGGTGGAGAATCCGCCGATCATGAGACGCAGTTCATCCCCGCAACGGCGGATGACGACGTCGATCTCGCCGTCCCCCCTGTCCCACGAGAGGAACAGGCGTTCGAACATGGTCGGGCGGTCCGGGACGGCCCGCTCGATCTCGTCGGCGGCGACCCACAGGAATAATCCGCCGATCCGGCTGCGGCGCAGCACGTTCGGCGCGGTGGTCCGTTCGGTCATGATGGCCCCTTCGCTCAGCGGTCCTTGCGACCGAACACCAACACGCGGGCGCGGACATGGTCGATATGGTCGTCATCGGTAATGGACCAGTCGACCACCATCCGCGCTTCGGCAGGCAGATCCGGTCCCATCGGCAGCATGCCGACCTTCCTGAAGCTCATGGAGTTCGGCATGACGACATGGAACGACGCCTGGAACGCGGCGGGCAGCAGTTCGCCGATTCCGGCGTCCGCCAGCGCGCGTTCGCCCAGCGAATCGATGGCAGGCTGGTCGTCGGTCGCAGCCGTGGCCGTGCCGCACCAGACGTAGTCGCTGCTCTGCGCGAGCTCGATGAGGTTCTCGAGGTCGCCATGGGCGTCGGAAAGCCGTGGGAGGGTTTCGCGCAGCAGCTCGGCGAAGGCGTGGATCGCCTGCGCCGAGCCCTCGGCGCGGGCGGCGTCGGTGTCGGTAGTGGCGGTGGTGGCGATGATGCCGGTGGTGGCGATGTGGTCGATATGACGGTCGTTCATGGGAACCTCCTATGGATGTGTGGGGCCGTGGCGCCCCCGTGTGCCTTCCATAGGCGTATCCCGGCGGGGGCTCGACGGGTTTTCCGGGAAAGGTGCTTCGGAAAGGTGTTCCCGGGCGTGTTCCCGAAGGTCGGCGCAAGGCCGCGGCCCCGTGCCGGCCCTTGCGTCTCGGCCCTCGCGTCACGCCGGCGTGACGCTCACCCGTTTCGGCAGCGCGCCTCCGGGGGAGGCGACCATGCCGAAACGGGCCGGGCGCATGGCGGCGCCCGCGGTGACCGGCTCCAGTTCGGTGGACGTGCCGTCCGGCCAATGCAGCGTCAGCCGGTAGGTGCGCGGCCTCGTCGACGATTCCAACTGCACGACGACCATGCCAGGCACCGTGTCGTGACGGCGCGCGAGCACCGTCAGATGGTCGGCGTGGAACCGGGTCTCCCACCGCTCCGGAGGTGTGGCGCCCCCGGGTTCGTCGTCGCCGCGCGTACCGGAGACGGCAAGCATCGCGGCGTCGAACGCGCACGCCTCCAGTTCGAGGGCGAACAGGTCGGCGTCCCAATCGGCGTCGGTCCATCCGCGTCCGGCGGCGTGTGCGATGTCCAGATTGAGATGGGGGCCGCCGTCGAGCTCCTCCTGCCGGATGGTCTGCCGGAACCCTTCGGGCAGCACCTCCAATCCGGTCGCGTTCGCGGCGCCGATGGCCGCCTGGCGGGACTCCCAGATGCCGTTCACCTGGCCGATCAGTTCGGGGTCGGCCAATACGGCGCGCGCCAGTCCCTCGCCGAACCCGTCCGTGGCGCCCCGGCTGATGGTCCACGCCGAGATCTCCGGGCCCACCCGGCCGTGCCACACCTCCCGCGCGGCCCGGCGGGCGGCCGGACCGAACAGCGGGTCGTCGAACAACGGATCGCCGCCCATGGTCGTCTCCTTTCTTATGACCGTGTTGTACCGTGCCCGGTATCACGCCCGGTGCCGTCGGTGCCTCTGTGATCGTCGTCGGGCTGCAGGACGCCGGCGCATCGCGGCGATCGGATGCAGATCGGCGGCGCCGGGGCTTCCTGTATGGACGCGACGAGATGCTCCGCCGCGTGCAGGGCGTCCGACGGCGCAGGCCCGTTGCCGGCCCGGTCCGGCTCGCCGGTCCTGTCGATGTGCGACGAATCCAGACGACCCAGAGTGGTCCGTTGCAGACGCCCGTCGCGGAACACGAGGACCTGCCGGGACGTGTCGACGAGGCGTATGCGCCCGGCGTCGATATGCCCGACCACCTTGTCCAGATTGCCGCACAGGGAGGCGAGCGTCTCCTTGTTCACGCCGCCCGCCTGTGCGTAGTATGCGGCGAGCGCGTCCGTCCAGCGGCGTTCGTCGAGGCGGAAGACCGGCATGCCCGTCCGCTCGTCGGTGCAGGGTCTTGCGGCGAGGTTGCACGAGTAGCGCGCCAACTGGATGCCGTCCTTGGATGCCGGGTCGCGTTCGGCCGCCTCGTCCAGCAGCAGCATCTCTTTCTCGAGCATCAGCACGCCCTGCTCCCGGACGGTCGCCGTCCATGCGCCGTCGGGCGTATCAGGGACGAAGGATTTCCTCCCCAGCGCGCCCACCATGTACATGATGCGGTGTGTCATGGCCACGGTTTGGGCGAGCCCGCGGGTCGAGGCGGCGCCGGGATCGTTCTGGAAGGTCTGCAGCGCCTCGACCCATCCGGCCTTGACGCGGAAGGCGGCGCAATGCCCGTGTCGGTGCGGGCTTTCCGTGATTTCCTGGTCCATCCAGGAGAACAGGACCTCGTATGCGCGTTGTTCGAGCTGATCCGTATGCGGGATCATGCCGAACAGGTCGCTGAAGGAGGTGTCGCCGGCCGTGAGGGAATCCTCCAGCGGGTCGGTGGCAGGCTCGTCGGTGCCGTACAGATCACGCCACGCGTTGACGAGCATGGGCCTGGTCGATCCGTAGGCGTCGGTGGCGAACGTGTTGCGCAGGATGTGCTCGATGCCGCCACGGTCGAAGACGAGCGGATCGTGGCGTGCGACGTCGCCGCGCTTGTTGGCCAATTGCTGGATGGATTCCATCGCCGCCGCATGGGCGACCTCGAAGGCGGCGTTGCCGTCGCTGGCATACGTCGGCTTGTCGGCGGCCCCGGCCCACGCCGACTCCGTCTCCCGCCGTTCCCGGCGTTCCCTCTCCATCCGTCTGCACACCTTTCCGGCGGCATTGCAAAGGTAGCCCCAGTACCGCCTCTGTTCCGGCGACGGGTCCGGATCGTCCAGCAGAGCCTGGTAGAACGCGTGGATCAGCAGCCAGTCGCGCACGACCCCCACGCTGCGCGGAGTGTTCGGCCGCGCGAAGTTCGGCTTCGTCTTGCCTTTGACGGTGGTCTTCTTCGTCTCGTCCTTGGCGACGGTCGGCTTCGACCTGCCCTTGACGGCGGGGAGGAACGATTCCCTGAAGTTCCTGCTGATGTTGCGCTCCCACAGTTCGCGCGCCCGCGCGACGTAGGTGTCGATGCGCCTGTCCAGCTCGTGGGGCTCATCGGACGCCAGCTTCCGGTAGGAGTCGGGCAGCCTGCGTTTGAGCTCATGGAGCTTCATGTCGAAATCGCCGTCGCCGACGGCTTCGTCCGCCACCGAGCGGGCGATGTCCATATACCATCGCTCGGCGATGTCGCAGGCCTCGGCGACGGGATTGTCGCACGGCCCTCCATGCGGGTCGGCGATCCGCTCCAAGGCCCATGCGTTGCCGAGCCTGCCGAGCCTGCTCTTCGCCTTCCGGATGACCGCGAGATCGGCCTGGTACGCGTCTGGGTCGTCGCTCGCGCAGGTCCGCAGATACCTGTCGAGCCCGTCCCGTCCCGCCGTCGTCTCGCCGCATCCCTTCGGCTTCCTGGCGATGGGGAATCCTTGCGCCTTGACCGGTTTGGGGTCGCGGTCCTGATCCAGCAACAGACAGGCGTATTTGAAGATGGTCGCATGCCTGACGTCGATGCAGTCCAGCTCGCGGAGCACCTTCCCGATGAACTCGCGCTCCGATTCGGGCAGAGCGTCGTATTCGGCAAGCTGCCTGTACCAGACGCTCGGGCGACACGCGGTACCATCCGCACCGGGCATGGCCTTGGTCGCGCCGGATGTTTTTCGGGAAGAGGACATCATCGTATGCTCCCTCGAACGTACGTGGAACCCTTGTCCCCACAATACACCGGCTGTATGCTGAACATGGGTTCGAACGCTGACGGTGGTGTGAAAGGGGTGCGTCATGCCGGAACAGGGACAGGCGTTGTATGTGGGCATCCGGCGTTACCGGAAGCACAACGATCTGCGCTGCTGCCGCGCCGACGCCGAAGCCATGGCCGAAGCCTTGCGCTACGACTGCGACGACAACCCGATCTGGGAGAACACGGTGCTCGTCGACGGTGAGGCCGACGTCGTGGACGAGGCCTCGCTGCGGGACGAGATCGGGCGCATGCTTCGCGCGGCCGACCATGACGACGTGCTGCTGTACTACTCCGGGCACGCGTTCGCGCTTGCCGACGGCGACCTGCTGCTCGCCACGTACGAGGACGACCCCGACGCCGGCGATGCCGGGCGCTCCGGCCTGCGGTTCCGCGAAATCGTGGAGGACGTGCGCCGGCACGAGGACATCCTGCGGTCCGTGGTGGTCATACTGGACTGCTGCCATGCGGGAGCGCTCGCCGGAGTCGAACTGCCCCGCAACATGGCGGTGCTCGCGGCGTCCCGCGAGGACGAGGCGGCGCGCGAGATCGGGGAGCACGGGCGGTTCACCGATGCGCTGCTCATGTGCCTCGACGGCGCCAGCGCCGACGTGTACGGCAATGTATCGGTGTCGTCGCTGTTCTCGAACGCGAGCATGGCGCTGGCCGCCGACGGGCGCGGGGCGCAGCGGCCCATGCTCAAGGCGTTCCTGGACCGCGACATCGTGCTCAAACGGACACGAGCCGGCATCACGCCGAAGATGATGAGCCGCCTGGTGGAGGCGCGCGATCCGCGTAGGGACGGCAGACGTCCCGTGTTCGCCGACGCGACATCCGAATTCCTGCCGTACCCGGAGATGGAGGCGCCTCTGCCTGAGGACGGGGGCAGGCCCAGCCGCAGCCCCGACGACCGTCCGGAGGACCGCACGCCCCATCAGCGGCTGATGGACGAGATGAAGGCGTGGCGCAACGCGTACCTCATCGACATCGTCGACGACAAGGGGGAACCCACCGACCTGTTCTGGGCGGTGGTCAACGGCGGCCGCGTCCGACTGACGGCGCGCGGCGCCTACTACTACGACCTGATGAAACGGCAGTCGGGCAGACGCTGACCCGCGGGGTCGGCGTGTCGTAATCGTTTTTCCTGAGTGGTTGGACCGGGATACCCCTATGTGGGGCGTAGGGCGGTGAAGGGAACCGCCCCGGTCCGAAAGGAAACGATCATGGCACACGGTCTCTCGACGCTCGCGCGGCAGGTGAAGCGTTATCTGGACGCCGACGACATCCATTACAGCATGCCCTCCGCTGGGCATTTCCGGCTCATGATGACCATCGACGGCAAGATCAATCACATCACGGTGCACATCATCATCGGCCACGGATACGTCACGTTCCTCGGGGAGCCGCCGCTCGAGCCTGACGACGACGATACGGAACTCATCGGGAAGGTCGCGATGCTGTTCCATCGTCTCACCTTCGGCCTGCGCGCGGGGTCGTTCGACATCGACCCCGAGGACGGGCAGACGCTCTTCCGCATCGGCGCACTGTATAAGGCGGGAGACGTCCCTTCGATCGAGACGCTGCGATACATGATGGGAAGCGTATGCTCCGCATGGGAGTCCCATGGTGACGAGTACCTGCGTCTTCTAATCTGCGGTGACGGCGGCGGTTTCGACGATGACGGTGATGACGGTGACGGTGGTTCCGGCGGCTCCGACGATGACGATGATGACGACGGTCCCGACGATGACGGCGAGGACTTCGACGAAGAGGAGTTCAGGCGTCTCTTCCAGGAACTGTTCGGGTGGGGTGGCGACGGGGAGGATGCCGACGACAACGGGCCGTCCGGCGTCGACGACGGTTTGGACGGCGGCGACGGCGACGGCCTGGACGTCGACGAGAACAACCTGCTGCGCTCGGCGGACGGACTCTGCAGCTGCGGCCGCGAGGCGATGCGGCGGGATGATCCCCGCCGCGCGCTGGAATGCTATCGCGAGGCGCTGCGCATCTTCCGTGGCCTGGACGGCAGGATCCCCGAATACCACGTCGCCGACGTGAGGTTCGCCCTCGCCGAGACCTACCTACGTCTGGACGACGACGAATCAGCGAAGCGCGAGTTCATCGGGTTCCTGGACGAGCGCGGCCTGATCCGGGCGAAATACCACCCGGATCAGCCCTTCTCCGACTACAAGGTCATCGAGGCGCACGAGCAGCTCTCCCGCATCTACCGCGCCGAAGGCGACGAGGAGCAGGCGAGGCGCGAGGCCGTGGCCTGCGTCGGCGCCCGCACGAACCTCCACGTCGGATCCGTCGAGGCGTCCGGGGCGAACGGCTACTGCTACTGACCGTCGTGGCGCGGGGAGGCGGTCTGGAAAACCGTATGGAAAACCGTCGGATGCGATTCCGGATACGCCTATGACCGGTACCACGCCGATAAGGAATCGGCGGAACGCCAAGTAAAGGAACAATCATGAGCTACGACGACACCGGCATCATCACCATCGACACCATCGACACCATCGACACCATCGACACCATCGACACCATCGACACCAGCGGTCCGTTCACCGACGCCGTTCCGTCCGCCATCGGCGACGGATCCGCCGACCGCGGCATCGCCGAGCCAGCGATGCCGCAGGTGCCACTGCCCGAGCCCGCCTCCGACTCTTCCGACACCTTCGTCGCCAAGGCGTCGGGCGTCGGCGCCGGCCTCGACGACCTGCTTGACTCGGACCGGCCGTTCTGCGACCTCGTATGGGTGCCGCTCACCTCGAGGAAATACCTGTCCCCGCACCTGCCGCTGGGCGCCGATCCCCTCGAGGCGTTGAACGCCAACTGGGAGAAGGTGCGCGGCGAGGACGTCGCCGTCGTGTCGGACAACGGCATGTCGGTGACGATCCCGATGGAGGTGGACAGCATCGCCTGCCATCGGAAGGTCACGCTGCGGCTGACCCTCGTCCCCAACCGCTACCACGACGAGGACGACTCATGCCCGTCGTTGTACCTGCACCGTGTCGAAGGACCGGCGGAACCGGCGTCGACGATCCCGGCGAAGGGAACGCCCGCCGCGGCCGTCGTCCCCGGGCGCGCGCTGCAGGAATTCGCCTACCTCGGCGGTCGCGACTTCGACTCGCCCGACTCCTATCCGGAGAAGCTGCGCAGGCTGGCGGACATGGCGCTGCCTGAGGACTGGGACATGCCGGAGGAGACCAGGCCGTTCCCACTGCTGCACCGGTACCTCACCTACACGTTCTACCGTGTGCAAAGCCAGGGAAAGGTCGTCGTCAACGAGTCGGCCCACGGAGGGTTCGCCGCCATCAACACCGGTCTGGTGTCCCGCGTCTCCTCCGCCGACCTGTACATGGTGTTCGGGCGCAACGGCGGCCGCGAAGGCTCGAGGAAGTGGCGTCTGTGCGGGTTCTGCGAGGCCGGTGTGGGCGGCATCGGCAAATACCTGCTGCAGTCCCTGCCCGTGGAGAGCGGCAAGGTGCGTTTCCCCGAACGCGCCACCTACTTCAGCAATCTGTCCGACGTGCTGTTCGACGTGCCCCGCGAGCTGGTGGCACTCGACTACGCGCACATCCTCGGCGACCACCTCGAGCGCATGCCCGAAGGGTTCCTCCGCCGCGCTATCGACGGGGAGTCCCCGCTGCACGCGCGTCTGGAGGAGCTGCTCGCAGCCGGCACCGACGACGAGGGATGGCAGACGTTCGGCAAGGAGGTGCTCGCCGACACCGTGGTGCGCCGCCGCATGCAGGAGGCCATCGACCGCGGCCTGGAATACGCGATGGTCCTCGCCCGTCTCGACTACAAGACCGCCGTGCCCTGCTTCTACCCGACGACCGACCGCATGAGCCTGCTGCTGCCGCTGGGATTGACCGATCCGTTCAAGGCGGAACTGGCGCTGGTGATGCAGGTGAACGGCAACGGCACGGCGCAGGGCGTGACCGTTCTGCCGCTGCGAGTCGCGTTCGCCAACGCGCGTCTCATCTGCCGTCCCGATTCCAGCTGGCTGACGCTGTGACCGGGGCGCCCGGGAATCGTGCGTCCCGTCCCACGGCCGGGGCGCACGACGGATACACTTGGGACAACAGACAACAGACAACAGACAACGGCTGGGCCGGGACGGCCGGCGGAGGGAATCGAGACGGATATGAGGATCGGCGTGACCGGGCACCAGCGCATTCCGGAAGAGGCGAGGGCATACGTGGAGCAGGGGCTCGACGAGTTCCTGCGCCGTCACGCCGGCGGGGACGTCGTCGGTGTGAGCTCGATGGCGTGGGGCGCCGACCAGATGTTCGCGGACGCGATGCTGCGCGCCGGGTATCAGGTCATGGCGATCATCCCGTGCCGCGGATACAAGGCCACGTTCGACGAACAGGGCCTCGCTGAATACGACCGTCTCATGACGCAGGTGCGCACCGCCGTGACCCTGGACTTTCCGGAGCCGGGCGAGGAAGCGTTCCTCGCCGCCGGCAGACGCGTGGTGGACGAATCCGACCTGCTGGTCGCCTTCTGGGATGGACTGCCCGCCGCAGGCAGAGGCGGCACCGGCGACGCCGTGGCCTATGCGCGGGCGAGACGCAAACCCGTCGTCGTGATATGGCCCGAGGGGGTGGCCCACTAGGCCGGTTTGCCCCTTGGCCGGAGACAACGTACGCGGGGACGTTCGCCGGCGTACGGTCTTTCCGGCATTGCCGTGTTTTCCGTCAGGTTCCGCCCCGGATACCCCTATGTCAGGCGGACAGGTCGCCGACCTGTCGTCAGGGGCATCCGAAAGGAACGACGAATCATGGGAACGACACGGAAGGTGAGGCTGACGAAACTCACCGAGCGGGACGCGTTTATGCCGGAGGCGATGCGCACCGTGCAACGGTCGATCGTGGTCAGGGCAGGAGGCAGGCCGAGACCCTCGCGCGACTGGTGGGCCGCGCTCTTCGACCGCAGGACGATGGTCGCACGCTACCGCAAGGACAATCATCTGCCCGACGAAGGGTATCTGCACGTGCTCATCGAAGGGTATCTGGGAGCGGTGGCCATCGAACGGCAGGACACCCTCCTGCTGCAACAGGCGCTGCGATGCCGCGCCCTGGAACTCGTCGAGGAGTGCCGCGGGCTTCAGGAGAGACTGCCCGGACTGCTGCGGTCCCGAGACCGGGCCGCCGAAGCCATAGGCGGGCCGTCCGACGCCGACCGGCCATCGACGGCGGCGGAATGCTACGAATCGCCGGCCGCAATCGCGCGCCGCCGCCGCCGGGAGCGGACGAAGGCGCTTCACGACGGCAGCGCGGCCGTGGATGCCGCGCTTCGTCGTCTCGCCGAGATCAGAAGCGAACACGCCGAACTCGAGGACACGTTCTGCTTCCATCAGGGCGCGTTCATAAGCCGTGCGGTGGTGATCCGCACCTACTACCTCATCCGCATGAACGATTTCGTGCGCCGGACCCTGTATGGGGTCCTGCGCGACGGTGAGCCCCCGATCCTTCCCGACATGCCGTGCGGGTTCGACGATCCGGAGCCGTTCCCCTCCCTGCCGGACAAGGCGCCGGAGGAGATGGCCGTCGCCGGGGATGGCGATGGGAATAGTACTGGGAATGCCGGCGGAGGCACCGGGGCCGTTGCCGGGGATGGCGCCGAGGATTCTGCGGCGGCATCCCGCCGCGAGGACGCCGCGCGACGCGGCGGAGAGGCCGTCATCGCGGTCCTGTAGTGCCCGACACGCCCGGAATCCCGATTTTTCGGTTCCCGGGCGTGTTTCCTCCGCATACCGTCCCGCATACGCCTATGGAGGGCGACGGATACATACGGCACATGATCCGCAGCCGGAATCGCGTGCGAAACCGCGCGCTCTCCGGTCAAGGAAAGGAGCACCCATGTTCGATCGCAACCAGAACAATCCAGGCAACCGAAGCAATCCGAACGGCCGGAACGACGCAAACATCCGGAATAACCCGAGCGGCCGGAACAACCCGGCCCGGCGGGTGGCTCGGCAGGCGGCGCGGGCTGTCTTCGCAGCCCTGTGCGCCGCAGCCCTGCTCTCCGGCCTCGGCGGCTGCACCTCCGGCGCGAACGAAGCCGCCGAGTCGAAGTACTCCGCCGTGGCCGTGGTGATCGCCGACACGGTGACGAATCCGGCGCCGTCCCTGAGCTCCGACGAGGAGGCGCTGGTGAAGGACGTCATGCTGACCTACGGCACCGACAGGCTGACCGTCATCTCCGCAGCCGGCGAACCCCGCACGGTGCGCCCCGACCTCGTCGAGTTCGATCCGAGCCAGGGAAACGCCACGGGCAACAACGTCCGCGCGAAAAGCAACATGCTCGAACTCGCCGACGCCCTGGCCGCCATGCACGCCGCCAGCGACGAGCAGAGCACGCTGGAGGCGATCGCGATGGCCGCCGACTTCCTGGACGCCAAGGCATCCGACGGCAAGCCTGCGCTGATGCTCGTCCATTCGAACGGCATCGACACCGCCGGGCCGCTCGCCATGCAGAGCACGCTCGCCGCGAACTCGGCCGACGAGATCGCGCAGGCGGCGCACGGGGCGATCCCCGACCTCTCCCTTGAGGGGGTCATGGTGAGGCTCGCGGGTTTGGGATATCTCGCCGATGACGCGCCCAAGGCGCAGGAGCGGCCGTCCGCGGCCGTCCGCACGCTCATCGAGGACGTCTGGACGCGCACGTTGAAGACCTTCGGGCCCGAAGGCGTGGAAGTGGACAAGACCCCGCTCTCCGGCGGCCATGCGAGCGGCGCGACCAGAAAGGTCACGGCCGTGAAGCTGCCTTCCGCCTCGGTGGCGTGCACGTCCGGGAATGTGAACTACCGGCTGCCGTCGTCGCTGCTGTTCGCGCCGGACAGCGCCGTGCCTTCCGCCTCGGCGAAGGACCTGCTCAAGGAGCCCGCGGCCCTGCTGCACGACAACCCCCGGGCCACGGTCACCGTCACCGGGCACGCGTACGCGGCCCCCGCGTACGACGCGCAGGACTATCAGGCCATCTCCGAAGCCCGGGCGGCCGCGATCGCCGAGATGCTGCGCGACGACTACGGCATCGACGCCTCCCGCATCACATCGCGCGGGGCCGGTGCAAGCCAGTCCGCAGGCGACGTCGGCGGATCGGAGAGCCCCGAGGCGCAACGCCGCGTGGACGTCGCCGTCACCGGCGTCGCGGACTCCTCCTGCAAAGTCGGCTGACTCCGGCCGATGATTCCCCGTCCGATCCCGCGATCGCGCGGCATCGGACGGGCACCACCCACGACTGTGCCGGAAGGCGCGTGGAAAGGAAAGCATCATGAACACGTCAAAACACATCGAACTTCCCGAATTCAGCGCGGATCGCGCGTTCGACGACATCGAGACAAAGGCCATGGAGGAGCTCCAGGGGCTGATCGATGTCCATGCGCTCGATTCGGCGCACGGCGACCTGATCGACGACTACGTCGCGAACCTCTCCGAGGACGTCCATCGGCAGGTCGACCGCACCTACCATGACGGGCTGCGCATCCTCGAGAGGCAGGAGGAGAGGCTCGTCGCCCGCATATCGCGGTCCCGTTGCGCGGCGGACGCGGCCGCCGACGCCGCCGCCGACCTCGAACGGCAGACCGATGCCGTCTACGAGGATTGCCTCGGCCTGCGCGCCTCGCACGGCGGCGTCGACTGGTGTTCGCAGCTCGGCTGGTGGAGGTCGGTCGGCGGGGAGCAGGACCGACCCGTGGCCGGCCGGTCGCCGTCCTCCGCTGGGTCCTCCGCCGCACCTTCCGCCGTGCCCGCCGCCGCATCGCCCGATGACGGGGCCGGGAAGGATCGTCCGGCGGCGTTCGCGGCCGAGCCCTGCGTGTTTCCGAAAAGGACGGTGGTGTTCCTGATCGCCGGCGTGCTCATGGAACTGGCCGACCCGGTCATGAGCGCCTCCCTGTTCGACGCGCTGCTCAACATGCCGGGCACCACCGTGTTCGGGGTGAGCCCGTATTCCTGCTTCATCGTGCTCGCCGTCACCGCGGCCGCGATAGGCGTCCCCTCGTCCATCGGATGCCATCTGGCGTCGTCGCGTCCCTCCGGCGGCGGCCGGGCTGGGGCGCCGCGGTGGATCGTCGCCCTTGCGGCGGTCTGGGCCGCCGTGGGGCTGGGCATGGCCTTCCTGCGGGTGTTCGAGGCGCAGATAGAGGGTGTGCGGCCGAACTACGCCTCCAGCGTTCCGGTCGGGTTGTTCATGCTCTTCATGTACGTGTGCGCGGGGCTCGACCTGTTCGCCACATCCTTCTCATACTTCGGCGGCACGTACCACCGCGTGCGCGCCGTCCAGCGCGGGGCGCGCAAGGCGCGGGCGCGGGCCGCCGGCGAGATGGCCCGCACGGAAGGGCTCGTCAGGCGGCTGGAGGCGTTGGACGCCATGCGCGAACGGTTCACCGTGGAACGCGACCGGCAGCATGCCGTCCTGCATGCGCGCGAGGACGCCATCAAGAACCTGGCGCGGCTCCGGCTCGCCCGCGCCCTGGCTGACCCCGCCCAGAGCGCGCTGGTCAAGACGCCGCTGCGCCCGGAGCGCGCGCGGGCGGAGGCTCGTATCCCGGCGGTTCCGCCGGTTCCGGAAGCCGCGACGGGGACTCAGCAGTCGATGGTGTAGACGCGGGTCTTGTAGTCCTTCCAGTCGGGCAGGGATTCACCCGCGTCGAGCGCGCGTTTGATGTCACCGTAATAGTGCAGTTTGCGCTGCACGTGCATCGCAGCCTCGTCGAGCGCGCGCCGCTGCTCGTCGAGTGTCTTGCGACGCGCGTCGAGCAGTTCGAGAATCTCATCGATGTGCGCCGGCTCGTCCTGCTCGTAGGCGAAGAACCGTTTCAGATCGTCGATGGTCATGCCAGCGTTCTTGAAGCAGCAGATGGCGCGCAGCCGGTTGATGTGGCACTCCTCGTATTCGCGCCGCCCCGCCGCGTCACGCCCCACGTTGGTGAGCAACCCCTGGTCCTCGTAGTACCGCAGCGTGGAGGTCTGCATGTGGAAGCGTGTCGCCACTTCACGGATCGTGTACGTCCCAGCCGTCGCGACTCCCGCCGTCGCAGCTCCCGCCGTCGTGTCCATCGTGCCGTCCTTTCCGGTCGTGCTCTGTCCGTCCGACTACGCCAGTCACGTGCGCGTCGCCATGCGCGGGGTTCCGCGTCCGCCGCCGCAGCCGCACGACACGCCGCGGACGTCGATTTGCCTTCAAGTTTACTTGAACTGAGAGGATGATTGCGTAATCACGAACATGGACGCCCGACCGGACTCGACGCGGATTCGACGGGCCCCAAAGGAGATATCGACGATGCCCGACTTCATCAGCGCATATACGCCCGCAGACACCCGCTATGACACGATGATCTACAACCGCTGCGGCGCCTCCGGCCTCAAACTGCCGGCCGTCTCGCTCGGCTTCTGGCACAACTTCGGCGACCTGACGCCGTTCGATCATATGAAGCAGCTCGTGTTCACCGCGTTCGACAACGGCATCACGCACTTCGACCTCGCCAACAACTACGGTCCCGAATACGGGCAGGCGGAGCGCAACTGCGGCGTGCTGCTCGACCGGTACTTCAAGCGCCACCGCGACGAGCTCGTTATCTCCACGAAGGCCGGATACGACATGTGGCCTGGCCCGTACGGCGACCACGGTTCGCGCAAGTACCTCATCGCCTCGCTCGACCAGTCGCTGGAACGCCTCGGCCTCGACTACGTGGACATCTTCTACCACCACCGTCCGGACCCGGAAACCCCACTCGAGGAGACGATGGGCGCGCTCGCCCAGATCGTGAGCTCCGGCAAGGCCCTGTACGTGGGCCTGTCCAACTACGACGGCCCGACGATGGAGAAGGCGGCGGCGATCCTCAACGAACTGCACACGCCGTTCATCATCAACCAGAACCGCTACAACATCTTCGACCGCACCATCGAACAGAATGGCCTCAAGGACACGGCCAAGCGTCTCGGCAAGGGCATCATCACGTTCTCGCCGCTCGCGCAGGGCCTGCTCACGAACCGCTACCTCCACGGCGTGCCGGCCGACAGCCGCATCGCCCTCGACCCGCGCTTCCTTCAGGATTCCGCGCTCACGCCGGAGCGTCTCCAGCAGATCCGCGAGCTCAACGACATCGCCATCGCCCGCGGCCAGACGCTCGCCGAGATGAGCCTCGCTTGGCTGCTGCACGACGGCGTCGTCACCTCCGTGCTCGCCGGCGCCTCGAAGCCGCAGCAGATCCTCGACAACATCGGCGCGTTGAGGAACACGACGTTCAGCGCCGAGGAGCTCGCCAGGATCGACGAGATCTCCAAGCGCTGAAACCCCGAAAACAAGGGAGGCGGACCCTCGCCAGAGGATTCGCCTCCCTTGCCGTGTAACGGAACGTGCGACGGCCTACATCACATCACCAACCGCGCATCTCGTCGTAGATGCGCTTGCAGTCGGGGCAGACCGGATACTTGGACGGATCGTGCTTGGGCACCCACACCTTGCCGCACAGCGCAACCACCGGGCGTCCGGTCATCTGCGATTCGGCGATGCGGTCGCGCGACACGTAGTGCGCGAACCGGTCCGCGTCGCCGTCGTCGGAGCGGCTGGTCTCCTCCTTCTCCTCCGGACGTTCGAGCACCGCGGTGCCGGTGCCGGCATCCGGATCGGACAGCGGCGACGACGTGTCCGCGTCGAGGAACGCGGCGAGAAGCCTGCCATCGTTCAGCTGATCATTGTTCGTCATGACGACCTCCTGATAGGACCTATGCTGCCCACCATCATAGTTGCCGTCGCCGCACCCGCGCCGTCGTGCGGTGGCGGCAAGGCGCGGTAGGCTAGTGAGCCATGACCATAGCAGTGTGCCCCGGCTCGTACGACCCCGTGACCGCCGGACATCTTGACGTAATCGAACGCAGTGCGCGCTTCTTCGAGGAAGTGCATGTGGTGGTGGCGGTGAACGCGGCGAAGACGCCGATGTTCCCCACCGAGACCCGCGTCGACATCATCCGCCGTGCCCTCGCCAAGGACGGATGCACGAACGTCGTCGTCTCCTCCACCGGAGGTCTCATCACCGACTATTGTCGTGAAGTGGGGGCATCCGTGATCGTGAAGGGCCTGCGGCAGAACGGCGACTACGAGGCGGAACTCGGCATGGCGCTGGTGAACCGCAAGATCGGCGACGTGGAGACCGTTTTCCTTCCCGCCGACCCGGTGCTCGAACACATCTCCAGCTCGATCGTCAAGGACGTGGCGCGTCATGGCGGCGACGTGACCGGCATGGTGCCCGATTGCGTGGTGCCGATGCTCGCCGAGGCGCTGTCGCGGGAGGTCGAGGCGCGCGCGTCGAAGGAAAGGAACGCATCATGACCGATGCAGCATATGACGACAAACAGGAAGGCGCGAACGCGGGCGACGGCGGTTCCGCGCCCGTCACGTTCGAGCCGATGATCGCGCCACCGTCGTCCGCGACGGACGGCGCGAACGGCGCGAACGGCATGGACGCGCCGCTCGACCCGCCTGCGCCGTCGGCCGTTCCGGCGTCGCCGCAGGCCGCGCCGGGAACCGCCGACGACACCGCCGCCGCGGCCCCCTCCCCCACCGTCGCCTCGCCGACGATTCCGGAGGACGACGGCGACGACAGCGACATCGGCGACGACGCGCGCGTGCTCAAGACGCCGTTCCCATTGCCGGATCTGCGCGAAGGCGATGACGAGGACGACGACATTGATGCCAGCCGCGACGAGTTCACCACCGTCTACGACATCATCGACCAGTTGGAGGCGACGCTCGAAGAGGCGAAGGGCAGCATCTTCTTCCCCGACCAGGTGAAGATCGACCGCACCGAATTCGCCGGTCAGTTGAGCGACCTGAAGAAGATGCTCCCCGTGCAGCTGGAACGCGCCTCCGCGCTCATGCGCGAGGCGGAACGCCGGCTGGAGGGCGCACAGACGCAGGCGAACGCGATCGTCGCCTCCGCGCAGAGCCGCGCCGCCGACATCGTCAAGGAGGCGAACGAGCAGGCGCAGTTCCTCGCCGGACAGGAGAACGTCACCGAACTCGCGCGGCAGAAGGCGCGCACGATCCTCAACACCGCGCAGACGAAGGCCGACCGTCTCACGCGCGGCGCCGACGAGTATTCGACGAAGGTGATGGAGACGCTGCGCGCGCAGCTCGCGAAGATGAGCGGCGACGTGGACGCCGGTCTCAACGTACTCTATGAGCGTCGCAAGTCGGCCGGCGCGGATATGCCGCACCTCGACATCAGCGACTATCCCGAATCGCGCTGACGCGTTCGGCCGCCGGACCGCACCCGGTTCACGGTCGAGCACGACGAACTGAACATGAACAACCGAAGCCTCGCGGGACCAACCGCAGGCGACAGCAGAAAGGACTTGACCTCATGCCCCGTCCCGAAGATTCCCTCTGGGCCGTGCCCGTCGCGCAGGTCGCATCGCGCGCCGGCCAGTCGAAGGCCGTCGACGCCGACTTCCCCGCACCGAGCGGCATCGGCGACGCGGTGATCGGCGTCGAGGAGGGCGCGCCTGTGCGCGTGACCGGCTCGTTCGACTCGATCGTCGACGGACTCATCCTCACCGCACGCGTCACCGCGCCCGTACACGCCGAATGCACCCGCTGCCTCAAGCCGATCAAGCGCGACTGGGGCGTGAACGTGACCGCGTTCTTCCCCTACGAGTCCGAACGCGACGCGAACCGGTCCGGACGCGACGACGGCAAGGGCGAAGTGGACATCATCGCCGGCGAGGAGGAGTCGGAGGACACGTACCCGCTGCTGGCCGGCGGCGCGTTCGCCGACCTGGAGGCGCTGCTGCGCGACACGCTCGTCGAGAAGCTGCCGCTGCAGCCGCTATGCCGCCCGGATTGCAAGGGTCTGTGCTCGCAGTGCGGCGCTGACCTCAACGAGGATCCCGACCACCATCACGAGACCACCGACATCCGCTTCGCGGGACTCGCCGCGTTGAAGGAGCAGCTGGAGGCCGAGGAGTCGGGCAACCAGGGCGAGTGAGCGCGACACACGCGGAGCCGCGCGTCCGTCTTTGTACAGGCGGTGCGTTACAGTACTGAACGCTTAAGCTCAATGTTCGAACGAAACAGAGGATACTGAAATGGCACTGCCTAAGTACAAGACCTCGCGCGCCAACACGCACTCGCGCCGCGCGAACTGGAAGGCGACCGCTACGGCGACCGTGACTTGCCCGAACTGCGGCGAGCCGGCCCTGCCGCACGTGGCCTGCCCGAGCTGCGGTTCCTTCCGCGGCCGCATCTACCGTGAGGCCATCCGCTCCGGTCACGCCAAGTGATCCACGCGGCATAGCCACGAATAACGGCATGAAGAAAGCCCTGCCATCGACGGGTGGCGGGGCTTTCGCATAGCTATCCACCCCTTCCCCGTCTTCACACCTTTCCATCCGGCCTCCGGCCGACCCTTAAGGACATCAAGGAGCACATGATGACCGAAACCACACCCACCCGCACCGCCGGCGCGTCCGACGCGGCGAACGAACTGCTGGAACGTCTGGGCACGACGATCAGCCCGGACCTGCTCGTGCAGGCGCTCACCCATCGTTCCTTCGCGCACGAGCACCCCGGCGTCAAGCATTACGAGCGTCTCGAGTTCCTCGGCGACGCCGTGCTCGAACTCGTCGCCACCGAGACCCTCTTCCGTGTCCATCCGGACATGACCGAAGGCCAGTTGGCGAAGATGCGCGCCAAGGCGGTGAGCGAGGAGGCGCTGAGCGCGATCGCCCGCACCAAGCTGCACGTTGAGCCGTACATCCTGCTCGGCCGTGGCGAGGCGGCACAGGGCGGCGCCTCGAAGAGCTCGATTCTGTGCGACATCGTCGAATCGCTGATCGGCGCGACGTTCGTCGAACACGGCATCGACGGCGCGCGCGAGGTCGTGCACCGCCTCGTCGACGACACGCTCGCCGAGGTCGCCACCGAAGGCCCCGCCCTTGACTGGAAGACCTCGCTGACGGTCAAGGCGCATGAGCTCGGCAAGCCGGAGCCCGTCTACCACATGTCCGTCTCCGGACCGGAGTATGCGCAGGTGTTCACCGCACGCGTCACGCTCGGCGACGACGATACGGTGCTCGGCACCGCGCGCGGCTCCAGCAAACGCAAGGCGCAGCTGGCCGCCGCCGAGATCGCCTGGCACAAGCTCAGCGACTGATTCCGCATTCCGCCCATTGGGCCGGGCCCTGCAAACATCAGCGAAACGAATAGACTGGAATCCACGCGCGAAAGCCGGCCACAAGCCGGTTTTCCATGCAACGGGGCCGGCACGGCACGGGCGGAACCATCCCGTACCGTGCCGGCCATGGATCAGTAGTGAAGTGTGAGAGGATTATGGCTTTACCCACGCCTTTGCAGGCTTTCAGCGGCGTTCCCAAGACGCCCGTGAACGACAAGCAGACCATCGTCGACGGTGAGAAGATGACCGGCGCGCAGGCGCTGGTCCGTTCGCTGGAGGATCTCGGCGTCACCGACGTGTTCGGCATTCCGGGCGGGGCCATCCTGCCCGTCTATCATCAGATCAATGACGATCTGAAATTCCGATTCATCCTGATGCGTCACGAGCAGGCCGCCGGCCATGCCGCGGAGGGTTATGCGATCGCGACCGGCAAGGTGGGCGTGTGCATCGTCACGTCCGGCCCGGGCGCCACGAACGTGGTCACCGCCATCGCCGACGCGAACATGGATTCCGTGCCGATGGTCGTCATCACCGGTCAGGTGGGCGTCAACGCGATCGGCACCGACGCATTCCAGGAGGCCGACATCGTCGGCATGACCTACCCGGTGTCGAAGCATTCATATCTCGTCACGCGCGCGCAGGATATCCCGCGCGTGCTCGCCGAGGCGTTCCATGTGGCCGCCACCGGCCGCCCCGGACCGGTCGTCGTGGACCTCACGAAGACCGCGCAGGTCGGCGACATGTACTATTCGTGGCCGCAGCGCATGATTCTGCCCGGCTATAACCCGACGACGAAGGCGCATGGCCGCGTGCTCTCCGATGCGGCGAAGCTGTTCAACCAGTCGTACCGCCCGGTGCTGTACGTGGGCGGCGGCGCGATGCGCTCCAACGCGGGCGCGCAGGTCAAGCGCCTCGCCGAACTCACCGACGCCCCGATCGTCACCACGCTGCCGGCGCGCGGCATCGTGCCCGACACCGATCCGCACAACCTCGGCATGCTCGGTATGCACGGCACGGTGGCGGCCACCGGCGCCGTGCAGCGCTGCGACCTGCTCGTCGCGATCGGCGCGCGCTTCGACGACCGTGTGACCGGCAAGCTCGACGCGTTCGCGCCCGGCGCGCGCGTCATCCACATCGACATCGACCCGGCGGAGATCGGCAAGAACCGCACGCCGGACGTGCCGATCGTCGGCGACGTGGCGACCGTGCTCGACGATCTCATTCCGGAGATCGAACGGGCGCAGGCGATCACGCCGAGACCGAACCACAAGCCGTGGTGGGACCGTATCGCCTACTGGCGCAAGCAGTATCCGATGACGTGGGACGAGCCGACCGACGGCTCGCTCGCCCCGCAGTGGGTCGTCAAGACGCTGTCCGACATGGCCGACCCGTCCACGATCTGGGTGACGGGCGTGGGCCAGCACCAGATGTGGGCGTCCCAGTTCATCGATTTCGAGAATCCGAAGTCGTGGATCTCCTCCGGAGGCCTCGGCACGATGGGCTACGGTCTGCCGGCCGCGATCGGCGCGTCCGTGGGTTCGGCCCGCGAGTTCGACGGTGCCAAGCCGGTGTGGCTCATCGACGGCGACGGCTCGTTCCAGATGACCAGCGAAGAGCTGGCGGCCGCGTTCTTCGCGCGCACGCCGGTGAAGATCGCACTGCTCAACAACTCCGTGTACGGCATGGTCCGCCAGTGGCAGACCCTGTTCTACGATCACCATTACTCGCAGACGAACCTGCTCGACGGCGAGGCGCACGGCGCCGAGGGCGACGCGCAGGCGGCCGCCGGCGAACTGCCGCTCGAGGTGCCGGACTTCGTGAAGCTGGCCGAAGCCTACGGTTGCGTCGCGTTCCGCGTGTTCACCGAGGAGGAGGCCGTCGAGGCGATCCGCAAGGCGAACGAGATCAACGACCGCCCGGTGCTCATCGACTTCCGCGTGTGGAAGGACGCGATGGTGTGGCCGATGGTCGCCGCCGGCGCGTCGAACGACGAGGTGACGTACAAGCCGGGCGTGAAGCCGTTGCTGGACGACACCGAGGGCGACGCCTATGTGAACGCCGCCGAGGAGGCGCGCAGGACCGCCGCCGCTTCCGCCGCCGAGAACGGGAAGGAGAACTGACATGCCCGCGAATTATCCCGCTTCCAAGCCCGGTTCCGAGCGTCATACGCTGAGCGTCCTGGTGGAGAACCGTCCGGGCGTGCTGGCGCGCATCGCCGGCCTGTTCGCCCGCCGCGCGTTCAACATCAACTCGCTGTCCGTCTCCCCCACCGAACGTCCGGACATCTCCCGCGTGACGGTGACGGCGGACGTCGAGGCCGTGCCGCTCGAACAGATCATCAAGCAGCTCAACAAGCTGCTGCACGTGCTCAAGATCGTCGAGCTCGACCCGAACACCACGGTGGAACGCGAACTCGTGCTCATCAAGGTGGCGGCGAACGAATCCAACCGCTCCGACGTGCTGGAGATCGTGCGTCTGTTCCGCGTGCGCGTGGTCGATGTGAACCCGGAGTCGCTCACCATCGAGGCGACGGGCGCGGAAGGCAAAATCGACGCGCTGCTGGGCCTGCTGGAGCATTACGGCGTGATCGAGCTGGTGCGTTCCGGCGCGGTCGCCGTCACGCGAGGCCCGAAGGCCCTGAGCGAAAAGGTGCTCGGCTCCGAGATCACCGGACGCTGACGCCGCGCACGTTCCGGCCGGCATCCCAAGAGATGAGCGGATAGGAGCGTGGGCACGACGAAGGGGATGGATACGTCATATGACGTATCCATCCCCTTGTTGCATACCCCGAGCGCCAAGTGCTAGCATAGTGCATGCATTGATTGATGACTGCACTATGACAGCAAGGAGGTCATGATGACCGCAACAGAGAGCACCGGCACCATCACCGTCCGCAAGGTGCCCGCGGAATGCATGGACGCGCTCAAGAAGATGGCGAAAGACAACAACCGCTCCATGGAGGCGGAGGTACGTTCGCTGCTGGAGGACTGCACCACCGAGTATCTGGCGCACCGCATCACCACTTCGGCCGATCTCGTGGCCGAGATGCAACGACTGCTCAACGGCGAGGGACTCGGCCCGGACGAGGAACTGTGTCCTCCACGCAACACCTACGACACCGGCCCCCGCCCCGTCGATCTGGGTCTCGACGATGACGACGATTGCGAGGGAACGCGATGATCACCATCCTCGACACCAATGTCGTCAGCGAGGTCACCAGCAAGCCCCGCATGGACACTAATGTTCGGGACTGGATCATATCGCAGCGACTCCATACCCTCCATACGACGAGCATCACCATCGCCGAACTGCTATACGGCATCGCCCTGCTGCCGGAATCGTACAAGAAGGAACGCCTCAGGCAAACCACGTCGGCATTCATAGACAATTTCCGACATCGCACGTTGTCGTTCAACAGCGCAGCCGCCCCGTATTACGCCACCATCGTCACCGAACGACGGGCGGCGGGACGTCCGATCGGCACACAGGACGCGATGATCGCAGCGATCGCGCGTGCGCACGGGGCGGCGGTGGCGACGCGCAACGTCAAGGATTTCGAGGGTACCGGCGTCACCCTCATCAATCCGTGGGAGGCACGGTAAAAGCCGCCGGTGGGGTGACACATCGGACATGAATCCGACGTGTCGTCCCACCGGCGGCCTCATCGGGCCCGCGTTCGGGAACGGCTCCGATCACAGGTCGAGCGGCGGCAGGGTGACGGTTGCGTCGGCGCGGTCGCGGCAGGCGGCGATGCGGCGCGCGTTGATCTCGTCGACCTCCATGACCCACTTGCGCGCCTGCTCGGGCTCCTTGCCGAACTGAATGTGACGCTCGACGAGACGCTCACGGCGCAGGTCGTCGTCGACGTCCACATACCACACTTCGGTCATGGCGGCGCGCACGTCCGCCCACGCATCGGCCTCATCGAGCAGGTAGTTGCCTTCCGTGACCACAAGACGGGTCCACGGGAAGACCGGAATCGCGCCGGCGAGCGGCTGTTCGAGGTCGCGCTCGAACATCGGGGCGTAGATCACGCCGTCCTCGCCCTCGTGGATGCGGCGCAGCAGGGAGCGATAGCCGCGGGCGTCGAAGGTGTCGATCGCGCCCTTGCGCTGCAGACGATTCAGGCGCTTGAGCTCAACGTCGGCCAAGTGGTAGCCGTCCATCGGCACCCAGGCCGCGAAGTGGTCCTGCGGCTCGTCCAGACCGGCCTCGCGGCCGTCGAAGAACGCCTCGGCGAGCAGTTGCGCCAGCGTGGACTTGCCGGCTCCCGGCGCGCCCACGATGCCGAGAATCACACGCTCGTTGGACGCGAGCAGCTTGGCGACGCGGGACTTGGCTTCATCGAGGTTCGCAATATGGGTCATCTGGGTCGTCATCGTCGTTTCCTTCCTTGAAAACATGGTCTGATTGCGTTTGGTTATGCCTGTCTGCACCGGCGAAACCGCATTGATGAGGCTTCACCTGCTTTGGAATCAACGGACACCGCAACGTCATCCGTTTTCTTCCTTGTGATACATAACTATACCACAGTTTTGTATAGCTCTATACAAAACTGTGGTATGAATTGTGAAGAGATTGTCGATATTGGCATGATGTATGCTACCAACTATGAATAAGTCAGCGGAACGGAAACCGATGAAACAGACATCGACGGAACGGGCGACGACGCCCCTCTCCGAAGGTGACGTCGAGCTGCTGACGCGCCTGCGCCTGCACGGGCCGATGACGCGCGGCGAGATCGGCGAGGCGACCGGCTGGGCTCGTCCCACGGTGAACAGACGCATCGACGAACTCATCGGCATCGGCATCGCGCGTCCGCTCTCCCTGCCAAGCCCGACCGGTGGACGCCCCGCCCAAGGATTCACGTTCGATGCGTCCTGCGCGTACATCCTCGCCATCGACATCGCCACCACGACCACCACCGTCGCCCTGTGCGATCTAGCAGCCCGCCCGGTGACGACACGGTCCATCCGCCGCGGCGCGGAGGACGGACCGGAGAAAACGCTCGCACTGATCGACGCGACCGCCGACGCAATGCTGGCCGACGGCGTCACGGGCGACGACGGACCGACGCGACTGTGCGCGGTGTCCGTCGCGGTGACCACGCGCGTCGAGGCCGCCACCGGCAACATCATCCAGGCGCCGGTGATGCGCGACTGGGAGAACCACAACCTGCGCGACTACTTCTCCGGGCGATACCACGTGCCCGCATTCGTCGAGAACGACGCCAACGTGCGGGCGCTGTGCAAGGCGCACCAACTCGCCGGCGACGGGAACGACGACGGGCGCGGCACGCACGACGGCGCGCACATGATCGCCGACCTCCTGTACGTGCATGCCGGCATGGGGCTGGGCGCCGGGGTCGTCTCGTCCGGCGCCATCATGCACGGCGCGTCCGGCGGTGCCGGCGATATCGGGCACATCCACGTCTTCGGCGACATCGGCGCGGATCGGCCGTGCCGTTGCGGCAACCTCGGCTGCGTGGAAGCCACCGCCGGCGGTTGGGCCGTGCTGCAAGAGCTGCGCGACGCCGACAAGCCCGTGCGCACGCTCGCGGACGTGGTCGATCTCGCCTCGCACGGCGACGTGGAGACCGTACAGGCGATCCGCCGGGCAGGCCGTCTCATCGGCGACGTGGTCTCCGCCTGCGTCAACATGCTCAATCCGTCATGCATCGTCGTCGGCGGGGAGCTGTCGCACTGCGGGGAACTGCTGATGAGCGGGATCCGCGAGCGCGTATGGGCCCGCACCCAGCCGCTCGCGACCACGTCGCTGCGCATCGAATCATGCGACAACGAAGCACGTGCGGGCATCATCGGACTCGCGTATGCGGCCATCGACCAAGGTCTGACTTCGCTGGATTTCCTGCGCGGGCTGGCACGCCGCTGACCGGAGCTGCCGACCGACCCATCCGGTTCACTCCCCGATCAGCACGGTTCCCAAGGAGGGAGCCGCCGTTTACTGCTCGAGCTGTTCGGACAGTTCCATCCACTCGGTCTCGAGCGCGTCGGACTCGTCCGTCACGGCCTGGAGTTGCTGGTTGAGGTCGTTGAGCCCCTCATAGTCGCTCGGGTCGTGCGCGGCCATCTGCGCTTCGAGTTCGGATTTGCTCTCCTCCAGTTTGGCGAGCTTGCGTTCGATGGCGGACACGCGCTTCGAGGCCTCGTGGAACGCCTTGCCGGTGAGCTTCGGGGTCGAGGCTGCGGCAGAACCGTCCGAATCGGATGTGCCGGACACAGACGATGTGCCGGACACATCAGACTCCGCGACGACGGAAGCCGACACGCCGGACGCGCCCTTCTTCCCGCCCTTGCCGCCGGAACGGCCGGAACGGCCGCCGGTGCCCGCGAAACCGGGCGTGTCCTCGGGAAGGCCCTTGCCGTTCCTGATCGATTCGACCATGTCGAGATAGTCCTGCACGCCGCCGGGCAGGTGACGCACCTTGCCGCCGATCAGCGCGAACTGCTGGTCGGTGACGCGTTCGAGCAGGTAGCGGTCGTGGGAGACGACGATGAGCGTGCCCGGCCACGTGTCGAGCAGATCCTCCATCACGGCGAGCATGTCGGTGTCGAGGTCGTTGCCGGGCTCGTCCATGATGAGCACGTTCGGTTCGTCGAGCAGGATGAGCAGCAGCTGCATGCGGCGCTTCTGGCCGCCGGACAGGTCGCGGATCGGGGTCATGAGCTGCGCCGATTCGAAGCCGAGGCGTTCCATGAGCTGGCCTGGCGTGACCTCCTTGCCGTCCACGATGTAGCTCGGCTTGTAGCGCGACAGCACTTCCTTGATCTTGTACTTGCCGAGCTTCTCGAGTTCGTCGAGCCGCTGGGAGAGCACGGCGAAGCGCACGGTCTTGCCGATGTTCACGTGGCCCACGGTCGGGGTAAGCGTGCCGTCGATGAGCTTGAGCAGCGTGGACTTGCCGGCGCCGTTCGCGCCGACGATGCCGAATCGGTCGCCGGGGCCGATGAGCCAGGTCACGTCGTCGAGGATCTCGCGGCCGGAAACGGTCACCTTGCGCGCGGCGGACGTGCCGGCGGCACCGTCCGCGGCCGCCACGGCGTCGTCCATGCCGATGGACTCGCCGCCGGTGTTCATGCGGCGCACGGCGCGATCGTCGTCCGACGCCGCGGCGCCGCCCTCCGCCTCGGCCTTCGCGCGCGCCTCCTCGGCGGCGGCGACCGCCTCGGGCACGCCGGCGTCGACGAGACGCGGGTCGGTCATGTCGGTGACGGCCACCTCGACGGAGCCGTGTGGCTGCGGTTCGGCGTACATCGGCTCCACCACGTCCACGTGGGAGGCGGAGTCGGCGAGCGCGGCCGCATCCGGATCGACCTCGACGGCGGTCTTCTCGAAGATCTGCGTCACGTCGACGAGGTCGACGACCTGCTTGCCGAGACGCGAGGTCGCCATCTGCTTCAATTCGAGCGTGTTGCGCATCGGCGGTACGTCGGCGATGAGCTCGCGCGCGGCCTTGACGTGGAACTTCTGCTTGGTGGAGCGGGCGCGGGCGCCGCGCGACAGCCAGGCGAGCTCCTTGCGTGCGAGGTTGCGGCGCTTCGTCTCGCGCACGTCGGCCTGGCGGTCGCGTTCGACGCGCTGGAGCATGTACGCGGAGTAGCCGCCTTCGAACGGCTCGATGACCCCGTCGTGTACCTCCCACATCGATTCGCACACCTCGTCGAGGAACCAGCGGTCGTGGGTGACGAGCAGCAGCGCGCCGGCGCCCTTCGACCAGCGGTTCTTGAGGTGTTCGGCGAGCCAGTGGATGGTGACCACGTCGAGGTGGTTGGTGGGCTCGTCGAGCGCGAGGATGTCCCAGTCCTTGAGGAGCAGTCGCGCGAGGTCGGCGCGGCGGCGCTGGCCGCCGGACAGGGAGCCGACCTTCGCGTCGAGACTCATGCCGCCAAGCAATGCCTCGACGATCTCACGGGAGGTGTTGTCGGACGCCCATTCGTAGTCGGCGCGGCCTTCGAGCGCGGCTTCGCGGATCGTGGCGTCGTCGTCGAGCGGATCGCGCTGGTCGAGCATGCCGAAGGTGAGGCCGCCGCGCTTCGTCACACGGCCGGAATCGGGTTCCTGGGTGCCGCGGAACAGGTGCAGCAGCGTGGATTTGCCGTCGCCGTTACGGCCGACGATGCCGATGCGGTCCCCTTCGAACACGCCCTGCGTCACGTCGGTGAAGATGGTCTTGGTGGCGAAGGCGAGCGAAACGTGTTCCAGTCCAATATCGTAAGTCGGCATGGCTCACCAATGTAGCCCATGGCCGCAACACGCAGGGGGCGGGAACGGCCGTCAGCAGATGACCGGATCCTTGGGGGCGTTCGCCGCCGCCTCGCGGACGAGCCGGCGCGCGTAGCTGTTGCAGCGGGCGGCGAATCCGGAGAACACCTGTTCGGCGAGCGGTTGGAGCAGCGGATTGTATTGCGCGAAGTCCTCGCGCAGCTTCGACTTGGAACCGCCGGCCGCTTTCAGGTCCTTGACCATGCTCGGTTCGTCGAGCCATTCCTCCAGCACGGAGGAGGTGACTTCGAGATGGAATTGCAGACCGAGCGCCGAACCGGCGCGGAACGCCTGCACTTTGGTGAGGGGCGAGCGGGCGAGCAGCTGCGCGCCTTCCGGCAGTCCCACCACGTCGTTGTGCCAGTGGAGCACGTTGATCTGCTTGTCCCACATGGAGAAGTAGTCGTGCTTGTCGACGCGCTTGATCGACCCGAATCCGATCTCCGGCTTGTCGCCGTGATGCAGTTTCGCGCCGAGCGCCGCGGCGATGATCTGATGGCCGAGGCACACGCCGAGCACCGGCTTGTTCACGGCGATGGCGGCGCGCGCCAGCTTCGTCTCCGCCTTGAGTCCGGGGTGCTTGTCGTAGTCGGTGGCGCCCATCGGACCGCCCATGATGACCACGCCGGCGACCTCGTCGAACGACGGCAAATCGGGTTTCTTCGTATCCACGACGTTGACGATCTGATAGCCGAGCCCGATCTCCTCGAGATTGGTGAGGATGCGCCCGGGCTTCTCCCAGGGGACATGTTGCAGAACAAGCACTTGTGGCGTCATGTCTCCTATTGTGGCACGACCCACGTAAACGACGGGCGCGTCGGCCGTCGGTGTCGCGTCACATCGCGTCGATGTACCGCCGCGCCGCCGCCGCACCATGCCGCCACACCGCGCCGACTTCACGCGTGTCATAGGTTCCGTCCATGACCCCGGGTCGCGCGTCCGGTTGCGCCCGTCGCCTTCCGCACATACTCTGTTGACTTATGGGAAACAGCCAAGAACCGCATGATTTCAGCACTTCCGTGATGCCGAGCGCGCTCACTCCGGTGAAGGTCGCCAAGGCCGCCGCGGGCCTCAAACTCTACGACACCGCCTCGCATACGACGAGCGTGTTCACGCCGATCAAGCCCGGCGAGGTGGGCATCTACGTGTGCGGCGCGACGGTGCAGTCGTCGCCGCACATCGGGCACATCCGCGCCGCCGTCGCGTTCGACATCGTGCGCCGGTGGTTCCTGAAGCTCGGCTACAAGGTCACGTTCGTGAGGAACGTCACGGACATCGACGACAAGATCCTCGACAAGGCCGCCGCCGCGGGCCAGCAGTGGTGGGCGCGCGCCTACTACTACGAGCGTGAGTTCACGCACGCCTACGAGACGCTCGGCGTGCTGCCGCCGACGGTCGAGCCGCGCGCGACCGGCCACATGTCCGACATGATCGACCTGATCGAACGCATCATCGCGAACGGCCACGGCTACGTGGTGACCGACGCGGACGGCAAGCCGACCGGCAACGTGTACTTCGACGTGGCGTCGTGGCCGCATTACGGCGAGCTGACGCACCAGAAGCAGACCGCCGAGGTGGACGAGGCGGCGGCCGTGGCCGACCGCATGGGCCCGTCCGTCGACGCCGCCGGTGACGACAAGTACAATCCGGTCGATCCGGCCGACGCCTCCCCCGACAAGCACGACCCGCGTGATTTCGCCCTGTGGAAGGCCCCAAAGGACACCGATCCGGAGGACGCCCGCTGGAACACCCCGTTCGGCGTGGGCCGCCCGGGCTGGCATATCGAATGCTCGGCGATGAGCCACCGCTACCTGAAGGACGGATTCGACATCCACGGCGGCGGCCTCGACCTGCGTTTCCCCCACCATGAGAACGAGATGGCGCAGACGCGCGCCGCCGGCTACGATTCGGCCGCCCGCTGGATGCACTCCGCGTGGGTCACCGCGAAGGGCGAGAAGATGTCGAAGTCGCTGGGCACCGGCCTGTCCGTGCCGAGCGTGCTCGCCGAACATTCCGCGTGGGTGGTGCGTTACGCGCTGGGCTCCGTCCAGTACCGTTCGATGCTGGAATGGTCCGATCAGGCGCTCGTCGAGGCGCAGGCCGCGTACGACCGTATCGCGAACTTCATCGAGCGCGCGGGTGTCGCATTGGGCGGACAGCCTTCGCGCGATGAGATCACGGCCGTCTCCGCCGATGATCTGCCCGCCGACTTCACGGCCGCGATGAACGACGACGTGAACGTCTCCGGCGCGACCGCCGCGATCTTCACGGCGATCCGCTCCGGCAACACGCTGCTCTCCAAGCTCGCCGACCACGCCGATTCGGACGAGGCCCGCGCCGAGGTGCGCGCCTCGCTCGTCGCCGTGCGCGCGATGCTCGACACGTTGGGTCTCGACCCGCTGGCCGAACCGTGGGTGTCCGCCGGAGCCGCGGGCGGCGCGGGCGACGGCGCCGACGAGTCGCCGGAGCATGTGGCGCTGGAGAAGCTGATCGGCGAACAGCTGGCCGCACGCGCCGAGGCCCGCAAGGCGAAGGACTTCGCGAAGGCCGACGCGATCCGCGACGCCCTCGCCGGAGCCGGTATCGCCATCGAGGACGGCCCGCAGGGCTCCACCTGGAGCCTCAAGTAGGCCATTCCTTTGCCCCCGCTGGAGGGAAAGCTCGGCGACCTGTTTCTCCTTTGCCCCCGCTGGCGGGGGCTGGCACGCGTAGCGTGACTGGGGGTGGTTGACCGCCCGATACCACCCCCAGTCGGCCAACGCCGACAGCCCCCGCCAGCGGGGGCGAATGAGGGCGGTCTTCGCTGACCGTTGCCACCCCAGTCGGCTAACGCCGACAGCCCCCGCCAGCGGGGGGCGAGATGAGGGAGGTCTTCCCCGCCCGCGGTTTTCGCCCGCCACGGCTAGACTGTTGCCCATTATGGCAGCATTTAGTTCTTTGACTGACAAGCTCTCGAATGCGTTCAAGCATCTGAAGAGCAAGGGCAAGCTTTCCGAAACGGATATCGACGGCACGATCCGCGAGATCCGCCGCGCGCTGCTCGACGCCGACGTGGCGCTCGACGTGGTACGCCCGTTCACCGCGCGCGTGCGCGAACGCGCGCTCGGCACCGAGGTGTCCGACGCGCTGAACCCGGCACAGCAGGTCGTGAAGATCGTCAACGAGGAGCTGACGGCGATCCTCGGCGCGGGCGTGGACCGTCCGCTGAACTTCGCGAAGAACCCGCCGACGATCATCATGCTCGCAGGCCTCCAGGGCGCCGGCAAGACGACGCTCGCCGGCAAGCTCGGCTACTGGCTCAAGGACGCGGGCCACACCCCGCTGCTGGTCGCGGCCGACCTGCAGCGTCCGAACGCGGTCACCCAGCTCCAGGTGGTGGGCGAGCGCGCCGGCGTGCCGGTGTACGCCCCGGAGAAGGGCGTGCAGTCGGACGGCGGCGACGCGGTGTCCGCGCCGGGCCAGACCACCGGCGACCCGGTGAAGGTGGCGCGTGATTCGATCGCCTTCGCCAAGCAGAAGCTGTACGACACGGTCATCATCGATACCGCCGGCCGTCTCGGCGTCGACGAGGAGCTGATGAAGCAGGCGCGCGACATCCGCGACGCCGTGAACCCGAACGAGATCCTGTTCGTCATCGACGCGATGATCGGCCAGGACGCGGTGCGCACCGCGAAGGCGTTCGACGAGGGCGTGGACTTCACCGGCGTGGTCCTGTCCAAGCTCGACGGCGACGCGCGTGGCGGCGCCGCCCTGTCGGTCGCGTCCGTGACCGGCAAGCCGATCCTGTTCGCCTCGAACGGCGAGGGATTGAAGGACTTCGAGGTCTTCCACCCGGACCGCATGGCCTCCCGCATCCTCGACATGGGCGACATCCTCACCCTGATCGAGCAGGCGCAGAAGCAGTTCGACGAGAAGCAGGCGCGCGAGGCCGCGGCGAAGATGGCCGAAGGCGAGTTCGGTCTCGACGATTTCCTCGAGCAGCTGCAGCAGGTCCGCAAGCTCGGTTCGATGAAGTCGCTGCTCGGCATGATTCCGGGCATGGCGGCCCACCGTAAGGAGCTTGAGCAGTTCGACGAGCGCGAGATCGACCGCACGGAGGCGATCATCCGTTCGATGACGCCCGAGGAGCGTCGCAACCCGAAGATCATCAACGGCTCCCGCCGCGCCCGCATCGCCTACGGTTCCGGCAACACGGTCTCCGCCGTGAACGCGCTGCTCCAGCGGTTCGAACAGGCCGCGAAGATGATGAAGCGCATGTCGAACAAGGCCGGTCTGGGCGGCGGCGTGCCCGGCTTCGGCGGTTCGATGGGCGGCGGCAAGAAGAACAAGAAGGCCAAGGGCAAGAACAAGAACAAGAAGGGCCGTTCCGGCAATCCGATGAAGCGCGAGGCCGAGGAGAAGGCGTTGCGCGACCGTCTGTCCGGCAAGAAGTCGGGCGGCTCCGCGTTCGCCAAGCCGCAGAACCCGGCCCTGCCCGCCGGTCTTCAGCAGGCGCTGGACGCGAACGGCGGCGAACTCCCGCCGAATCTCGGCGGCGGCCTGGCCGGTCTGCTGCGGTAGACCACGTATCAGCTCCCCTTGTCAGGGGAGCTGTCGCCGAAGGCGACTGAGGGGTAGTCCATCCTTGGTCGGTCTCTCCCCCAGTCGGCTTCGCAGACAGCCCCCTCGATGAGGGGGCCTATTTAATTGTCCTCAAGAAAGGTGTCTGTTCATGCTGGTCTGGTTGCTGTGGGGCGTGATGATCGTCGGCATGCTGTGGGTGCTGCTCAGTGAGCTGCCCGCCGGCGTGGAGGCGCGCATGCCGTTCCCGTACATGATCGCCCTGATTCCGTTCCTGTGGGTGCCGCTCGTCGCCTGCGCCGTGGTTGCCGGAATCATCCACGCGTGGGGGCCGATGTGCTGCCTGCTGGGCGTCGCCCTGTCCGCGTCGACCCGCCGCATCGCGTATTGGGGCACGGACCCGCATCCGCGGCGGGAACGCCGTACCGCGGCCACGGCACGCGACGCATCCCGTGAAACGTCGCGTGAAACAGTTTCCGACAATCGTGGAACATCGCGTGAAACGTCGCCGGTCGCGTCCGTCACAGATAGCATCGATGACACCGGAACCACCGTCGAACCGCCGTCGTCGCTCACGCTGATGACGCTCAACTGCCGCTACGGGCGCGCCGACGCCGTCGCGATCGCGCGCGAGGCGCGCACGCGCGGCGTCGACGTGCTCGCGCTGCAGGAGGCGAGCGACGACCTGCTCGCGCGTCTCGACGCGGCCGGCATCGCCGACCTGCTCCCCTACCGCCGGTCCGGCGAATCGAAGGAGACCGACAACGGCGGGTTCAACGTAATCCTCTCCCGCGTCGAACCGGACGACGCCACGTCCGACGCGATCGCCATCCCCGCGGCCGACGTGCCGTCGATCACCCTGCCGATGGCGGGCGGACACGACGTGACGTTCGCGTCCGCGCACCCGAAGTCACCGATGCGCGGATGCCGCGAATGGTCGGCGGGCATCATCGGTCTCGGCGGACTCGCCAAGGCCGCGAAGCAGGAGGACCGCGCCATCGCCGTCGTGCTCGGCGACCTCAACTCCTCCACCGAGCATCCAAGCTTCCGTGCGCTGCTGAAGACCGGATTCCATGACGCAAGCCTCACCCAGGCGAAGGGGCCGAACCTCACGTTCCCCCGCTGGCTCAAGTGGCCGCGCATCGAACTCGACCACATCCTCGCCACGCGTGGGGCGGTTTTCACGGATGTCGCATCGTTCGAGATCCCCGAGACCGACCATCTCGCACTGACCGCCCGCCTCACGGTGCGCGTGTAGGCACATCGATCGGGACGCACGCATCGGGACGCACACGCGTAGGCGTGTCGCGAGTCCGGGGCACGGCGCTATAATGAACCGGTTATTCGCGAGTGCGTGGCGCCCTCTACACCCCGTGCCGCGAGGAACACGTGGGCTCGGCGAGCTGCGCCCCACAATGCGAACCGAACACACACCCCTGATATTTTTAAGGAGAGCCACTTTGGCAACCAAGATTCGTCTGAAGCGCATGGGTAAGAAGTTCTACGCGTTCTACCGCGTGGTCGTCATGGATTCCCGTACCAAGCGCGATGGCCGCGCCATCGAGGAGATCGGTACCTACGATCCGAACACCCAGCCTTCCACGATCAAGATCAACTCCGAGCGCGCCCAGTACTGGCTCGGCGTCGGCGCCCAGCCGACCGAGCAGGTCTACAAGCTGCTGAACATCACCGGCGACTGGCAGAAGTTCAAGGGTCTCGACGGTGCCGAAGGTACCCTGAAGACCGTTGAGGCCGGCCCGGATGCCGCCGCCCGCGTCGAGGCCGTCGAGGCCGAGGCCCAGAAGCTCAAGGCCGCCAAGTCCGAAGCCGAGGCGAAGGCCAAGGCCGAGGCTGAGGCCGCTGCCGCCGCCGAAGAGGCCCCGGCTGAGGAAGCTCCGGCCGAGGCTGAGTGAGCCACGCCGCAAGGCGTACTGACGACGACATTGCCTTCGACGCGGTAGGCTGAGTAATCAGCGACCCGTGGTCGAAGGCAATGCTGCATAGAAAGGCTGATCGAAATGCTCGCACAGGCAGTGGAACATCTCATCAAGAACATCGTCGATTTCCCGGACGACGTGTCCGTCAAGTCCCATGAGAACGCGCGCGGCGAACTGCTTCGCGTGCGCGTCAACCCGGAGGACATCGGCCGCGTCATCGGCCGTTCCGGACGCACCGCCAACGCGATCCGCACCGTGATCCAAGCGCTGTCCGATCACAAGGTGCGCGTCGACATCATGGACGTGCGCCACTGAGCCGACAGGCGACTAGGTACTCGATGGGGTACACTGCTTGGCATGGCAGATCAGAATATGCATGACGACCCTCAGCAGCTCGAACTGCTGAGGGTCTGTCGTATCGGGCGCGCCCAGGGCATGAAGGGCGAGGTCACCGTCCAGGTGTTCACCGACGAACCGGAATGGCGCTTCGAACCCGGTTCCGTGCTCTATTCGAAGGACGGCTCGACGGAATACGTGGTGGAGTCCTCGCGCACGTTCAAGAAGCGCTGGATCATCAAGCTGGAGGGCTGCGACGACCGCGACGCCTCCGAGGCGTTGAACGGCACCGAACTGTACGGCGAGGCCGACGATCCGGACGAGATGCTCGAAGCGGACGAATGGTATCCGAAGGACCTCATCGGTCTTGAGGCCCGCATGGCGGAGGGCAACGGCCTGGGCGCGGAGACCGGGCTGGTGGTCGGCAAGGTGGTCGACGTGATCGACTCCCCCGCCCAGTCGCTGCTCAAGATCAGGCTCGCCGAACCGGTGCAGGTCGGCACGGCGAAGGACGGCACGCCGGTCATGGAGAAGACCGCGCTCGTGCCGTTCGTCGACGAGCTCGTGCCGGACATCGACGTGGAGGAAGGTTACCTTACGCTTGACCCGCCCGGAGGCCTGATTCCGGGACTCTAGACCGTTCTCCCCTCCCATACGCCGTCCCGACCGGCGGATTCCTCCGGTCTCCGCTTCCCTCCCGCCCTATCGTGTGGTTCCGCACCGCACGATAGGGTGGTTGCTTATGAAGATCGATATCGTGAGCGTGTTCCCCGAGTATTTCGACGTGATGGGATTGAGCCTGATGGGCAAGGCGCAGGAGAAGGGCCTGCTGACCATCACCGCGCACAACCTGCGCGACTGGACGCATGACGTGCATCATTCGGTGGATGACACCCCGGTGGGCGGCGGTGCCGGCATGGTGATGAAGCCTGCCGTGTGGGCCGAATGTCTCGACGAGCTGCTGGGACTGGAGCCGCAGGAAGGAACCGACGCACCCCATGAAGCCGCGACGGAGACGGTGACGGCCACGCATACCATCACTGGCAAACCAGTGTCCGATGAGACACCGGCAGATACCGATATTCAGACACCGGTAGATACCGATATTCGACGTGTTTCCACGTGTGGAACCGCTGGTGAGTCCGGCCCCAAGACCGTCGAAAACGCGGAATCATCCGCCCTTGAAGACTCGTTTACGGTGTCCGATGAGACACCGGCTTGTCAGTCACCGCAGGAGCACACGCCGGTGCTCATCTTCCCGAATCCGTCCGCGCCGCTGTTCACGCAGCGCGACGCGACGGAGCTCTCACACGCGGAGCATCTGCTGTTCGGCTGCGGCCGCTACGAGGGCTACGACGCGCGTATTCCCGAGTACTACCGTTCACAAGGCATCGACGTGCGCGAGTATTCGATTGGCGACTATGTGCTCAACGGCGGCGAGGTCGCGACCTCGGTGATGGTCGAGGCGATCACGCGCCTGATTCCGGGATTCATGGGCAACGCCGACTCCATCGTCGAGGAATCCTACACGGGCGCGAACGCGCTGCTCGAACACCGCCAGTACACGAAGCCGGCGGAATGGCGCGGATTGAAGGTGCCGGATGTGCTGCTCTCCGGCGACCACGGCAAAGTGGACCGCTACCGCCGTGACGAGGCGCTGACGCGCACGGACGAAATCCGCCCCGACCTCATCGAGCAGCTGGACTGCAAGTCCCTGGACAAGGCCGACCGCAAGACCCTGATGGCCCTAGGCTGGGAAGTCTCCACCCCCCACCCCCGCAAACTGCGATAGATACGACGCGCCCCCGCCGGCGGCCGCAAACACAACTCCGCCCCCGCTGGCGGGGGGCTGTCAGCCGCAGGCTGACTGGGGGTGGCTCCATACGAAAATGACCACCCCCACCCGCTTCGCGGGAGCCCCCGCCAGCGGGGGCAAGGAAACGGAATCGGCCTCCGGCCGTTGCGATTCCCCCGCGGCCTACGGCTACTTCTCCACTCTTCCTCAGTCGGCTTCGCCGACAGCCCCCGCCAGCGGGGGCAACGAAACGTGACGTACCGTAACGGCATCGTCACCGGCCGACAACCCCCGCCGGCGGGGGCGAGGAAATCTTACAGGCCGAAGACCTTGACGCGGGTCTCGGCCGGCTGCTTTTCGACCGGGCCGGCGGGCTGGGCGACGATGCCGAACGGCATCTGGGCCTGGAGCTTCCAGCTCTTCGGCAGGTCGAACTCGGCGGCGACGGCCTCGTCGATCAGCGGGTTGTAGTGCTGCAGGGAGGCGCCCAGGCCCTTCTCGGCGAGGGCGGTCCACACGGCGAGCTGGAGCATGCCTGCGGCGTCACGGGCGAAGCCGGGGAAGTTGGCGGCGTAGGCCGGGATGTTCTCCTGCAGCTGCTTGGTGACGTCCTCATCATCGTAGAAGAGCACGGTGCCGTGGCCGGCGGCGAAGGAGTCGATCTTCGCCTCGGTGGACTTGAAGGCCTCCTCATCGTTAACGACCTTGCGCAGGGTCTCCTTGACGATGTCCCACAGCTTCTGGCTGGCGTCGCCGAACAGGACGACGGCGCGCTGCGGCTGGGAGTTGAAGGCGCTCGGCACGTCGACGACGACCTTCTTGACGAGGTCGGCGATCTCCTGGTCGCTGATCGGCGAGGCGTCGGTCAGCGCGTACTGGGAGCGGCGGGTTTCAAGAGCGGTGACGAAGGACATGAGATTCCCCTTTTCGTTCGTGGTTCCGGATGCCCATGCGGCACCCGCAATATCTCGTTTCGAGATATGACTATACATGCATATCACGATTCGAGGTATCTTCGGCGTGGCGCACACCGGCCAAGCGGTCATGCAATGCCCGCCCACCCCGCGGTCAGGCCCGGGAAACCGCCCGTCTCAGCTTTCGTCGCCTGTGGCACCTTCGATCCGCTCGATGTAGTACACGGCCGTCTCACCATAGTCACGGTCGTCCGTGATCTCCCAGCCGTCCGGCGGCGTCGGCCGCTCGGACCGCGCGGAACGCTCCAGCATGACCACGGTCCCCTCCCCCGCGAATCCGTTCGCCGCGAGATCGGCGAGCAGCCGGTCGCACGCCTCCGTCTCGAACGCGTACGGCGGGTCGATGAAGATCACGTCGAACGCGCCCGCCGCTCCCGCGCCGGAGGCCGCATACGCCTCCGCCTTGCGCACGATCACGCGCGCCGAGAGATCCGACGACCATGACCGGTTGCGCTTCAGCTGCGCGACGGTTTTGACGACAAGCGCGGCCGCCGGCTTCGACGCCTCCACGGCCACCAGCTCGCGGGCCCCGCGCGACAGCGCCTCGATGCCGAGCGCCCCCGTGCCGGCGAACAGGTCGAGCACACGTGCCTCGTCGAGCACGCCCCACGCGTCGAGACGCGAGAAGATCGCCTCCTTGGTGCGGTCGGTGGTCGGCCTGGTGCCGGTCTTCGGCGTGGCCAACGCCACGCCCTTGAATCGTCCTGAGATCACTCGCATGGCTACCGACTTTAGCGGTACGCCACGTCGTCCATTTCCGGTACTGACTACCCCTCAGTCCCGCTACGCGGTCCAGCTCCCCTGACAAGGGGAGCCGAAAAACGGGCGTCAGTTGGAGGTGAGGAAGGTCTCGTTGCCGCGTGTGAAGTCAAGCACCGCGCCGGCGAGCTGCGTGTGCCCGTCAAGCGTCGGATCGTCGGCGAGCATCCGTTCGGCGCGCGCCCGCGCGTCGGTGATGAGGTCCGCGTCCTTGATGACGCGCAGCAGTTTGAGGCTCGATTTCGCGCCGGACTGCGCGTCGCCGAGCACGTCGCCGGCGCCGCGGAACTCCAGATCGGCCTGCGCGATCTCCGCGCCGTCCAGCGAATCGTGGATGACCTGAAGCCGTGCTTCGGCCGTCGTGCCCGCTTCGGCGCGCGAGACGAGGAACGCCCAACTGTCCGTGCCGCCGCGGCCGACGCGTCCGCGCAACTGATGCAGCTGGGACAGGCCGTACCGGTCCGCGTCGAAGATCACGATGCAGCTGGCCTGCTTCACGTCCACGCCGACCTCGATCACGGTGGTGGAGACGAGAATCGGCGTCTCCCCGGAGGCGAATCCGGCCATGACCTCGGCCTTCACATCGTCCTTGTCGCGTCCGGTAAGCGTCGCGAACCGGATGCCGGCGAACTGCGGCAGCGCCTTGAGCCGCGTCGTGATCTCCGCCACCGAGTGCAGCGGCGGTCGCGCGACCGTCTCGCCGTTCTCGTCGAGCGTCTCATACGCGTCGTCGATGCCGTCCAACGCCGTCACCTCGCCGCGCGAACCCCGCCCGCCGCGCGAGGAGCCGCGGCCGCCGCCCGGCACCCCCGCATCGTCGTCGGAGTCCGCGTCGATGCGCGCGCACACGATGTAGGCGCGCTCCCCCGCGTCGATGCGCGCACGGATGTGCGCGAACATGCGCGCCATCGTGCGCCCGTCCGCCTCGTTGACGACGATCGTGCGGATCGGCTTGCGCCCGCCGGGCAGTTCGGTGAGCCACGAGATGTCGAGGTCGCCGAACCAGGTCATCGCGGCGGTGCGCGGAATCGGCGTGGCGGTCATGACGAGCAGGTGCGGCGCGGTGCCGTCCGTCGATTTCGCGTTCAACGATTCGCGCTGTTCGACGCCGAACCGGTGCTGTTCGTCGATGACGACGAGCGCGAGCCGCGGCGCCTGGAACGTCTTCGAGAAGGCGGCATGCGTGGCGACGATGATGCCCGGCGTGCCGCTCGCGGCGGCGGCGAGCGCCTTGCGCCGCGCCGCGAGCTTCATGCCGCCGGTGAGCAGCGTCACCGGCACGGACGGACCGGCGTCGCCGCCGTCCGCGCCGCGATCGCCGGCACCGTCGCCATCGCCGGCACCGTCCGCGCCGTCCATCGCGGCGATCATGCGCGTGATGGTCTCGACGTGCTGTTCGGCGAGCACCTGCGTGGGCGCGACGAGCACGGCCTGATAGCCGGCGCCGACGGCCTGGAGCATGGCGGCGAGCGCGACCACTGTCTTGCCGGAGCCGACCTCGCCTTGCAGCAGGCGTTGCATCGGGGTGTCGCGCGTCATGTCGGCGGCGATGTCGTCGATGACCTCGCGCTGGCCGTTCGTGAGCATGAACGGCAGGGAGGCGATGAACCGGTCGCGCAGGGACGGGGCGTCGGCGTCCGCGTCCGGCAACGGGCACGGATGCGCCGCGGACTTGTGCGCGCTGCGCCTCGCCTCAAGCAATGCGGCCTGGCAGACGAACGCCTCCTCGTAGCGCAGGGTGGCGATGCCCTTGTGGAAGTCGGCGACGGTCTTCGGCTCGTGGATCGCGCGGAACGCCTCGGCGCGGTGCATGAGCCCCCGTTCCGCGCGGATGGTCTCGGGCAGCACGTCGGGGATGGCGTCGGCGAGCGTGCCGGCGAAGCGCTCCTCGTCGTCGTGGGATTGCAGGGTGATGTCGTCGGTGCCGGGCGCGGGCATGTCGCGCCCGCCGAGCGCCCACATGAGACTCAGGATCGTCTCGTGGATGCGTTCGCTGGACAGTCGCGCGGACGCGTGGTAGACGGGTCGCGGCCGGGTGACGCGCGCCAGCGCCTCGGCGACGTTCGGCGCGTCGTAGCCGTTCGCGTGTGGCATCGACGGTTCCGGCGCGACGGTGATTACCTGCGGATGGTTGAACTGCAATTGACCCATATACTCGCCGGGGACGCCGGAGGCGACCACGACGGTGCCGGGGGCGAGACGGCGCGCCATCCAGTCGAGATACCCCTTCCTGCCGGAGAAGAAGACGAACTGCGCGCCCGACGGCAGTAAGCCGCGGGAGGCGGCGAATCCGTCGTCGTCGACGTTGACGACGAGACGCATGTTGCGCGAACCGTGGAACGTGCGCGCCGAGCGCACCGTGCCGGCGAACGCCATCGCCTCGCCGACGCGCGCCTCGCCGAGCGCGCGCGCCGGCACCGGGTCGGCGACGCGGAACGGATAGTAGGTGAGCGCGTCGCCGATGGTGACGATGCCGAACGACTTGAGCGTGGACGCGCGGCGTTTGTTCGCCAATAGCGCGGCGATCGGAGTGTCCCAGGTGATGCTCATAACGTCCCATTCTCCCACACGCGACGACGCGCGCGGCGGCTAAAACGAAAGCCCCCATCGGCGAACCGATGGAGGCTTCGATACGTTGACGCTATCCGCGCACTCACGCAACCGCGCGCTGGACCTTGCCGGCCTTGATGCACTTGACGCACACGCGCAGGCGAACGTTCTCGCCCTCGACGGTGGTACGGACCGACTGGAGGTTCGGACGGAAGGTGCGCTTGTTGCGGATATGCGAGTGAGACACGGTGTATCCGACCTGCGGACCCTTGCCGCACACGTCACAACGAGCTGCCATGATGGACTCCCTTTAACCTTGACTATCAAGTCTTTTTCGCGATTCGACCGGGCATGCGAACACGCTTAGCCGAACACACAACTTCACGAATATATCCCAGCGGCCCGACAAACGCAACACGCGTGGTATCCTATGCGGTTCCGCGCACGGTCGGCGCACGGTCGGCACGCGGCGGCGGCGCGGCGAATACGCTGCGAATACGCAGCAGAATCGTCTCCGATGACCGTTGCGCCACACCCCGAACGGCCTAAAATCCACCATACACCGGGCCCACGGCCATAGAATGGTGGCAGTGCATCGCGTCGGACGCGTGCAATCGACCGCTCAAGGAGGACGCCATGTTGTCGAAGCACATCAACGGGGAAACGAAGGGAACACGACTGGGCGAATTCATCGAACAGCGGCAGGAGGAACGACGCATCGACCGGGCCGTGGCGGAGTCGGACGCCGCTGACAAGGCCGCGGCCGCCGCGAAGTCGTCGGACTCCACAAGCGGCGGCCACACCCCGTCGGTGATCTCACTCGGCCAAGTGTGGGTCGACATCATGATGGATGTGGACGAACTGCCCGAGCCGGGCGGTTTCGCGGTCTCCAACGCCGCACGCCCGGTGGTCGGCGGCAGCTACCGCGTGCTGGACGCGGTGAGCAGCATGGGCGTGCCCGCCGAACACGCCGGCATCATCGGCAACGGCGTGTGGGCGGCGATGATCCGCGAGGCGTACGAGCACGACGGCATCACGCACGTGGGGCCGTGTCGGCTCGACGCGGACTCCGGATTCCGTCTCGTCTTCCACGACGACGACGGGCGCAAGACGTTCGTCGCACGCTACGGCGTGGAGGCGCAGGGCGACGCGCGCACGTTCGACGCGGTCGAACCGGAGGCGGGCGACGTGGTGCATGTCAGCGGCAACACGCTGCTCGACCATACGGCGGCCGGCATCGACGAGTTCATGCACCGGGCCGGCGACGACCCGAAGTCGCGCCCCTACCGGCTCGTCATCAATCCGACGAACACGCTCAAGCTCGTCAACGACCACCTGCTCGAGGATCTCGTGCTCGCCCGGCCCACATGGTCCTGCAACCGGCAGGAGGCGAACACGCTGGCGGAACGTCTCGGCGTCGACCTCGGCGAGGCGGGGGCGTTGACCGTCGGCGGCGGATTCGACCAGGCGATGAACGCGTTGTGCGACGCGCTCGGCAACACGCTGCGCGCGCCGCTGGTCGTGCGCGCCGGATCGCGCGGCGCATGGGTGCGCGAACCCGGCGGCGAAGTGCAGCATGTGGAGGGCTATCCGACGAAGGGCGTGCACACGCGCTCCGCCGGCTCCTGCCACACGGGCGCCATGTGCGCGATGCTTGCGAAGGGATGGTCGCTGGCCGATGCGGTGAACATCGCCAACGCGGCCGCCTCGCTCGCCATCCAGCGCCATCGCGCCGGCGTGCCCGTCTGCCCGAGCTACAAGGAGGCGGTCACGCTGGCCGGCGTCGCAGCGCGGTAGCGGTCCGGTGGCGGTCCGACCGTGACCCGACAACACACAGATACGCGCGATAATTCACTCTGCGTTCACCGGCGGGCGCGCTGGGCGGCATGGGGACTCCCCTACGATGGATTGCAGTTTCCGTCGTCGAGGAGAGTTCCATCATGTCCGAACAGTCAGTGAACGCGGCGCCGTCCGCCGCGGCGAAGCTTACGCCGCGTGAGAAGAAGTGGATCGTCTACGACGTGGGCAACTCCGCGTTCGTGCTGTTGTCGACCGCGGTCGTGCCGATCTACGCGAAGTCGCTGATGCCGGCGGACGGCAACATCGTGTCCGCGTGGGGCTACGCGCAGACCATCGCCTCGCTGGTGATCGCGTTGCTCATGCCGCTGCTCGGTTCGATCGCCGACGTGCAGGGCATGAAGGTCAAGTTCTTCCTCGGGTTCTTCGGCACCGGCGTGGTCACGTGCTGCGCGATGGCGTTGCCGCTGACCTGGCTGCCGTTCCTCATCGTGTACGTGCTCGCGACGATCGGACTTAACGGTTCGCTCACCTTCTACGATTCGATGCTCGTCGACACCACGTCGAACGAGCGCATGGACAAGGTCTCGTCGCACGGCTACGGCTGGGGTTATATCGGCTCCACGGTGCCGTTCATCCTGTGTCTGGTGCTGATTTTCGGCGGTCCGGCGCTGTTCGGCTGGTCCACGGCGGCCTGCACGCGTGCGTCGTTCGTCATCACCGCCATCTGGTGGGCGGCGTTCACCGTCCCGCTGCTGACCAGCTACCGGCAGGTGCATTATCGCGCGACCCGCGAGCATACGGCCGAAGCCATCCGCGGCACGTTCTCCGAACTCGCCTCCACGCTCGGCAAGGTGGTGAGGAACAAGCCGCTGTGGATGTTCATGATCGCGTTCTTCTTCTACATCGACGCCGTGAACACGGTGATTTCGATGAGCACCTCCTACGGCACGCAGCTCGGCATCGATTCGACGCAGCTGGTGGCGGCCCTGCTGGTCACCCAGTTCGTGGCGTTCCCGTCCGCCATCGCCTACGGCCGTCTGGCCGGCCGGTTCGGATGCAAGCCGATGATCATGGCCGCCGTGATCGCCTATCTGGGCATCGTGTTCTTCGCCGCGTTCTTCCTGCGTTCGGCCGTCGAGTTCTGGGTGCTGGCGATTCTCGTCGGCATCTTCCAGGGCGGCATCCAGGCGCTCTCCCGCTCCTACTACGGCAAGATCATTCCCAAGGAGCACGCCAACGAGTACTACGGCCTCTACGATATCTTCGGCAAGACCGCATCGATTCTCGGCACGTTCCTCGTCGCGACCACCACGTCGATCACCGGCAATGCGAGCCTCGGCGTGCTCTCCATCGCGATCCTCCTCGCCGTCGCCCTCGTCTTCCTCACCCTCCAGAAGGATCCGACCAGGAACTGACGTTTCGTTCCGATCCGGCATAGCGAAAGGTTCGATATGGACGGCCGTAATGGCGACGACACTGACAGCCGATCAGCCGGCTCGGACAGGCCCCGATACGCCCACGCATTTGTCGGCCACCTGTTGCTGAATGCCATCGTCTCGTTCCCGATCAGTCTGATCATTGCGTGGCTGGGGCTGCGCTTCATCGCGCGCATCGTGTTCGATGGCGGCACGCTCGCCGCAATGCTGGCGATTACATGGATCGGAATATCGCTGATTGATTCACGTTGCGACTATGAACTGCGCCGGACCGTCAACCGCATCAATTCGCCGATGCCATGGCCGCTGATCGCCACCAAGATTGCATTGCCGTTCGCCTTGCCGTGGATCGCCACCCTCTGGCACACGGACATGACGATTGTCGCGGCTACGAGCATCGCTGCCGGCGCGGTGCGACTGATGGAAATCATCGGCCTCGAACGACCATGGCGAAGCGAGGACCAGACGATGATCGACCGGCAACGAGAAGAGTTGAGGCGCATCACCCGCGAGACTGCCGAGGAGATCCGCAAGGAACGCCGCGCACAGGCGGACGGAGACACCTACGACCCCTACAATCTGCGCGGCAAACGGTGAATCGCCGTTCCTGCCCCCATACTTGGGATTCGTGAGAAAACGGCGGATCGACGCCCATACAACCAACGGTTGCGCAGCAACTACGACGCCGCTCGGTTGCATTTCGCCATGGCAACCGCAAGATGGTGGCGGAAACGGCGCCACCATGCCACAGTGGAATCATCGTTAGGACACGACAAGCCGACACTACCGACCTAGGGGATGATGACGATGACTTTCCGCACCAATCTGCAGACCCTGCGCGCAAGGCGCAACATGACGCAGGAGCAGCTGGCCATGCTGCTCGGCGTCTCCCGGCAGGCGATTTCGAAATGGGAATCCGAGAAAGCGTACCCGGAAATGGACAAGCTGCTGGCGATCTGCGACCTGTTCGGCTGCACGCTTGACGATCTGGTGCTTGGCGACGTGGACCGGCCGGCGACCCCCGCGAGAACGACAGATGCCACCCCGACCGTCGCCGATGATCCTCACGCGGTCGAGCAACGGGAAGGCGGTCCGACCACACCTCTGCCGAAGGACATCACCGGATACGACGCCCACCGCCTCCGGTTCTCGATGCTGATCGCATCCGGCGTGACGGCGATCATCGCGTCGGTCGGCGTCGCCAACCTGTTTGACCCGGAACATTCGATCATCGGCGTCAATCCGCTCAACGACTTCCTGATGTTCGTCTGCATCTGCGTGGGCGTGATCATCGGACTGGTTCTGTTGGTCCCGGGCGCCATGGCGCATGCCGCGTTCAGACGGAATCACCCGTATGTCAAGGACTTCTACACCGAGGATGACCGCCGCAGGGAATCCCGGCTTCTGGCGTGCGGCGTGGTCGCGGGCGTGGCGGCGATCCTGATCGGCATCGCGGTCGTCGTGTACATGGACGAGGTGCGGGAGGTCACCGCGGGGTGGCCGAACGCGGTCATGCTGCTGCTGTCCGCGGCCGCGGTGTTCGGATTCGTCTACTGCGGCATGCGGTACACCATGGTGAACATCGACGGCTACAACAAGGAAATCGAGCGGAATCGGCGTCAACGTTCCGGTGACGTGCCGCGATCCGTGAAGCTGTCCGGGGCGTTGAGCGGCATCATCATGCTCGTCGCCACGATCGTCGGCCTGACGCTGCTGTTCCTCGTTCCCGAATCGTTGTTCTGGATGTCGTGGGTGATCGGCGGCCTGCTGTGCGCCATCACCGGAATCATCGTCGATCTGTTCAAAGGCCATGTCGACAAGTGAACGAACGGAAGCCACGGGCGTGACACTACGCATGGTGATGCTGTTCTTCCACGCCCTTCATGAGAATCCGACGCAGGCCGAACCTCAAGGCGCCAACGGTACGCGTTGCATACATCGTCGTGTTCCAGCTCATACCGTCTGATGCCAATGATCTGTGTCCTGCGATACGGGATGCGAATACGGAGATACGGGGATACGGGGATACGGGGATACGGGGATACGGGGATACGGGGATGCTAACGATTAGTGGGCGGGGTCGCAAAACAAAGTCACAGCGCTGGCAACCTAGTGTCCGATAAGACACAACCCGACAAGACACAACCCGACAAGACACAACCCGACAAGACACAACCCGACAAGACACAACACCGTTCATCTCCTGAAACACGAGACGACCACTCAGCAGCCATCAATCGCGCCCTTGTTCATCGATGGCATCGATGAACAGGTCTTCGCCAGTCTGTGCGGCGAGAAGTCGGGCTTCAGCGTTGTTGCAGAGCCTTCCATATGCGGAACATGAGAGGGGGTTGTCTGGGTGGGGTGGGTTGGCGGGTTCTAGTGATTGTTGCAACACCTGATGATTGCTGGTTTCCATCGCTTGCCAAGTTTGATTTCGTCAGCACACGCCTTCCCCACCATTGTCAGTGTCTTATCGGACACCGGCCTGTCATTGGCCCCAAGAAGCCCAGGCGAACCGGCTTCCATCGCCTGCCAGGTTTGATTCCGTCAACAATAGAAGGCATATCAGTCGCCTATCCCCACGCGAAGGCACGACTCTTCACAGGCACCCGCCATCGCGTAGCCAGCATGGTTTCGAATCCTTACGCGCTCCCCGCCCGCCGGATTCCTACACCTCCCCACCGCCGTCAGTGTCTTATCAGACACCGGCCTGTCATCGGTCCCAAGAAGCATCGCCACCATTCTCCGTAGCGGTTGGAAACACAAGCTTCTCCCGGCATTCATATCCATGCGCGATACGTAGGCAACGCCTTGCCGTTCCGGCACTACACTGGGAGGGACGGAACCGGGCGGGATATGCCGGCGCGATGCGCGCGCACGATACCCTGTGCGGTTCCGCGAGTCGAACGTCAGTCATCAGTCATAAGGAGGCTGTCATGATCGATCATGTCGGATTGTTCGTCAAGGATGCGAACGAGCGTGCGGGGTTCTACGAGAAGCTGCTGGCGCCGCTGGGATACGTGAAGAAGCATGAGTTCCCGGGCGCCGTGTGCTTCGCGAACGATGCGGACGGCGACAGCGTGTGGATCCAGTCGCCGAAGGACGGCAATCCGCTCGTCCCGGCGCATCTGGCGTTCCGCGCCGCCGATCAGAACGTCGTCAAGGCGTTCCATGAGGCCGGTCTCGCCGCTGGCGGCACGGACAACGGCCAACCCGGTCCGCGCCCGAACTACGGCCCGACCTACTACGCCGCGTTCATCCACGACCCGGACGGCAACAACATCGAGGCCTGCCTGCAGTAAGCGGGGCGCCGATTCCGCGGTCGCTCGCGTCCGGACCACGCATGAGCAACCGCGTGAACGCCCTATGCGAACAGCCGGGCGCGCAGCGACGTGGCGTCGGTGAAGCGGATGCCGGTCAGACCGGGCACGGCGGCGGCCGCGGCGTCGGCGTTGCGCTGTTTGTCGTCGACGAACGCCGCCTGCGCCGGGTCGACGCCGAAGCGGGCGACCGCGCGACGGTAGATCTCCGCGTCGGGTTTGTGGATGCGCTCGGCGCTGGAGACGACCACGTCATGCAGCAGCCCGAGCGCAGGGAACAATTCGCGGGCCGCGTCCACGTATTTCACGGTGAAGTTGGTCAGTCCCCAGCAGCGCACGCCCGCCGCGTCGAGGTCGCGCAGCAGTCCGGCCATGCCGGGCAGCATGCCGGCGAGCGCGAGCCGCTGGCGTGCGAAGTAGGTGCGGAACGCCGCGAGTTCCACGGATTCGTGCGCGTCGGCCGCGTGATGCGCGGCATAGTCGGCGAGGATGCGCTCCTCACTCCAGCCCAAATCGGACAGTTCGTCGTAATGCCAGAATCCGTACGGGTCGTCGCGGTCGAACAGCCGGTCGGCGACGTCGTCCGGCACGACGCCGTCGACCGCGGCACGCGGCCGCCAGTCGACCAGCACGTCGCAGAAATCGAAGATCACGTCGTCGTATGCGGGATGCACGGAATGACGCACGGGGGAAACGCTCATACGTGACACCGTACACCCGCGTCGTCCGACGAGACGCGACGCGTCCGCCGCAACGTACTGGCGGTACAGTGGCCGGAAACCGACGGATGTGGGTGCATCGGGAGAGGAGAGACGACATGACGTATGTGCAGGCACTGCTGGGATTCGCGCTGGTGGCCGGGTCGATGGCCCTGCTGCCGGGATTGGACATGATGATGGTGGTCAACGAGACCATCAATTCGACGCGTCGGCGCGGCATCGCGGCGGCGTGCGGCATCTCGTTCGGCGTGCTCGCGTGGGCGGTGGCCGCGGCGGTCGGGCTCGCCGCAATCATCAACGCGTTCCCGCTCGCCTATGACGCGATCAGGCTGCTCGGCGGCCTGTACCTGTTCTATCTGGCGTTCAGTCTCGTCCGCAGGCCGAAGGCCGGCAAGGGCGGGGAACCGGAAATGGCTGAGCCGGCCGAACCGGCGGCGGCCGTCGCGACCGCGGGTGCCGGACGCGGCCCGCTCGCCTCCCCCATCGTCTCCTCGTTCGTGCGCGGCTTCCTCACCGATCTGTTCAATCCGAAGATCGGTGTGTTCTACATCGCCGTCATCCCCCAGTTCCTCGTGCCGGGCGTCGACCATCTGCGGATGGGCGTCTCGCTGGGGCTCATCCACTTCGTCGAGAGCATGCTGGTGCTCGTCACGCTCGCCTGCATGGCCGCGTTCTTCGCCGGCAGGCTCAAGTCGGGCCGTTCGCGCCGCATCCTGAGTCTGGTGTCCGCGGGCATCATGGCCGTGCTGGGCGGCGTGACCGTCACCGAAGCGATCCGCAGCCGTCTCGCCGCCTGAGTGGGTCCGTCCGGCCATTCGGCGTCGATGCCATCGGTGACGGCAGCACCCGCCGCGGGCTCAGCGGCCGAGCAGGCTGGAGATCTGGCCGATGACGTCGCCGGGCAGACCGGCCTGTTCGGCGATCGAGCCGAGGCCGAGGTTCGTGCCCTGCTCCTGGATCATGCCGGCCACGTTTCCGATCTGGTCGGCGGAGATGTGCTCCTCGGCCAGTGCGGTCAGGTCGCCGAGCTGTTCCGCGTTGAGATGGTCGCCGGCGATCTGCGCGATCTCGCCGAGCTGGCCGGCGTCGAACTGCTCGGTCACAGCCGCCGGCAGGTCGCCGATCGCACTCAGGTCGACGCCGCCGACGAACTGTTCGGCGATGTTGCCGACGGCGCCGTTCGCCGCGTCGCCGACCGTATCGCCCAGCACGCCGCCCACGATGTTCCTGATGCCGTCGAACAGTCCCATGTCACGCCCCTTCGTCGATGATCGTCCGTTGTCGACCACTGTACAGGACGATGATGTCGCGAGAGCTTCCGACTCCCGTGAGCTTGCTCATACGGCGAGGGGAACGGGACCGCTCCCGGCTCAGTCGGCGGTGTGGAGATTGATGGTCATCTTCTCGTCGTCGGGGAAGTAGTGCACGGATAGATCGGAACCGTTCGAGCCCTTCATCGACGCATAGTTGTCACCTTCGCCGTCAGCGGTGAAGCCCTTCTGCTTGCACTGTTCGACGTAGGCGGCGAACTGGTCGTGCGTGGTGCCGTAGACGCTGTATCCGACGCTCGTGTCGCTCACCGAACCGCCGATGATCGTCGATTCGGGCTTGGGCAGGGTCTTGGTGAGCTTGTCGTCGCCCCACTGGTTCGCCTTGCTTTCGGCCTTGTCGAGTGTGGTCTTCTTGTTGACGAAGTCGTAGGTGGCTTTGCCGATTGTGTTCGTGCCCTTCAGGTAGGCGACGGACATCGTGTCCGGTTCCATGAGCGGTGTGAAGTCGCCGATGGCCTTCCACCCGCCGATCGTGCATTCGCCGTTCTCGCTGGTCGCGCCCGGCTTGACGATGAGGTTGCTCGTGCATTTGAGCGGTTCGGTCTTGAGCTCCTCGTAGTCGGAGTCCTCGATCATCGTCACGGCCTGCCGCAGGTCGGCGAACGCCGCCTGCCGCTGGTCGTCGGTCACATCGCTTTTCTGCCGGTAGTTGAGTGAGACGGCGACGATGGTGACGTTCGTGCCGTTCGTGAACGACATCATGTCCTGACGCTGGTTGTCGACGGGCGTCGACGCGACGCTCGTCTCGAGCTTGGAGAGGTCCAGCGGCTTCGCCACCGGTGACGCCGAGCCGCCGGACGCGCCATTCGATCCGGTGCCCGTCGGACCGCCGCAACCGGCAAGCATCATCGCCGCCGCCATCACGCAGGCCACGCCGCCCGCGATCTTCCGTTCCATACGCATGTCGTGCTCCTTGTTCTCTCGTTCGACACGTTGTTCACGGGCCATTATCGGGAGGATCACGTGGGACGGCATCAGTTGGCGACTGAATCGGCGGGAAAAAGGATGTGCGAAGACGATGAGGTCCCCTTCCTGACGGAAGGGGACCTCATCGTTATGGGGAAGGCCGGTCGCAGGTCTCACTCTGACGAGGGGGCCGGAGACCGCCTAGCCTAGCGTGTTCAGCGCTCGGAGGCCTCCTCAGTGGCGGCCTCGCCTTCGCGCTCGACGCGAATCTTGTGGCCGTCGGCCTGGGAGACGCCGTAGTAGGCGGCCACGGCGATGTCCTTCATATCGTTGATCAGCGGGATGCGCGGGTTGGCCGGCGTGCACTGGTCCTCGTAGGCGCGCATGCCGATCTGGTCGAGGACGCTCCAGAAGTAGTCCTCGTCCACGCCGCACTCCTGGAAGCTCTTGTTCATGCCGAGCTTGTTGTCGCGGTAGTCCTCGACGGCCTTCGCCAGGTTCTCGACGGCCTCGGCCGGGGTCTTGCCCGGATCGATGCCGAGGTTGATCGCGATGTCGCGGTAGCGCTCGTCGGCGATGTACTTGTTGTACTTCGGCCACGAGGTCGGCTCCTGGGGCACCTGACCGTTGTAGCGGATCACGTACGGCAGCAGGATGGAGTTGGTGCGGCCGTGCGCGATGTGGCACAGGGCGCCGATCGTGTGGGCCATGCCGTGGCACATGCCGAGGAACGCGGAGCCGAACGCCATGCCGGCCATGGTGGCGGCGTTGTGCATCTTCTCCTGCGCGTTGGTCTTCTCCAGGCCCGGCTCGCCGTTGACGGACTCGGCCAGGTTGTCCCAGATCAGCTTGGCGGCGTGCAGGGCCATGCCGTCGGTGAAGTCGTTCGCGTACACGGACACGTACGCCTCGAAGCTGTGGGTCAGGGCGTCGAAGCCGGCGTCGGAGGCGAGCTTGCGCGGCTGGGTGCGGGCCAGGACCGGATCCACAATCGCGACGGACGGGGTGAGCGCATAGTCGGTGATCGGGTACTTGTAGCCGGTCTTGTGGTCGGTGATGACCGCGAACGGCGTGACCTCGGAGCCGGTGCCGGAGGAGGTCGGGATGCACACGAGCTTGGCCTTCTTGCCCAGCGGCGGGATCTTGAACGCGCGCTTGCGGATGTCGAAGAACTTCTCGCGCACGTCGGAGAAGCTGATCTCCGGGTGCTCGTAGAGCAGCCACATGATCTTGGAGGCGTCCATCGGGGAGCCGCCGCCGACCGCGATGATCGTGTCCGGCTCGAACTCCTCGCGCATCATCTCGGCGCCCTTCTCGACGGTCTCGACCGACGGCTCCGGCTCGACGTAGTCGATGATGCGGAAGGTGACGCGGTTGGAGCGGGCGCGCAGCTGGTCGATGATCTTGTCGACGATGCCGAGCTGCTCCATGACCTTGTCGCACACGATGACGGCCTTCTCGATGCCGTACATGTCGCGCAGGTACTTGATCGCGTTCGGCTCGAAGTACGTCTTGGCCGGGATCTTGAACCACTGCATGTTGTTGTTCCTCCGAGCGATGCGCTTGATGTTGATCAGGTTCACGGCCTGCACGTTGCCGGACACCGAGTTGCCGCCGTAGGAGCCGCAGCCCAGGGTCAGCGACGGGGCGATCGCATTGTAGATGTCGCCGATGCCGCCCAGAGAGCTCGGCTGGTTCCAGATGATGCGGCAGGCGTGCATGCGCAGGCCGTACTCGCGCACCAGATCCTGGTTGTTGGTGTGGATGGCGGCGGTGTGGCCGGCACCCAGCTTGAGCATCTTCTCGCACATGTCGAAGGCCTGGTCCTTGTTATCGGCCTTGAGCACGGCCTGCACCGGGGCGAGCTTCTCGTGGGTCAGCGGCTCGTCGTCGGAGACCTCCTTGCACTCGGCGCACAGGATGGTGGCGTCCTCCGGAATCTCGAAGCCGGCGGCCTTGGCGATGTACTGCGGGGACTTGCCCGGCACCACGGAGTTGAGCTTCGGGGTCTGGCCGGAGCCGGCGGTGCAGCCGAACATGTACTGCTCGAGCTTGGCCTTCTCTTCCGCGTTCACGAAGTAGGCCTTGCGGCGCTTGAGCTCCTTGACGAGCGGCGCGTACACGTCCTTGTGGGCGATGATGGCCTGCTCGGTGGCGCAGATCATGCCGTAGTCGAAGTGCTTGGACAGCACCAGGTCGTTCGCGGCGCGCACGATGTCCACGTCGGTGTCGACGTAGGCCGGGGCGTTGCCGGCGCCGACGCCGAGGGCCGGCTTGCCGGAGGAGTACGCGGCCTTGACCATGCCCGGACCGCCGGTCGCCAGGATCGTGGCGATGCCGTCGTGCTTCATCAGCGCGCCGGTCGCCTCGATGGACGGGTGCTCGATCCACTGGATGCAGTCGGCGGGGGCGCCGGCTTCGATGGCCGCGTCGCGCACGATCTTCGCGGCGGCGACGGAGCACTTCTGCGCGCCCGGGTGGAAGCCGAAGATGATCGGGCAGCGGGTCTTCAGCGCGAGCAGCGACTTGAAGATCGCGGTGGAGGTCGGGTTGGTGACCGGGGTGACGCCGGCGACCACGCCGACCGGCTCGGCTACCTCGTCGATGCCCATCACGTCGTCCTCGCGGATGATGCCGACGGTCTTCTGACCGGCCATGTAGTTGGTCACGTGCTCGCACGCGAAGATGTTCTTCGTGGCCTTGTCCTCCACGAGACCACGGCCGGTCTCGTCCACGGCCATCTTCGCCAGCACGAGGTGCTTGTTCAGCGCGGCCACGGAGGCCTTCGCCACGATGTGGTCGACCTGCTTCTGGTCGAGCTTCTCGAACTCGGCAAGGGCCTTGAGGCCCTTGGCGACGAGCGCGTCGACCTCCGCCTGCGCGGCGGCCTGCTTCTCCTCCGGGCTCGGCTTGGTGGGAGCCTCGGTCTTCTTTGCTTCTGCCATGAATCCTCCTCGATGTGCGTTAAGCAAAACTCGTGTTCTGTAATCTCCCGCCGCTGGGGCGGACAACGTTCGGCCGGTCCGACTTCATGTCGTTCTCTGTGGCCTGCGTCACAATATAACGAATTGGTCAACGACCTGCATGCGCACAAAATCGACGGCGTTTCGCGTGCGAATATGGGCGTTTTATGTAATGTTTTGTGCGATAAGGCGAACAAAAGCGCTCAAATGCCGGAAATTTGGTGCTTTTTGTTCACTTTTTGATGAAAATCACAGCCGCCCCACACGCCCCACTGCCTCACTTTTTAAAAGTGGTTTTCTAAAAGCCGTCCCCTAAGACTAGAATACATAAACCCACTTCGCAAAAATCAACCGCCCACATCCGCGTCATTGCGCCACTATACGCGCGCCACGCCCGACAATATGCAAAATCACTTTTATAAAAGTACACTATCAGCACAAGCATACTGTCGGTATTGCATCCAACGGAGGTCTCGCATGAAGGCAATGCCATCGACGGCGGTGAAGGCACACAACCGCATCGCCATGACCCAATACCTGTACCATCACGAACACGTCACCAAGCAGGAGATCGAACGCGAGCTCGGACTGAGCCTGCCCACCATCACCCAGAACCTGCGGGCGCTGGAGCAGGACGGCATCATCCGCCAGGGCGAACTGCAGCAGTCCACCGGCGGACGCAAGGCCCGCGGCTACGAGTTCAACCCGGACCATCGCACCGCCATCGGCGTGGCCATGCGCTCGAACGAGGTGCGCATGTGCGCGGTCGATCTCAACGGCACCGTCGTCGAACATCTCGAACGCACGCTCCCCTACCGCAACGCCAACGTGTACTACCAGCGCGTCGGCGCCATCATCGAGAACTTCGCGGCGGAGGTGGAGAAGAAGCACGGGCCGGTGCTCGGCGTCTCCTTCTCCGTCCAGGGCATCGTCAGCCACGCCGGCGACCGGATCATCTTCGGCAACATCATGCGCAACACGGGACTCACGCTCGACACGATCACGCAGTCCATCCACCGCCCGTGCATGATGATCCACGATTCCGACGCGTCTGCGATGGCCGAACTCTGGTTCGACCATTCGCTCACCGACGCCGTATGCGTCTACCTCGAACGGCGGCCGGGCGGCGCGGTGATCGTGAACGGCAAACTCTACCAAGGGCCGAACATGTGCAACGGCGCCATCGAGCATATGACGCTCGTACCGAACGGCCGCGAATGCTACTGCGGCAACCGCGGCTGCATGGACCCGTATTGCTCGCCCGAATCGCTGCCCGAAGACTACGAGTCCATCCCCGGCTTCTTCAGCGTGCTCGAACAAGGCGAGCGCCACCACCGCGAGCGCATGGACGAGTGGCTCGACTACGTGGCGCAGGCGATCGTCAACGCGCGTTCGGTCATCGCCGGCGACGTGATCGTCGGCGGCGAGGCCTCCCAGTATCTGGAGGATTCCGACATCGAGGACCTGAAGCGCCGGGTCATCGAACGCAGCCCGTTCGGCACCGAACGGTTCACGCTGCGCCGCAGCTACCAGGCAGAGAACCAGACGATCATCGGCGCGGCCCTGCGCTACGTGGAGACCTATCTGGCCGAGATCTGCGGGGAATAGCCTCGAAGACCGTTGCAACGCATGAGCCCCGAACCTGCGGGAAACCGCGGGGTCGGGGCTCGTTCATGCGTCATGCGGTCAGGCCCGGGTGAGGACCTCGGCGAGCGCCTGGATCACCGGCTGCGGCATGTGCGAGTCGAATTCGCGGCTCTCGTCCACGCCGTGCATGTCCTCGATCGTGTGGAGCGCCGGCAGCGCGTCCCTGCCGAGCTCCTTGACCATCGCGTAGGCGGTCTCCTTGGTGAGGTAGAGCATCTGCGCGTCCTTGAGTACGGCGAACGCGTCCTCGACCACGGTGTCGCCGGCGACCGGCAGACCGGCGACGAACGTCACCGTGAGACCGTCCGTCGCAGCCACGCCGGAGACCTTCACGACCGCGCTCAGCGTCGCCGCGTCGTAGGAGACGTCGGCGGCGACCGTGCGGCCGTCGGACGTGACGGTCACGTTCGCGCCACCGTCACCGACCGCCGACGCGTCGACGCCGCGAAGGACGATCGTCCAGTCGCGCGTCTCGGGCACGACGTCGGCGGCGCCGGCGACCGGCGCGACGGTGAACGTCGCTGCCGTCGCGGCACCGTCCGTCTCGCCCAGATGCAGCGACAGTGCGGTCGACGCCCAGCGCACGGACGCTTCGGGCGCGCCGTCGTCCTCCCACAGCGTGAACGACCCGCTCGCGCCCGGGAAGGCGACCACGCGCAGGGACTGCGGGTTCGCGACCGAGTTGAGCGGTTCACCGGCCCTCTCCTCCTGCAACGGGACGATGGCGCCGGCCTTCGCGAACACGGGGATGCGGTCGAGGCCGCGCCACGCCTCGATGCGACGGCCGTTCGCCGGGCGCGATGCGTAGCGGCGCCCGTCGAAGAAGTCGAACCACGTGCCCTGCGGCAGCCACACGTCGGCCTTCGCGCGCTGCACGCTCTTCTCGGCCGGGGCGACGATCGGCGCGACGAGCAGTTCGGTGCCGAAGCGGAACTCGTCGACGAGCTTGTACGCGTCGCGGATCTCCGGCCAGTCCCAGTAGAGCGGCTGGACGAGCGGCTCGCCCTCGTAGGCGGCGCGGCGGTTCATCGTGTACAGGTACGGGATCATCGCGTGGCGCAGGCGCAGCGCGGCGGTCATCGCGGCGGCCACGTCGCCGTGGAAGTTCCACGGCTCCTTGCCGTTGAACGGCGAGTCGGTGGAGTGCAGGCGGTTGATCGGGCTGAACGCGCCGAACTGGTACCAGCGCGCCTCCAGCTCCTCGTCGCGGTAGCCGAACATGTGGCCGCCGATGTCGTGGCTCCACCAGCCGTAGCCGATGTTGGAGGCGGTGGCGGTGAATTCGGGCTGGAACTTCAGGGACTCCCAGTTGACGACCGTATCGCCGGAGAAGCCGATCGGATAGCGGTGCGAGCCGGGGCCGGCGTAACGGGAGAAGGTGAGCGGGCGCGGGTTGCGCGCGGCGTAGTCGCTGCCGTCGGCGCGCGCCGAGTCGAGGTAGTGCAGGTGGTTGAGGCCCCACAGCGGGTCGAGGCCGGGCTGGCGGGTGGTGCCGCCCTGCTGCCAGTCGAGCCACCAGAAGTCGACGCCCTCGTCCTCCATCGGATGGTGGAGCTTGTCGAAGTAGGCCTCCATGAACTTCGGATCGGTGAGGTCGAACTGCACGGCCTCCTCGGTCTTCGGGTCGATGCCCATCGCCTCGGCGAGTTCCGGGTAACGTTCCTCGAACGCGCGCACGCCGTCCTTCGGGTGCACGTTGAGCGTGATCTTCATGCCCTGCTCGTGCAGCCACGCCATGAAGCGCTTCGGATCGGGGAAGAAGTCCTTGTTCCACGTGTAGCCGGTCCAGCCGGAACCGTACTTCGGGTCGACGTCGTCGACGAGATGCCAGTCCATGTCGACCACGGCGGTGGTGAACGGGATGCCCTCCTTCTCGAACCGTTCGACGAGCGTCATGTACTCGGCCTCGGTGTAGCGGTGGTAGCGGCTCCACCAGTTGCCGAGCGTGAAGCGCGGCAGCAGCGGGGTCGGTCCGGTCAGGCGGTAGAGGTCGTGCACGGCCTCGCGGTAGCGGTGCCCGTAGGCGAACAGGTAGAAGTCGGTGGTGGGCTCCGGCTTCGGCGTCACCCACGTGCCGAACGGGTTCGCCTTGCCGTTGACTTCCGGCGTCTCGCGGATGATGTTCGACTCCGAATCGTCGATGACGGCCCAGCCGTCGGTGCCGTTGACGCCGGGACCGACGGGGATGCGGCCGTTGGCGAAGTCGAGGGTGCGCGCCGTGCCGCCGAGGTTGCGCATCTGATCGTCGCCGTAATGCCACGTGTTGTCGATGGCCTTGACGTTCTTGATGGTGGCATACAGGCCCTCCTTGCTGAACGGGGCCTGATTGTAGGAGATATGGAGCGACGGCGTGTCGATCTCCAGCCATCCGTCGCGTTCGATGACGGTGAACTCCGGTGCGGCGTCCGGGCCGAAGTCGCGGTTGAGCACGGACTGCGTGGCGTCGTCGACGAACCGGCCGGAATCGGACCATTCGAAGCGGATGAGCGACTCGGTGATGACGCCGATGCGCCACCGGTCGCCCTGGATGATGCGGTCCGGGTTCATCGCCGGATGTGCGCCAAGCGTACCGAGCGAGAAGAGATTGCGGTCTACCACGTGAACTCCTTTGTCGTGTGCTGCGTATCGTGATGTCCGATTGGTTGACATCTACGATAATAGCGCTTGCACAATATGAGCCACGCTCAAGAAAACTGCGATATCATTCTGCGGAATATCAATATGTTTCCGCCGTGATTGGATTATCATAGCGCTTGCATACACAACGGCGTGCATGCATTACACTTCCCCTCAACAGCTCACCCACGCGCACGATCCCGTTGCTGAGATGACGTGAGCGACGCACATCAGGATGCATGCGCGTGACGGTACTGCGACGGTGTCACGCCGGTCTCGTCGCGGAACCGGCGGTTGAAGTTGGAGGCGTTGTCATAGCCGCTCATCCGTTGGATACGTGCGATCGGCAGATCGGTGCAGGTCAGCAGGCGGCAGGCGCGCCCCACGCGCAGGCGACGGACGAAATCGGCGAAACCGATGCCGGCCACCCGTTTGAAGAAGCGGGAAAAGGTCGATACGCTCATCGAGGCCGCTTCGGCGGCATCCGACAGCGTGACCGTATCGAGATGCGACGAAATATAGGCGATGGCGACGTTGACGTCGTCCTCGGCACCGAAGGCGACCTGCGGATTGTATCCCGGGGTCACCACGGTGCGAACCTCATCCGCCGGCGCCTGTTGGAACACCGTGAGGATGGCGATGAGGTCGGCCACGCGCCGCGCCGCGTCATGCTCCCCCATCGTCTCCAGCAGGCCTCCCGCCTCGTGCGCGGAGTCTCCCGACAGGACGAGTGCATGCGACGCGCGACGCACCACCTGCTCGAACCCGGCGGTCTCGGGGAACGCCGACGCCAGCAATCGCAGCGTCTGCGGGCGGACATGGCACAGCACGTCACGATGGGCGAGCCGTTCGCCGGGGATGATGTCCGACAGCCAGTTATGAGGCAGGTTCGAGCCGATCATCGCCACATGCCCCGCCTCGAACGGCATGAGTCCGTCCCCGGCCATGAGCTGTCCGCTTCCCTCACGGATCAGGTGGATTTCGATCTGCGGATGGTAGTGCCATCGGGCCAACGCGCTCGGATACCCGTGGCTCGACCAGCGTATGGCGGCGTCCCCATCGGGGACGATCACCTCCAGCGATCCAGCATCCGAGTATGGGATCATGCCGGCGTCACGCGCATCCATCGCCAACCTCCTCGTCGATTCCTCCACGATACCGCACCGTCCGCCGCCCGATGTCCGGCCTCCGATCGTTCACCGGCTCCCGTCGACGGATACCACCGGGCATCGGAAAACGACGTGACGACCGTCCGAGGAACACCGGAAATGCCGATGCGCGCCGGCGGCGGAAAAAGGGAATCCCGCCGGCCCGTCATCGATTATTCATGGTGCCCCTCGGACGGCCGTCACGCCGCCGTCGGACGGTCACCTGTCAACCGCGCGATCAGTCGCGGTCGACGGTGATCTGCAGCTTGATGTCACCCGGACGACCCTCGTCCATACGGTCGAAGGCTGCCTTGGCGTCCTTCATCGCGAAGGTGTCGGTGATGAAGGGCTTGAGGTTGAGCCTGCCGCTGGCGACCAAATCGATGGCCTTCTGGTACACGTTGGCGTAGCGGAAGACGTTCTCGATACGCACTTCGGTGGCCTGCAGCTCGGTGATGTCAATCGACACCGGATCGACCGGGATGCCGACGAGCACCGCGCAGCCGCCGGGGGCGATGAGCTTCCAGAACGTCTCGTAGGCCTTCGGTGCGCCGGAGCATTCGAACGCCACGTCGGCACCCCAGCCGCCGGTCTCCTCGCGGACCCGCTCGACGAGATCCTCCTTCGTCAGATCGACCGGGATGACGCCCGGAATCTGGCCGATGATGCCAAGCTTGACGGCGGAGACGTCGGAGACGAGCACCTTGGAGGCGCCGCCGGCGAGCGCGGCGGAAGCGGTGAGCATGCCCACCGTGCCCGATCCGGTCACGACGCACACGTCGCCGGGCTTGATACGCGCCTTGGTGGCGGCCCACATGCCCACGGCGGTAGGCTCGAGCAGCGCGCCCTCGCCGAAGCTCATGTTGTCGGGCAGGTGGTAGGTGAACGCGGCCGGGTGGATGACCTCTTCGCACAGGCAACCGTCGATCGGCGGGGTGGCGAAGAAGCGCACGGCCGGGTCGACGTTGTACATGCCCAGTCGGCTGGCGCGCGAAGTCATGTCGGGGATGCCGGGTTCGAGGGCGACGCGGTCGCCGGGCTTGAAATCGGTGACGCCGGGGCCGACTTCGAGCACGGTGCCCGCGGCCTCATGACCGAGAATCATCGGCTGTTCGACGACGTACTTGCCGACGCGTCCGTGCGTGTAGTAGTGCAGGTCGGAGCCGCACACGCCCACGGTATGCGGCGCGATGCGCAGTTCGCCGGGACCGGGCGCCTGGACGTCCGGGACCTCGCGCACGTTGATGACGCCCTGCTTCTCGAGAACGACTGCCTTCATGATGATGCTCCTTTGATTGGATGGTTGTTGATGGTTGTTGGTTGATATGGATGGGAAAGACGGATCAGACCACGGCCGAGGACTGCGAGGCCATCGCCGGCATCGTCTCCGTGGACACGCTCCGATCGATGCGACGACCTTTCTCATCGAAACCGGGTTGCTTCGGTCGAATCCACAGGGAGACGACCGATCCGCCGATGTAGCAGATCGCGTACGCCCAGCACACGCCGGCGAACCCGACCGTCTCCAGCAGCACGGTGGCGATGAACGGACCGCAGAAGGTCGTCAGACCGGAGGCGAGGTTGTGCGCGGAGACCGCGGCCCCCTTGTGCTCGGGCTCCAGCGCGGGGAACACCGCACCCATCGGCACGAAGGCGGAGATACCCATGCCGAGCACCACCGCGCACAGGTACATGAGCGGCAGGTTGCGGCCGAAGAACTGGGGCACGTAGTACATGGCGAGCGTGCCGAGGGCGGAGAGCCAGCATCCCCACCAACGCATCTGGCGCATCCAGCCGAACCGGTCGCCCATACGACCCCAGAACACGTTGCCGAACACGGTGACGACGAAGAGCAGCCCCCAGATGGTGGACCATTCGGTGACCTTGAACCATGCGCCGCCGCCGTTGGTATGCGTGGCGAGGTACAGCGGCATGATGACCGGGAATCCGTAGAGGGTGAGGTTGCAGATCACGCGCAGCACGGCGGCGAAGGCGATCTGGCGGTTCTCCTTGAGGATGGTGACGCCGCGGGAGAGTTCACGCAGCTTGTCGGCGGTGCTCATCGCGTCGAGATCGGCATTGCGTGTCTTCGGCACGAACCACAGGCAAATGAGCAGACCGGCAATCGAGAACGGCAGCGACACCCACAGCGAGTAGTATTCGCCGATCACCGGCGTGATGAACGCGGGCAGGTAAGCACCGAACACGCCGATGCCGAAGGAGTACGAGGTCCAGAACCATCCCATGGCCGAGGCCAGTTTGCTCGGGTCCACGGTCTGTGCGAGCAGTACCACGTAGCTGTAGATGAACAGCGGGTAGCCCATGCCGCGCAGCATGTACGACACCAGCATCAGCGGATAGATGTGGCTCGGCAACGCCACACCGATGAACACCAGGTGCAGAGCGATCCACGAGACCGCGCCGACCAGCATGATGCGCTTGGCGCCGAACATCTCCGCAAGCACTCCGGACGACCATCCGGCCAACGCCGCGACCAGACCATACATGGTGAACAGCATCGATGCCTGCGACGAGCTGAATCCCTGATCCACGACATACTTCGACAGGAACGTCAGCTCGAAGCCGTCTCCCGTCATGAACACCGCGATCGCCAGGAACCCCGGCAGCAGTGTTCTCATCAATCCCCGAGCCACGTTGTCTCCTTACCTGAACTTCGTTGTCTTTATCGCTCCTCGTTGAAGCGTTAATACAATTCTCCCGTGAGAAACACTGGTGTTTCCTCGCATTAGATGGCAAGAATTGATACTTTTTTGCACTCCGCATGGATGCTCAGCAATTCCAGAACGGATACCCCGCCTCACAGGACGTCGACCGAAGAACCGCGAAACACGCATTTTACAAAGTGACTTTACAGAGGTCGGTGCATGGGATTATGCTGGGCGGCGATGGACGGAGATACCGCCCACATGCGCCGCAGGCGCACCAACGAAAGGACATCATCATGATGAACGGAAAGAAGTTCATGGCGGCCGTTATGCGTGGTTTCGAGGCCAGCGGCATGAACGCCCTCGCCCAGGCCGGCTACAGCGAGGCCACCACCAAGGCATTCGAAGCCATCGAAAACCGCTGAACAGCAACAGCCTAAGAACGATACAGCAGCGGCATGGATGGCATGAGCCGTCTTCCTGCCGCGCGTCGCGCATCGATAGGATGCATCGCCTTCGATGCCGAACATGATCGCCCAACGGTCATGTCGATAAATCAGATGCTCCAACAGGATCGGACAACGGCGTCCCCTCTCTCTTTGTTTCCCCCGAATCCCCGTGAGGCCTATGTGCTGACCACCGCGATCGCCCTGGGCCGTATCGCCAGCCCCGCCCGATAGCGTCTCCTCCCGTTGGCTTCTTCGTCGGCGGTGGTGTCCGTTGTTTCCTTCCGCCGGCGGGAGGTGGCGCGTAGCGCCGGAGGGTGGTTTCGTGTCCGCGTGTGTGGTGTCGGTGGGTGGCTGGCGGGTTCGTTCCCGTCGCGTGTGTCCGTTGTTTTCTCCCGCTGGCGGGAGGTGGCGTGTGGCGTCGGTGGGTGGTTTCACGCGCGTGTGGTGTCGTGGCGGGTGTTTCCCCGTCCCCGTGTGTTTGGGTCTGGGTATGACGGGGTCCCGGGGGCGTGTGGCTTGTCCGGGGTCCGGGTATGGGTGGACCCCGGGAGCGTGTTGCTCGACCGGGGTCCTGTTCTCGTTGTGGTGCGGCGGCGTGCTACTCTCCCACACCCTGTCGGGTGCAGTACCATCGCCGTGCCAGGTCTTAGCTTCCGGGTTCGGAATGGGTCCGGGCGTCTCCCCTGGGCCATGACCGCCGCAAATCTTCAATTGTGGGACCCGCCCCGCTCGGGGTCGTTCCCTAGCTGGTGGTTCGGGGACCGGATGGTGGACGCTTGTTGATCGTGTTTCGTGGTCACGGACCGTTGTTCCGTGTCGCGTGTTTTCGCGCAGTCTTCGCTGTGGTGATGCTCTCCCACCCCTGGGGGTGGGGTTGTGTGTCGCGCTTCCCCGTTAGTACCGGTCGGCTCCACCCCTCGCGGGGCTTCCACGTCCGGCCTATCGACCACGTGTTCTACATGGGGGGTCACGGCTCCGAAGAGCCAGGGAATACTTATCTTGGAGCGGGCTTCCCGCTTAGATGCTTTCAGCGGTTATCCCTTCCGAACGCAGCCAACCGGCGGTGCCACTGGCGTGACAACCGGCGTACCGGAGGTTCGTCCACCCAGGTCCTCTCGTACTATGGGCAGGTCTCCTC